>CAINOC010000042.1 GCA_903851385.1 uncultured Chlorobiaceae bacterium | reverse complement strand
GGAAAACGAAGTTTGGAGCTGGTTTCTGTCTGAGGGTACCCTGTAACACCTTTTTTCAGTCAACAATGCTTATAATCAGGGGTTATTACGCTTTTGATCAAGGATTCACTGAAATTTTCAAATATTTTCGACCTTCAAATACCAGTATAACATATTATTATATAATATCATAGCGTCTTTTCGTTCAGACACTACATAGGGTAACCCAAGAACTCCCGAAGGTTATCTTGCTGATCGAGTTTGAGACAGATTTTACCAATCGCCAGATGAACCGCCACCGCCGAAGCTTCCACCGCCGCCACTGAAACTGTCGTCGTTGCTGCCACCACCATCTCCGCCAAACCCACCGCCTCCAAAGAATCCTCCTCCTCCGAAGCCACCGCCAAAAAATCTTCGAACAATCTGGAAAATTACATAGATGACAAAGAAGATGATAAAAAGTAATGGCATTGAAGGCGAATCGCCTTTACGCGCAGCTTTAGGCTTTGCCTTGTATTCACCATGAGCGGCTGCAATAATTGCATCAACTCCTTTGGCGAACCCTGTATCAAACTGCCCAGCCTTAAAGGCCGGTGTAATCTCGTCCCTTATAATCCTGCCGGAGATCAGATCGGTCAGCTTGCCTTCAAGTCCATATCCAACCTCAATGCGTACCTTGTGGTCATCTCTTGATACAATGAGCAGGACGCCATTATCGGTCTTTTTTTGACCAATTTTCCATGCCTCAGCCACCCGAATAGAGAAATCCTCTATTACGTCACCCTTAAGCGAAGGAACGGTAAGAATAACAATCTGTGTTGACTCGGCGGTTTCAAACTGCTTGAGCTTTGCTTCAATCCCTGCTTTGGCTGGCGCAGAAATCATTCCGGCATAATCATTGACCCGACCGGTAAGAGCAGGTACCGCAAGTGCCGCAAAGAGAGTGCTAAACGTCAGAAGCTGCAGAACTCCAACCAGGAGGATCGTGGAGATAATCCACGATCCCCGCCTCACCAATGGCGATTTGGTACTTGGTCTAATCAGAATTTTACTCCCGGTACGACTTTAGCGGCTGCATCAGCCTTAAAGTACTCTTTTGGTTTCAGTTTCAGCATAAGTGAGTTTGTCAGAGAGTTTGGAAACTGCCTGATTGAGAAATTAAACGTCTCAACAGCAGCATTATATCGCTGACGAGCAACACTGATACGGTTCTCTGTTCCTTCCAGCTGATTCTGCAGGTCTCTGAAGTTCTGGTTTGCCTTGAGTTCAGGATACCGTTCAACTGTTACCAGCAGGCGCGAAAGAGTTGAAGAGAGATTGCCCTGCGCTTCACGGAATTTTGCCATGGCAGCAGGGTCACTGAGCATCGCAGGAGTAAGCTGAATACCTGTTGCTTTTGATCTTGCGTCAATAACAGCCGTCAAGGTCTCTTTTTCAAAGTTTGCAGCACCTTTTACTGTTGCTACAAGATTAGGAACGAGATCAGCCCTGCGCTGCAGCTGTGACTCAAGATCACCCCAAGAGTGATTAACTGCCTCTTCATTCAGCTGAATACTGTTATAGCCACACCCTGAAAGAGTGCTGAAAAAAAGAAAAAACGCAATAAGTTTAGCCATTGTAGCCTTCATGAATATCTCTCCTAACTTTTATTAATACCGTTGTCTGACATGCGTATTATGATGATTTTCCAGATGAAACTTCATCTTCTTTTTTTGAAGCGGCTGTCTCTACAGGTTTTTTCGGCGGCTCAGGGGTCTCGACGGCTTTATGGAATTCGTCTTCAAGGTCAGCCTGTGCCTTTTTAAATTCCTTCATGCCTTTACCGAGGCCTCGCATCAGTTCCGGCAATTTTTGAGGGCCGAAAAACAGCAGCACAACAAAAAGAATAAGCAGTAATTCCTGTCCTCCCAAACCAAACATATCAAAATCCCCTCTCGTTAGTTAATCAATAAATCTCTTGATGCTCAGAAAATATACAATTGAAACCAGCTCTAAAACAAAAGATATTTTCCCAGCCAGAGTCCTTCACATACAACGTCGGCAACCTCCCTCCCCTACTTACAATGTTGTGAGATCGGCAACAACACCTGCTGCTTCATTGAGCAGTACGTCCTTGCTGATATCCTTTGTAGTATTCTGTTCCGGTACCCACTGCTTTTCAATCTTTTTAATAGTTTCTATTTCCGATTTAAACGCTGAGTCCTGAAGTGATACTGACTTTTTTTTGCGGATATGGTCAAGTGTACTCAAATCATGCAGATAGGTCTGATAAGGTGTGTTTTTAGATGCCCGCACTGCTTCTTTTTCACGGAGCAGGCTTATTTTTTCAAGGTTGATCTCTGCTGTTGGATGATAGATTGCCGACGTGATTGTACTCCATGGAAGACTGCTGGTATAAGTATCCTCTCCAACAGTTGCAGTGTCGATCATGGAGGGCATGGTAATGTCGGGCACAACGCCCTTGTGCTGCGTGCTTCCCCCGGATATCCGGTAAAATTTGGCGATGGTGAGCTTTATCTCTCCAAGATCAGGTGACTTTTCATAAAAGGTGATCGGACGTACAATTTTGATGATACTTTGAACGGTACCCTTCCCAAACGTTCTCTCTCCGATGATAACACCACGACCGTAATCCTGGATTGCAGCAGCAAATATTTCAGAAGCGGAGGCACTGTAACGGTTAACCAGCACCGCAAGGGGCCCGCTATACTGTTGGCGGGTGTCCTGGGCATTGAGTACCGAATTGGCTCCATTTGAATTGCTGATCTGTACCACGGGGCCGCCTGGTATAAACAGTCCGGTCACGTTTACAGCCTCTTCGAGAGAACCTCCGCCGTTGTTGCGAACATCGATAACAATACCGTCAACATGCTCAGCTTTCAATTCATTCAGAATACGGCTTACATCACGGCTGGTGCTGGCGTAATTGGTGGTATTCTTTTGCTGACCTTCGAAGTCAAGGTAAAATGATGGTATGGTAATAATGCCGATTTTCTTGCTACCCTCTTGAATGATGGTTTTCTTTGCAGCCTGTTCCTCCAGATCAACCTTGTCTCGCAAGAGTTGAATAATTTTTTCAGGGCCACGACCTGCATGACTTGAGGGAATAATTTTCAGTCGAACGATCGTGCCCTTTTTACCACGGATACGTTTGACAACATCATTGATTCTCCATCCAGTGACATCAACAATCTCTGCTGTTTTACCCTGTCCGACACCAACAATTTTATCACCTTTTCTCAAAAGATTGCTCTTGAATGCAGGGCCTCCGGGAATGACTTCATTAACTACGGTATATTCAGCTTCAGTCTGCAATTTAGCTCCGATTCCTTCAAGAGAACGACTCATGTCAATCTGGAAGTTTTCGTACTCTTCGGGAGAAAAATAGCTTGTATGCGGATCGAACGATGTTGCCAAGGCATTGATATAGGCCTGAAAGGCATCATCAGGCTTCTGATGGTTCAGAACGTTGAGCCTGCTCCTGAAACTTTTGATAAGGGCACTGCGAATGGATTTGTTGCTTTCTCCAGAGTATTTAAGGTTAAGCCATTGATATTTCAGCTCTTTTTTCCAGCGATCGGTCAGATTTGTTGCGCTTGAAGGCCATTTTTGACCCTTGAGTTCCAGAGCAAGAGTATCTGGTGCTGCAAAATTAAAATGAGCTGTGTCAATTGCAGCCCTCATAAACAGCATTTTCTCTTTTGCCCGACCGAGAAACCTGTTATATATAGCAAATCCCGCATCTGCCTGACCGGCAAGAAATTCATCATCCATCCTGGACCCATAATCCTTTCTAAGACTTTCGATATCGCTGGCCAGAAAATAGCTTCTGCTGGCGTCAAGATTATCGATATATCGATTGAATATCTCTGTTGAAAGAGAGTCATTAACCGATACTTTCCGGTAATGATTATGCTGTAAATATTGGGTAATATATTTACAGGCCTCATCCTCAGCCGCGGTCGGCTTGAGGGTTGTTGTGGCTTTGATTGATGATGAGGTGGCAGCAGTTCCGGCAGGAACGGGAAAAGTACACCCCATAAAAACGGCAAGAACAAGCAGACTTTTTTTTAACATGTTTTGACTTGATGAACAATAGTTATACCGGCACATCAAAACTGTTCTCTCTGTTTAGAATATCAGGGATGTGTTACATGCAAAGAGTAAAAAAAATATAACCCGTAAAACTGATTATGAGTAAACCCAGACATGGGCGGGAGGAATGTTTTGCAGAACAAATCGCTTCCGTTTTTTGCTTTCGAAATTTACTTCCCCCAAAGGATCAGTCAGACCGTAAGTAAATATAACGCACCATTTTAATAATCCCTTGCCGTAAAGATCATTTAACAGCGGAATAAATGATAATTTGAATGGATTGTTAATCAGAGGAATGGAAACAACCAGCCCAACCCGTTCGTCAATCTTTTTCAGCTGCTCCAATGCGCAGGAATTGACAACGTTTAAATGAGGATAATTTTGTTTCAGCAAGACACAGAATTCCTTGTCAATTTCAACTAATACAGGGTTTAAGCTTGATATATACTGTGTTAAAGCACCTGTTCCAGCACCGATTTCAATGACAGTCGCCTGATCCAGCTCTTTGACTGATTTGTATATAGCTTTTCCCAAAAATTCGGAAGAGGGTATGACTGACCCAACGGTTTGCGGGTTTTTCAAATATTTTTTCAGAAACAGTATTTTTTTACGCATAAAGTCTTTTCAATTTATATTCATGAGGGAATGAAGTCTTCAGCAGCATCCCTCTTCAGTAAACAGCTTCTCAACAAGTATTCATCCGGACATTGTCGCTAACACTTCATACAGCACCTATTCAAGCATCAAAAAAGAATATAACCTGATTCAGCCGGCTGAAGACATCCTGAAAGGTATTTATCGCCAATATGACAGTGTATATAATAAAAAAGCTCCTCTTTAAACAAGGGTCTTTCTTGAACATGACACTGAGGGCTGGGAAACGTGCATGAAACGAAGAAGAATAAAGATAAAAAAAGGAGAATTATTACTATGAAACAGAGAAAATTGGGCTCTCAGGGATTAACAGTATCTGCCCAGGGATTAGGATGCATGGGAATGTCTGACTTTTATGGCCAGCGAAACGAGGTGGAATCACTAGCGACTATCCATCGTGCGATTGAGTTGGGGGTAAACTTTCTCGATACCTCCGACATGTACGGCCCGTTTACCAATGAAGAGCTGATAAGCAAGGCTATCAAGGGTCGGCGTGACCAGGTGATTGTTGCAACCAAGTTTGGGATCGTGCGAAACACTCCGTCCTCCAGTGGCGGATGGGCACCAATCACAGGCATCAGTGGAAGACCGGAATATGTACGTTCAGCCTGTGACGGTTCCTTGAAGCGGTTGGGCATTGACCACATCGACCTCTATTACCAGCACAGGGTAGATCCAGAGGTCCCAATTGAAGAAACTGTTGGAGCTATGGCCGATCTGGTCACGACTGGGAAAATAAGGTATATAGGGCTTTCAGAGGCTTGTGTCACGACAATAAGACGCGCTCATGCTGTGCATCCCCTAAGCGCTGTGCAGAGTGAGTACTCTCTTTGGAGTCGTGAACCGGAAAATGAGGTGCTGCCGGCGCTCCGTGAACTTGGTATCGGCTTTGTGTCATACAGCCCACTCGGAAGAGGTTTTCTTACCGGGCAGTTGAAAAGTCCTGATGATTTTGCAATCGATGATTACCGCCGCAACTCTCCCCGCTTTCAGGGCGATAACTTCACCATGAATCTTGAACTGGTAGCGCGTATCGAAGAGATTGCCCGGAGAAAAGGAGTTACTGCCGGACAGTTGGCTCTTGCATGGGTTCTTGCTCAGGGTGATGATATTGTGCCGATTCCAGGCACCAAGCGGCGCAAATACCTTGAAGAAAATATTGCAGCGGGATCTGTTGTAATCAGCGAGGTGGAAATGGTTGAAATCGCTTCGGCTTTACCAAAGGGGGCTGCTGCAGGAGAGCGTTACCCTGAAAGCATGATGAAGCTGATCAATCGATAAACATCGGCTAAACAAAAAAAAGCCAGACAAAACTTGCATTCTGTCTGGCTTTTACTAAAAATCGAAAATCTTAGTAACGATCTCTTCTTGGTGCTCTTTCTTCGCGTGGCTTGGCTTCATTAACCGTAACAGTACGGCCATTCAACTCTTTGCCATTCAGTGATTCAATAGCTTCACTTGCTTCGCTGTCCTTTGGCATTTCAACAAATCCAAAGCCCTTGGAACGGCCTGAAAATTTATCGTTGATGATGCTTGCGTTTGCGACCTCTCCAAATTCGGAGAAAGCATCACGAAGATCATCTTCTGTAACTGTGTAAGCCAAATTGCCGATGTAAATATTCATTGTTTAATCTCAGTAAACGTGTGCATTGATAGAAAGAGATACAGGCA
The DNA here is from genome assembly GCA_903851385.1 of uncultured Chlorobiaceae bacterium. Taxonomy (GTDB): domain Bacteria; phylum Bacteroidota; class Chlorobiia; order Chlorobiales; family Chlorobiaceae; genus Chlorobium. The sequence continues at coordinate 54,005 of CAINOC010000042.1, read as the reverse complement.
AGTAATCAAAGCACAAATCACTTGAGTAACCATCAGCCAACCATTGGCTGATTTGATTGTCAAGTTTAACGTAATTATCGGTAGTTACAAAATACAAAATGCGTAAAGCCCATTATTATTAAAAAAATATTAGCCGACATTTTGTCATTTTTCCTCTATTCATTTAAAATAAAATATGTTACTGGTTTTTACAATAGCACAGCAATTCGCAAAATTATAGCACGAGGAAAAGAAAAAAGGCAGGAATTAGAGTTCCTGCCTTTTTTCATGAGAATTGATCACTGTATAGTGCTGAGCCGCAATACCTACTTTTTCTCCGGCACTTCACGTTCTTCTTTGACGGCATAGTTGATCAGGTAGTCGTAAAGTCTGATCAGACGTGCATTCTGATTGTTCTGATCGATCCAGTGGCCAATCATACCAATCGTGCGTGCCAGAACGAAGAAACCGTTCAGTGAGAATTCGGGGAAATCAAGGTCGACAAGAATACAACCGATTGTTCCATCAACATTAAGGATAAGATTATCCTTTTTGGACGTGGTGATCTTTTCAACCTCAAGTGCGTAATCAAGACACGGTGTGTGAAGCGTTGTCTGGTTTTTTACATATTCAACCAGATACTTCACCCGTTTATCAGGATTTTTCAAACTCTTCACCCTGTGTCCAATACCGGGAACCGGGCCGTGGTTCTGCTTCATCCATGCAAGAAATCCCGGAATATCATTAGGATACTCCTTGACACCATACTTGAAATACTTACCTGCGTTGGTAACTGCACCACCGAATCTCGGGCCTATCATGGTCATACCGGCAGAAACGGCCTGTGGCAGGTCAATGCCGGCACAGGCAGCAATAATGGCGCCGAATGCACCCGAAACTGCCGGTCCGTGATCGGCTGAAATCATGATAATGCGCTTGATGATTTCAGACTCTTCTTTGGACGGAAGTTTCTTGTTCCACAAGAGAGCGATAACATCCTCGATTCCATATCCTTTCTCGCAAAGTTCAGATGCGGCATAGCCAACGTAACGAGGCTCTTCTCCCCGATCGTCGGAAATGGTGGTGCGAATCAGGGGTTCTACAATTACCTCGCCCTGTTTCATGATTTCCTGCACACTCGGTGGTAGTTCCGGAAGCAGTTTCTCGTCAATTTCGGGCTCTGGACTGATAATACCTGTTGCCTGAAGTTCCTGGTATACCTGCTTGATTGCCTTGCTCAGCCCACCGAATGTGTCAGGCACGTATGCGCCGGCTTCACGAAGAGCATTTATTTTAGAGCGTGCGGAACCAAGGCCTTTTTTACCTTCCTTTGCACCGGCATGCCCGAATTTCATTCCCTGCGGCAATACGTCCTGGCAGGTTCCGCCAATAGCTGCAATGACCTTGATCCGCCGTTTTTCGGCACCTAACCATTCTGCGGCTTCTTCCTCAAGCGTACCGCCTACTTCACCGACAATAACAACAGCTTTTGTTTCGGGATCGTTTTCGAACATCTGGAGATAGGTGACAAAGTCCGTACCGGGATACGAATCTCCGCCGATGGCTACTGCAGAGGTAATGCCATTGCCGTTCTGAGCGCAAAGCCACATGGCTTCATTGGACAGACCGCCTGACTTTGTAATAACGCCGAATGAACCAGGGCGATAGAGATTACAAAGTTTAAGGTTTTTATATTCTCCGCCAATTACGCCGAGACGACACTCCCCTGCCGACATAATGCCGATTGACGATGGTCCGTTAAAAATTTTGCCTTTTTCGAGTGCATACTTGCGCAAGCGTTTGGCATCCTTTTCAGGCACACCTTCGGTAATCATGGTAACCAGCTTGATGCCATTGGAATCAAGTGCTTCTTTGGCTGATTGATATGCCCTCGATGCGCCTATGTAGATAAGCGCAGTATTGATTAGAGGGTTTTCATCGAGCGCTTTCTGGAGCGAGGCATAAACGGTAACGTTGTTCAGCTCACCGCCCCGGTAAATCTCTTTCTGCTGACCTTCTTCCGGCGGATAAACAAATGCCTCTACAGTCAGGGGCCTGTTGATCAGAAAGTCGAACTGGGCCATCCGCCTTGCTGCATTTACTCCGGCAACACCGCCAATGATGACCGCTCGTGTATCCCGATTTGCTAAAATACTCACGATTCTTTCCGGTTTAAGTTAGATAGTTTCTCTTGGGGTTCATGTGTGATACCCTTTCGCCCTTATGAATTCATGGCAAGGTCGACGATATCGGTCATAGGCATGCTGCGGTCATAGACATGAATGTCAAATCCCTCTTCCTGCAGCTTTTTCATCGAGGCAAGGCCCTGATTTTCATTCGGCCCGCCACGTCGTACCCAGATTTTCACATTTTCAAGGAACCCTTTTGATTTGCTCTCCCGGAATCCATTGATAATCCCGTTGAATGTCGCTTTAACGTCTGTAAAATTGGCAATGGCTCCGCCGACAATGATATGCTTGATGTCAGGAAGCCTGCAGATGGTTTCAGTAAGAGCCTCGACTGCCCAGTCCGGAGGATCACCGGAATATTCAGCATAATTGGCAATTGAGCCGCCTCGTGCAACCACAGCATCAGAATAAAATACGGAAGCACCGCCGCCAGCAGTAAGAAGGGCGATATTGCCGCCCGGAACTTCAACCAGCTTGACCGATCCCTTGATACGGGCATCGATCTCCATGATCTGCTGTTCGGCTTCCGTGAAAGGACGCCCAATTTCGGAAACGGGTTTGAAATCCCAGTCGGGATGGCGGAACCTGGCATCCCAATCGACGTTCATGACAGCGTCAAGAGCTGCAAAGCGCATGTCACTTTTGCGTATGACCAGCGGGTTGATCTCTATAGACTGTGCATCTTCGTTATCAAAACAGAGTATAAGTCGAGATGTAATTTTTGCAACACGTTCAGCGATTTCCCCTACAAATCCCGCCTCTAATGCGGCTTCAGTAATGCGTTCAATACTTGGAGTTTCATCAAGGGGAATAAAAAGCCTTTTAACGGTATCCCAGTTATCTTCGATATCCACTCCACCCTTGTTGGAAAGAAGAAGTTCGGCCCCGTCACGGTTACCGGCAATGGAAAGATAATACTCTTCGTCATGATCAAGCATTTCAGCAATAATAACCTGGCGGACAACAGCAGTGCCGATTTCGCGTCCGATCATCTCATTTGCGGCCTCAACAGCTTGTTCGAGGTTAAGACCAAGTTTAACCAGTCCCAACTTGAATCGACCACCGATCGCTTCATGCGCTTTAACAACGAGTTTTGATTCTCTCAACCATTTATTAGCTTCTCCAAGCTGCTCGAGGCGATTGGGGTCCATGACTACAACATAATTTGGCACAGGCATGCCCCATTTGTTGAATAGCTTCATGGCCGGCCCTTCAAGTATTTTAGCCATACTATTAGGTGTTTGTATGTTAATGGGTAGAAAAACGAAGCACAGAAATGTGCAAGATTTTAAGTTAACTATATTTTATTTTGATACAAGTCTCTGTAATTTTTTATTTGCCAAAATCATAAAAAAGCAACGTTTATGACAGATTTTTTGTTTTGGTGGCAGAATTTGCCGTCACAAATGAATCCTGTGATCTTTTCTGCAGGCTCTTTTGCTGTACGATGGTATGGGATGATGTACATTGTGGCGTTTACCATTGTCTATCTCCTTACCCATTATCGACTTTACTCCGAAAAGCTTCCTTTTGAGCGCTCTTTTATTGGAGATGCCCTTACATGGATTATGGTCGGTGTGGTTGCAGGTGGACGCCTTGGATATATCCTTTTTTACGGACTGAGCGATTTTCTGGCCGATCCCCTCGGCACTCTCCTTCCCTGGGTGTCCACTCCCGGGGGATGTCGTTTCGCAGGAATAACCGGGATGTCTTACCATGGAGCTGTAATAGGCGTTGTTCTTGCGGTTTTTGCCTTTACCCGCTCTAGAAAAGTTGGTTTTTTTGAAACATTTGACCTCTTCATTCCATCCCTACCCCTCGGGTATACCTTTGGTCGTCTTGGGAACTTCATCAACGGTGAACTTTACGGCCGGGTGACCGATTCAGCTATTGGCATGTACTTTCCGTTTGCTCCGACCCACCAACTTCGACATCCTTCGCAGCTCTATGAAGCATTTTTTGAGGGGATAGTGCTTTTTGTTCTTCTCTGGCTTCTGCGCAGGAAATCTCCATTTACCGGCTTTCTTTCATCCCTTTACGTTTTCAGTTATGGGTTTGTCCGCTTTTTTATCGAATACTTTCGTGAACCTGATGCCCAGCTTGGCTTTGTGTTCCTGAATTTCTCCATGGGACAGGTACTTTGTTTCATCATGATGCTGGCAGGAATTGTGTTGTTTATTGTTTCACGGGCTTCAGCGAAATCAGCGGGGAGTAAGTAACACCTCTTCCCCGCTGCCGAAACAGCGACGCCTGACAAAGAGCATGACAATCACGGAACTGACCGCCGTTGAGCCTACCAGCATCAGCATAACGACAATCTGATAGCGGATGGCGATAAGCGGATCAGTTCCTGCAAGAATCTGACCTGACATCATGCCAGGAATAAAAACAAGGCCGACACCCATCATGGCATTGATTGAAGGAATCATGCCGGCAGTAACAGCGTTCCTGAATATATCAAGACTGGCTTCACGGTAATTGGCACCAAGGGAGAGCTTCATTTCAACAAGCTCTTTCTGCTGCCGCATATCCCTGAACATCCGTTCAAGTGAGATTGCAAGCGCCGACATTGAATTTCCAATCACCATGCCTCCTGCAGGAATGAAATACCGGGGTTCCCACCATGGCGTAATGCCGATAACCAGTCCGGAAACAAAGAGCGCAGTTGCCAGATAACTGACAAGCATGGTCAGAAATGTCGGAATGATATAGGGGATCTGCTTTTCCTTCACCCGTCCTTTAATAATAAACATGGCAGAGACGACCATCACCATGAAAACACTCATGACCAGGAAGGGGTTGGAGCTCTTCAAAATAAAGGTCAGAACATATCCCATCAAAAAAAGCTGGGCAAAGGTCCTGATTGTGCCAATAGTTATATCACGGTTAAGACCGAGATGGTAGATAAAGGAACTCGCCTGTGCGATAAGGATGAATACCAGGGCAAGAAGAAGCTGGCTCGATGAGATATTAATGATCTGACTCATGAAGATGGAGTGTCTGGTGAGCAAGAGTATAGGTTAGAGGCCTTACAGTTTCAGGCTTGTAATCGATGTGGGTAACCGTTATAAGGGTTTTATGCTCTTCGGTGTTCAGCCGCTCCATAATGGAAAAAACCATTGCTGCACTCTCCTGATCAAGGGCGGATGTGGGTTCATCAAGCAGCAGCAGGAGAGGTTTCTGTAAAAGGGCTCTCATAATGGCCAGACGCTGTTTCTGCCCGATAGAAAGTTTCATGGCAGATTGATCTGGACGAACATCTCCAAGGTAAAATTTGCTCAGCATCTCTCTCAACTCTTCCGTGCCGGGACGGGTTTTACCTGCATTGATGGCAAAGGAAAACGGCAGGAGAAGGTTTTCCTCGACCGAGGCATCGATCATCTGGGGTATCTGGGCAACATAGCTGACGGCGCTCCGAAGCTTTGCCGGGGCAATTGTGGTAGTGTCATTACCCTGAAAAAGAATAGAGCCTCCCTGTGGCTTGTTCAGTCGGCATATCAATCGCAAGAGCGTTGATTTTCCTGATCCTGAAGGGCCTTTTACCAGAACAAACTCCCCTTCCTGAACGACTACATTGAGACGGTCAAACACAAGAGCCGTTGATCCCTCATAAGCGAAGGACAGATTCCTGATTTCAAGCAGTGGAGCCATATAGGGGTTAATAACCATTCATCAAATTTACACACTCAACAATAAACTGATCCAGAGGGTTCTGTGTGGCAACGTGGCAGCAATAACCGTCGTCTATTTGCAGTTTTTTGACAAACCAGATGCTGTTATCAATAATCGCCTGATCTCCGTTCAGTACAACCTCTTTCAAGGGGACTAAAAGACCTTTTCCAACGCCCTTTAAAACAGCTTCTTTTTTTGTCCAGCATTCAAAAAAAAGATGGTTGGCCTGATCAGTTTCATGGTTTTCATAAAAGGAGATAATCTCAGGGAGTTCCTTTACAAAATCATCTTTATCAACAGGACAGATTTTTTCGATATCTATGCCAATGGCATGGTGTTGAGTTAAAGCGAGAACCACAATATCACCTGAATGTGAAATATTGAATTCAGGCCAACCTTCTATAAAAGGCTTTCCGAATTCAGACAATTCCAGCGACTGGAATTTCCTTAACCATGTATCTTGAAATTGTATTTGCAAGGCCTTCAGCAATAATACCTTGCCAAAGAGAGTTGCCTGCCTGTCCTGCCATCGCCTATATCGTTCAATTGATGAACGAATTCCGGAGGGCATCATTTCAAGATAGTCATCAAGATGGCTGTCAGAAATAGCCGTACCACAACGGGCAAAATAGATCTGCGCAATCATCCCTGACGTTCACTTGGTTTACGCAGAAAAATATAGCCTGTGAGGGCAACAGCCGCAACTGCAATTCCCCATATATAAAAGGAAAATTTGGAGCCACCTTCATACATGCTGAAAATGCCGAAGAGAAAAAAGATGGCTGATGCTCCTATTTTTATTGCTTTTTCCGGCAGTTTTGCTCCGAGCATTTTTCCTGCTATGATAGCCAGTCCATCCGAAATGACCATGCCGATAGTCGATCCGATCCAGACTGGGAGAAAAGGATGCGTTGATGCGAGGGTAATGGTCGAGAGCATGGTTTTGTCGCCAAGCTCTGCCATGAAGAAGGTTGAAAAGACAAGCCAGAAGGGGTTAATGCCCGTTTTACAGCTCTTTTCATCGTCATCAAGTTGATCGCCTCTGAGTGTCCAGAAACCGAATGCTATAAAGGCCATACCGGCAACAAACTTGATCCAGTCGGTAGGCAGCCTGTCGCCAATAAACCAGCCTATACCGGCTGAAAAAACATGAATGGCAAGGGTTGCCCAGAAAATCCCCCACAGAACAACCCAGGAGTTGTAACAGGTTGCAAGCGTCAGAGCGACAAGCTGAGTTTTGTCGCCAAGCTCAGCAATAAAAATAATGACGAGTGAAAGCCAGAATGCGTCCATTAATGTTCAGGAATAATCCGTTATCAGAAAATGCGGGCTATGAACCCTGATGCAAAAGAAAGATTCATACGTAAGAAACCTTTTTGTATCGGTTTACTGCAAGAGTAAGCATTACTGCAGCATAAACGCACAGAATAACCAATGAACCGGTAATATCGGCAAATTCTGATCCTTTCAGCATGACACGGCGCATGATATCGACAAAGTGTCTGACAGGGTTAAGCATTGTAACGAGCTGGGCCCAGTCAGGCATGCTTTCAATTGAGGTAAAAAGTCCACTGAGCAGGGTAAAAATGACCATAAAAAACCAGGCGACAAACATAGCCTGTTGCTGTGTATCGGTTATGGTTGAGATAAGAAGCCCCATACCAAGGACGACAAGCAGGTAGATGGAGGCTACAAGGTAAACAAGCAGATAACTCCCCAGCATAGGAACATGAAACACTATGCGGGCAATGAAAAGACCGAGGGTAAGTTCGCCAAGTCCGATGATCCAGAATGGAAGCAGCTTTCCGGTAATGAACTGGTAACTTTTTACAGGGGTAACGTTGATCTGTTCGATAGTGCCGGTTTCTTTCTCACTGACCACATTCATTCCAGAAAGGAAAAGACCTATCAGGGTAACCAGAATAACGAGAATGCCTGGCACCATATAGTGCGTGTACTCGAGTTCAGGGTTATACCATCCTGAAGAGGTTACTTGAATCTCTGGAAATGCTGCACCTGCTCTGGCAAAAAGCATCTTATGTTCATTATTGAAGCCGGTGATGATATCGTTTGTGTATCCCTGGATCACCCCGGCGGAAAATCCGTCCTCGGCATTAATAATAAGCTGTACAGGAGTGCTTCCAAGGGTTATCAGGTCGTGCTCAAAATTCCTCGGAATCACCACTACCAGATCGGCTTTTCGACTGATCAGTTCATCGACTGCCTGGATGCTGGAAAATGACTCACCGGTGCGTCTGAAATATCCGGAGCTGGAAAAGTACCGGGCCAGATTATTCGATAATGATGAGCGATCAAGATCCTGAAGATGAAACGGTACATGTTTCACATCGAATGTAGCGGCATTGGAAAGAATCAGCAGTTGGATAAACGGCATGATAAAGATGATCGGCACCATCCCCTTGTTTCGGAATATCTGCAGAAACTCTTTATGCAGGATAACCAGAATGACTCTTATTGAGCGCCTCACGCGTTTTTCTCTTTGGGTTACTGGAGCCTTTCGCTGAATTTTATTATGCTTGCCGTTACCAGAATTGCGGTCATAACAACGAGCACCATGGTTTCCTTCCACACATAACTGAAGCTTGCACCTTTGAGCATGATAGCCCGAACAATAATCAAGTACCATTTTGCCGGGATGATGTTGCTGATCACCTGCAACGGAAGCGGCATGCTTGCAACAGGGAATATAAATCCTGAAAGAAGAATGGTGGGAAGCAGCAATCCAGCAAGAGAGATCATCATGGCTGCCTGCTGTGATGCGGTAATGGTAGAGATGAAAATACCAAGTGAGAGTGCTGTACCAATAAAAAGCAGTGATTCGAGAAGCAAGAGTACCACACTTCCCCGGCAGGGAACACCGAACACAAAAAATGCAAGTGCAAGAATGGTGATGAGGTTGATGAAAGCAAGCAACACATAGGGCACCACCTTTCCAATAATGATCTGTGCGGGTTTAAGTGAGAAAACCAGCAATACCTCCATTGTGCCGTTCTCTTTTTCCCTTGTAATGCTTATCGATGTCATGAGTGCAGAAACCAGCATGAGAATCAGGGCCATAAGACCAGGAACAAAGAGATAAACGCTCTTCAATGCAGGGTTAAACATCATTACCGTTACAGATATCACGCCAGCATGTGGGGTATCTCCGCTTTTTTCCTTGAGGTACTCTCTCAGATAGTCCTGTATCACTGATAGCGTATATCCTGTTATAATTCTTGAAACGTTGGGGTCGGAGCCATCGGTGATCACCTGTACATGCCCCACTCCAACTCGCTGAAGCCGGGAAGCAAATGCCGGTTCAAACACAATAACCTCATCTACAAGTCCAGAAGCAAAAGTCTGATTGATCTCTTCGGGATTGTGCAGATTATCAATGGCGATAAAGGTGCCCGTTGAAAGCAGTTTTGTGGTGAGTTTACGGGTGACGGTGTCGTGCGACAGATCGCATATTCCGAGCTTGACTTCATTGATCTCGTTGCGGATGGCGTAACCGAAGAGCAGGAGCTGCAAAACAGGCATGCCGAAAAGAATTGCCGCGGTTCGCCTATCACGGAAAATGTGGTAAAACTCTTTGAGGACAAATGCCCGGAATCTGCTCATTACCTTACTCCGTAGGTTATCTTCGTGCAAGGCGAATGAAGAGGTCGTCAATACTTTTTGCTCCAAACTCTGACTTCAATGCTGCTGGAGTACCGAGTGCAGCCATGCGCCCTTCAACCATAATGGAAATCCGGTCGCAATATTCAGCCTCATCCATATAGTGGGTGGTCACAAAAACAGTCAGGCCCTTATCCGCTTTTTCATAGATCATGTCCCAGAAACGCCGTCTTGTAACCGGGTCAACGCCTCCTGTCGGTTCGTCAAGAAAAATGATTTTTGGTTCATGCAGCAAAGCTACTGAAAATGCCAGTTTCTGTTTCCAACCCAAAGGCAGGGAGGAAAGCCTTGTGTCGGCTACGTCAAGAAGGTCGAGAGCATTGAGAAGGTCTAAACCTTTTTCCTTTATGATTGTTTTTTCAAGGCCGTATATTCCGCCCCAAAAACGGATATTTTCCCTCGGTGTAAGATCTTCATAGAGGGAAAAGCGCTGGCTCATATATCCAATGTTCTGCTTTATGGATTCGGTGGCCTTAAATACATCAAACCCGGCAACACTTGCCGATCCAGAGGTTGGGGCAAGAAGCCCTGTCAGCATTTTGATAACCGTTGTTTTCCCTGCTCCGTTTGCCCCAAGAAATCCAAAAATCTCTCCTTTTTCTAAGGAGAGGGTTAGCGTGTCGACAGCGGTAAATGTGCCGAACATTTTCGTAAGGTTCAAGGTGTCGATGACTGCATCAGGCATTCTTTAGACCTCCCTTTTCTTCCAGAAGCGCTATGAAGGTATCCTCAATACTGGGCTCGATATGCTCAATCTGCACGCCATTGAGTCCGCAGGAGGTGAGATAGGCCTGAAGTTCACCTTGATCAAGAGAGGGGCGTTTATCGGTATAATGCACACAACTTCCAAACGCATAAACCGATGCGGCATGTTCGTACTGACGCAGTGTGTTGATTAGGATGTGTTTTTGAAGAGATCGAACGGCGTAGAGTGGCCGGGTAAAAAGGCTGACAATTCCTTTGGGTGTATCAATTCCAAGAGTTGCGCCATTCTGCAGAAACGCTATCCGGTCGCATAGTGCTGCCTCATCCATATATGGCGTTGAAACCAGTATGGTGATGCCTTTTTTTTGAAGCTTTCCGAGCATCTGCCAGAACTCCCGCCGGGAAACAGCGTCCACTCCGGTGGTCGGTTCATCAAGGAGAAGCAGTTCCGGTCGATGAACCAAAGCGCAGGATAGCGCAAGCTTCTGTTTCATACCGCCCGACAGCTTCCCTGCCATCCTGTTGCGAAATGGTTCGAGCTGACTATAAATATCTTTGATCAGCTCATAGTTTGCTTTTATGGTGGTACCAAAAACCGTTGCAAAAAAACGCAGATTTTCCTCGACACTTAAATCCTGATAGAGCGAAAAGCGGCCAGGCATGTAGCCAATTCTTTTTCGGATTTCACGGAATGCCGTAACAGTATCAAAACCGAGAACTTCCGCATTGCCTTTATCCGGCAGCAGAAGTGCACACAGAATTCTGAAAAGAGTTGTCTTCCCTGCCCCATCAGCTCCGATAAATCCAAAAAGCTCCCCTTCATGAATAGCAAGATTGATCTCCCTGAGAGCTTCCACAGAGCCGAAATGTTTCGTAAGTCCCGTAACCCGGACTGCTGTCTTCGATGTCATCAGTGGTGCTGAAAACGTATTTCGCCAGGCATACCGATCTTGAGAAGACCGCTCTTGTTGCTGACCAGCACCTTCACGGCATAGACCATTGTCACCCGATCTTCTCTTGTCTGGATAATTTTCGGTGTAAACTCGGCCTTTGAGGAAATCCAGGTAACGCGACCTTTCAGGAGCTGATCGGCAGGCTTTTTACCGTCGAAAAGCACGTCCACCTCATCGCCTGTTTTTAGAGATGAAAGCTGTGATCCGCTGAGGTATACCCTCAGAAACATCGAATCAAGATCAGCAATTTTAAAAAGGGGTTTGCCGTGTGCAGTCATTTCTCCCGGTTCAGCATACGTGGTGAGTATGATTCCGTTTATCGGGTTTCTGATGGTTGATTTTTTTATTTGATCTTCAATCTGGGCGACTCGTGCATCCATGGAATTGATCTCTTTGCTGATTTCCGGATTTTTGGCAGCAATTGATCCAATCTGCCGATCAATTACCCGTGCCTGATTTTCAAGATCCTCAAGCTGTCTGGATGCAACAGCCCCCTCTTTTACCAGCCTGCGGTAACGATCGATATCATGCTGCAGGTTTTGTCGCTGCTGGCAATAGATTCCGGCTTCGGCTTGAATCTCAGGTTTTTTTTTCACAAGAGCTTCCCGTGAAGCTTCAAGCTGCACTTTTGTAAGATGCAACTGTAAGGTATCAACCTGGGCTGCCGGGGTGTTCCTTATAACCCGATCTCCCTCTTTAATGTTGAATTGCAATAATTTACCCTCAGATTCTGATGAGACAATAATTTCTGTTGATTCGAAATTACCATACCCGTCGGAGCGGTCAGGCCTGTTGCACCCGTTAAGAGAGAGAAGACAAAGCCCTCCAATAATACCGGTGAGGTTTAATACCCGTTTAAAACGCATTGGACAAAGAGTGCCTGTTTCGAAAGATTGTTGAGAATCTGCAAGGGATTCAGGGTTAGCATAGAGTCGATGCTCTACATCTGGCAATATCCATATGCTCGTGCGCTTGATTGATCAATAACAAGATAAATATTATGCTGAAATGTTTTGAAATCGGGAGAGATTATCATGAAATTGGCGGTTAGTATACCAGTATCAAAAACTGATGGAAACAAAGAGCAATGCCTGAAGTAAGAACCGCCCTGAGCAGCGACATACCGAGATGTGCCGAGCTTCTCGAAATCCTGTTCAGCCAGGAACACGAATTTACCCCTGATGCTGAAGCACAGTCGAAAGCGCTTTCCATTATTATAGGCAATCCTGATCTGGGCCGGATATTTGTCTGTGAAGTTGACAACGGGGTCATTGGGGGGATGGTTATGCTGCTCTTTACCGTCAGCACCTTTCTCGGCAAAAAAGTCGCACTGCTTGAGGATATGGTTGTTGCGCCCCAGTGGCGTCAAAAGGGTCTAGGTTCACTCCTGATCAATCATGCCATGGAATTTGCCCGTAAAGAAGGACTGGGACGAATAACACTCCTCACCGATGGAGATAATGAGGCAGCACAGCAATTTTACCAGTCAAAAGGATTTTCAAAGTCAGGAATGGTGGTATTCAGGAAACTGCTTGCTTGAAATAATCATTAATGGAGATAATCATGCGTGCATGGATGTGCAAAGAGTGCGGCTATGTCTATGACCCTCGAGAGGGTGATATGGACAACAATATTATGGCGGATACTGCTTTTGAACAGGTTTCCGAAGAGTGGGCATGTCCTGTCTGTTATGCTGAGAAAATAACGTTTGAAGCGCTTTTGTAAGTTTGCCGCAAAAAAACGATTTCTCCCCATCTCCCTCTCAGCCACCACCTCCAGCATCTGCACCAAGCAAGCTGAAGCTCATTGCGAAAATGTAGCGTATTGATTATACTTGATTAGTCCTTAACAACATTGTGTCATCATGGGAAAAAAGCAGCACAGCAATAACTCAGACACCCCTTTAGAATTAAGGGCTCTTGCAGAAAAACGCCTTGAGCAAAAACACCTCTGCACTTTCGCCGCAGCATTTAACCCTACATCTTCACCTGAAGAACTGTTCAGGATAATCCATGAGCTCTCCGTTCATCAGATTGAGCTTGAAATACAGCAGGATGAGCTGGTTCGTTCAAGAATGGAGATAGAGGATACTCTCCAGAGATACACTCAACTCTATGACTTTGCGCCCGTCTGCCATGTAACTCTGGGGCACAACAGTACTATTCTGCATGCAAACGTGAATGCAGCAAAACTCCTTGGAGTTGATCGCTCCGGGTTACCAGGCCTGCGCTTCAATCAATTCGTTGTTCCGGAAGACTGTCAGAAAATTGATGCATTGCTTGATGACGTGTTTACCAAAAGAGTCACGGCAACCGTTGAGATCACCCTTGCGTCTCAGGATAATGAATCTTCAGCGTACCCTCTCCGTTTCGTCCGCATTGATGCTGCAATCCCCGATGTTGGGGGTGGTTGCATGGTTATTCTCTCCGATATCAGTGAGCAAAAGAAAACTGAAATAGAACTGCAGAGGCTGACTCGTTCACTCAATGCAATAAACCATTGCAATCAAGCGCTTATTCATTCCACAGATGAAATTGAATTGCTGCAGAAGATATGCTCTACAATAGTTACAACCGGTGGCTACCGGATGGCTTGGGTTGGCTATGCGGAACATGATAATAATAAAACTGTACGCCCTGTTGCCCAGGCTGGTTTCGATGAGGGATACATCAGGCGAGCAGGGATAACCTGGGCAGATGTTCCATCCGGTCAAGGGCCTTCCGGAACTGCAATACGCACATGCCAGGTATCCACCATACGTAATCTTCAAAAAGACCCAAAGTTCCTGCCATGGCGCAGTGAGGCTATTAAAAAAGGTTATGCTTCAGTTCAGGCTCTGCCACTGCAGCATGATGATAAAGTGTATGGCGCCATCACCATATACTCTGAAAAAGAGAATGCCTTTAATACAGATGAAACACAACTCCTGACGGGACTTGCTGATAATCTTGCTTATGGCATTTCAAAGATTCGAACCCAGGAGGAGAAAAGACATGCAGAGCAAACGTTGATTGAAAAACAGAACCGATTTACCCATGCATTGGAATCAGCCCATGCCGGCGTCTGGGATTTAGATTTGAGTACCGGCGAGTATATCTGGTCTGACGAAATATGGAGATTGTATGGATTGACTCGAGGAGATGAAAACCCATCCGAGATGCTCTTGCAAAAAGCAATACATCCTGACGACAGGAATGAGACACTCCGAATTATTAAACATGCTAAAAAAAATCAGATCCCGATAAATATCGAATATCGGGTTTTTCACCTTGACGGCACTGTTCGATGGCTGATGGTAAAGGGGACGCCGATATTCGATCACAAAAGAGATGCGGTGCGCTATATCGGAACATCTATTGACATCACTGATCGCAAGCTGATAGAACTTGAGCGTGAAAGACTGATGAACAGGCAATCAGGATTTGAAGCTGTCTTGAATATAAAGCGCATAGGCTTGTGGGAGCTTGATCTGTTGAATAACACTGTGTTTCGTACGCTTGAAGATGCGCGTATTTTCGGCTATGATTCGACCGAAGATAATTGGAGATACGAGACGTTTCTTGATCACGTTCTTCCTGAGGAGCGCACTGAGGTTGACAGGCAGTTCAAAGAAGCTTTAGCGACAAAAAGTGATCTGAGTATAGAGTGCCGGATTCGCCGCGCGGATGGTGAGATTCGATGGATTTGGATTGCCGTAGGATATCAGTATAAACAGCAAGGCGATGTGCGTTTTGTATCAGGGATTACTCATGATATCACCCAGCGCAGGCTTTTTGAAGAAGAGAGTGAGCGGCTGCAGGTTCAACTGCAGCATTCCCAGAAAATGCAGATTGTAGGACAGCTTGCGGGAGGGATTGCCCATGATTTCAACAATATGCTGATGGTGATTCTCGGGCATACCGAACTGGCCCTTGAACGTAAAGACAGCTCTTTCAGCGATCTTAAGGTCATTAAGAAAGCCGCGAACCACTCTGCGGAACTGACCCGGCAACTCCTTGCTTTTGGCCAGAGACAAAGCGTGACGACGCAGATTCTTGACCTGAATGCCTCAGTAGAAGATATGATGTCGATGATGAGACGTTTGATTGGCGAAAACATCACACTTTCCTGGATTCCCAGGGCACAGGACTCTCTTGTCAAAATCGCCCCATCGCAGGTTGGCCAGATCCTTTCCAACCTTTGCATCAATGCCCGCGATGCTATAGAGAAATCTGGAAATATCACCATCGAAACAGGTAAAATCCATGTAAATAAAACTGAAAGCACTGCCATGCATACCTGTTCTATACCTGGCGATTATATAACGCTTTCAATCACTGATAACGGACATGGCATCGATAAAAAGCTTCTGCCTCATATTGTGGAACCATTTTTTACAACGAAAGAGGTAGGAAAAGGAACTGGTATGGGTCTTGCCACCGTCTACGGTATTGTAAAACAAAACAACGGCTTTATTGATATCGAGAGTGAAAAGGATAATGGAACCAAAATAAATATTTACCTGCCCTTACAGCGGCATGATGCTGCTCAGGATAGCGACAGTAACATGAAGGCAACCTTGATACAGGGAAAAGAAACCATTCTGCTGGTTGAAGACGGATATGATATTCTGCACCATTGCCGGCAGATGCTTGAACATAAAGGATACAGCGTCCTTGCAGCTGCCTCCCCCATGGAAGCCATAGAACTTGCTAAGTGCAATAAAGACTCGATAAAACTGCTGGTGACGGATGTGGTGATGCCGGAAATGAACGGAAATGATCTCTTTATAGAGCTGGAAAGGGTTTGCCGAAACCTTAAAGTTATCTATATGTCGGCGTATACTTCTGATTTCATTACCCGGCAACTCCCCGGTAATGATAAAGTGAGCTTTATCGAAAAGCCTTTTTCTATGGCAGCATTCATTAAAATCATCAAGGAAAAATTAATAAAACTGCCTGAAGAGGTAGAAAGGTAATTGCTCAATTTGAGAAACGCACATGACATACCGACTACGATTGTTACTGGTTTTCTCGGGGCTGGAAAAACAACGGCAATTAACCATCTGCTTACCGAAAAGCCCGCGGGTGAGCACTGGGCACTCCTTGTCAATGAATTCGGGAAGGTTGGTGTTGATGCTGCTTTGATCGGCCCGGTTGCAGGAGTATCCATCAGGGAGATTGCCGGGGGATGCCTTTGCTGCACTGCCGGGCTGGCGTTTGAAGTTGCATTGAACCGTCTTATCGGCGATACCTCTCCTGACAGGATTCTTATTGAACCAACAGGGATTGGCCATCCGCTGAAAATTATCAGCACATTGACTGGTAGTTATTATCATAATGTTCTTGACCTCCGGGCAACCATCTCTCTTGTTGATGCCCGTAAGCTCGGAGATCCGAGATACACGGAACACCCGGCTTTTCAGGATCAGTTGAATCTTTCTGATGTGCTTGTGGGCAATAAGGCTGATTGTTATAGCGATAATGACCGCTCAGCTTTTATGGAACTGCTCAACGGTTTTATCCCTCAAAAAGTGGCATATGCGATGATTTCATTTGGGCGTATTGATTCGTCTCTGCTTGACCTTCCTCGCGATCAGTCACGGATGGCTGGCTTTCCTGATGCCCATCCGGTAAGCGAACTCCCCCTCTTTTTACATTCCGCAAAAAACGTTCCTGAAGGCAAAACCGATCCTGTGAGTGTAGATATCTGGGCAATGCATGAGGGTTCCGGCGGAGGATATTTCAGTGGAAGCTGGTTGATGGGATCAGGTTACTGTTTCGACAGCAATGCCCTTTCGGCGCTTATTTCATCATTTCCCTACAGTCGCATCAAAGGCATCGTCCAGTGCAATGACGGGTGGCGGAAGATCAATGGAAGTGACGGAATTGTTGAGTTTTTAGTAACAGAGCCTCAGGGCAGTTCACGCCTTGAGATAATAAACAGCTCCCCAATGCCGTGCAGGGAAATAGAAAGAGAGCTGAAAAAAGTGCTGAGGTGAAAGAAAGTGCTGAGTTCCGAGTGCTGAGTACTGAGTTTTTCCCCGTCCCAATCACACCCGTTTTTATAAGTCCTATAGGCCCTATAAGACCTATAGGTACTATTCCCTCTTCCAAAAACTCTTCTCAATCGGTTTTCTGGTTGAGCGAGCTGCTCGTGGCAATTACAGCGGCTTTTCTGGCAGGATAG
Organism: uncultured Chlorobiaceae bacterium; assembly: GCA_903851385.1. Classification (GTDB taxonomy): domain Bacteria; phylum Bacteroidota; class Chlorobiia; order Chlorobiales; family Chlorobiaceae; genus Chlorobium. Next base: position 36,661 of record CAINOC010000042.1, on the reverse strand, counting down.
AGGCTTACTGCGAGGCATAGGATCACACCTGTTATTGCAACGATGACAAAATCATCGAGGTTCATGCTGACGGGATAGGCTGGTATAATGAAGGCGCTTTTTGAGGGGAGCTGTACTATGCCGTAGAGTTCCTGAAGTTTGCAGATAGTCCATGCGATAACTATTCCTGCCGTGGTGCCTACCACTCCCGTCATCCCGCCCTGAATAATAAAAATGGACATAAACTGCGGCTTTTCGAGACCAAGGCAGCGCAGATAGAAAAGTTCCCGCTGTTTGTCGATAGCGGTCATGGCAAGGGCTCCAGTGAGGCTGAGGGCGGCCACAAGGATAATAAGCATCAGGACGCTGAAACTGACCCATTTTTCGAGCTGCATCACGGTGAAGATATTGCTGTATTTTTCTTCGAGTGTCCGGACTTTCCATGTTGCTTTCATAGGGCTTTTTTCGAGCCATGCCCGGAGGTTGGCGGTGAAGGCATCACGGGAATACCCATCCTTCAGGCGAATGTCAATTCCAGAATATGCTCCATTCCGAAGAAGCAGGATTCTATGCGCAAACAGCTCTGAAGTAAGTATGTAGCGATCGTCAAATATCTTCTGCAGGGAAAATATGGATGAGACTGTGGTTTCAGGTATCCCAAGCATCGGTACCAGATAGGGTTGCGACAGGGATTCCAGGCCCAGGGAGATCAGTTCCGGACTGAAGATTTTAACCTCTTTACCTGGATGCAGATTTGTCCTGTAGGCTAAGAGCTCCCCTGCCGCAATTGTTCCTTCGGTAAAAAACGGATGTGTTGCCTTGGTCTGAGCCATCAATCGACGGTGTGCCGCTTCACTGAGTCCTTTAACCACGACCAGTTCGCTTTTATCCCCACTGCCCATAATAGCCTCCCCTTCTGCATAAGGCTCTACCGCACCTACCCCTTCGAGTGCTCTGATTGCCTGCAGAAGAGTGTCGGATACAGCGATTGTTCGGCCTTTTAAGGGGACAATCTGAGCCGGACTGTCAATGGTGATAAAAAGATCCCGGGCAAGTTGTTGAAATCCGTTCAAAACGCTCATGACAACAAGGAGTGTGCTGACGCCAATGACGATTCCGGCAAGACTTATTGCCGATATAACATTGATAACCCTGAAGCGTTTACGGGCAAAGCTGAAACGCCGCGCAATCCACAATCCTGTTTTCATACAAGCTGGCTAGTAGTATTTAATTCAATCCTTCAGCCCTCATTGAGCGCTTATCCCTCAATTCGTATCATCCTGAAAACCTCTTTATCTTCAATCATGCCCTTCACATTCCTTGCATGGGCTTGGTAATGATCGCTTTGCAGATGATTTTCAAGGGCAGAGAGATTCTCCCATGTTTCGTAAAAGACAAAAACAGAAGGGTCATCGATATCCTGATGCAAAGTGTAATCTATACAGCCACTTTCCTGTCTGGTTGGAGCAATAAGGTTCAACAGCGAGTTCTTAACACTGGAAAGAAACTCTTTTTTTGCAACAACTTTGGCGACAACTACGAGTTTTGACATTGTTCAACGTTTTTAATGAAAGTTATTTATGAACATTGCACAACAGAAAGAGATTGAACGTGCCTATTCAGGACTGAACTCCTTTGCCAACAGAAAACGCCTTTGCGAGAAGCGGTCCGACTCCATGGTAGCCTCGATGAGAGGTATCATAGATGAGGGGACTGATTTTGAGGATATCAAGTAAGCCATCGTCAGCAAACACATCTTCATCTCCCTTGACATCAACTATTTCCCCAATAAACTGTGTATGCAGACCAATTTCAAGAACGTGCAACAGGCGGCACTCAAGTACAACCGGAAATTCGGCGGCATAAGGGGCATCGACCAGGTCACTTCTGACATGGGTGAGTCCTGCAACGGCAAACTTGTCGACGTCACGCCCTGAAACAATCCCGACGTAATCAGCCTCTGCAATTCTCTCCTGGTTGGCAATTCCAACAGTAAACGCTTTGCGCTCTATAATACAGCCGTAAGAATATGTCGCCTTACGCAGTGAAACAGCGACACAGGGTGGCTGTGAACAGCAGATACCTCCCCATGCGGCACTCATAAGGTTTGGTTTTCCAGCTTGATCGTATGTTCCAACCATCAAAACAGGTGTTGGAAAAAGCTGCGTCTTTGCTCCTATTGACTTTTTCATGATAGTTCCTTGTGTGATCCTCAAGCCCAACGGTTGTATTTGATTCTTTCTTTCAAGAGGTTTTCAGAAGGTACCGATGGTTTTGATTCAGCTGGATAACCGATAGCGATAATGGATAATACCTTTATATGTTCTGCCATTCCAAGCAATTCCTGAATGCGCGCTTCACAGGTTTTACCGTCATTATAATAACGGTTCCGGAACTGAATCCAGCAACTGCCCAATCCCAATGATTCTGCTTCAAGCTGGATGATGGTCGCCGCAATAGAGCAATCCTCAATCCATACGTCTGACTGGGTGCTGTCTGCACAGACAACTATGCCTAATGGGGCGTTTTTCAGAAATGCTGATCCCGATTTTTTCACCTCGGACAACTGCTCCAGCAGGTCAGGATCATCAACCAGAATAAACTCCCAAGGCTTATTACCCTTGGATGAGGGTGACCTGAGCGCTGCTTCTGTAAGTACTTGAATAAATTCGGCGGGTATTTTTTCAGAGGTGAATTTCCTTATACTGCGGCGCTGGCGTAATAAATCAATCATCATACGTCTTGTGGTGGTTTTCCATAGAGAACTCATCAATAAAGCACAATAGATATGTAATGATTAATTGCAGAATAGCCAACCAGCAACTTGCATTGTCCCTACATTCCTATGAGGAGTCAGACACCAAACAAACTGCCCACTGCCAACTTTCTTCACTATGCCCCCCCACTTATCATCCCTGACCCTTGGCGGCGAGATGCATCAGGCTGGGAGCTGATACTCCTTTTCGCGAAACAGGCGGAGTGCTGCATCAACTACTTCCGGGTCAAACTGCTGCACCCGATGAGTCTCAATTTCTTTAAGGGCTGCTTCGATACCTAATGCGGCCCGGTAAGGGCGATGTGAGGCCATGGCTTCAAGCACATCGGCTACGGCAAGTATGCGGGCTTCAAGAAGTGTCTCCTCTCCTTTCAGGCCCTGCGGATAGCCACTGCCGTCCATACGCTCGTGGTGTTCCCGGATGATTCGAGCAATCGGCAGAGAAAAATCGACATCCTTGAGGATTTGATAGCCCTGTTCAGCATGAGTCTTTACAAGCTCAAACTCGATTGCTGACAAGAGGCCCGGCTTGGAAAGTATCGCGGCAGGTATGCTCATTTTGCCGATGTCGTGCACCAATCCGATGAACTTCAGAGTGTGGCACTTCTCTTCGCTCCACCCCATTTCCCGTGCGATATCCGACGCGATGATGCCAACACGCCGTTCATGACCTGCGGTGTATGGATCATGAGCTTCCACGACGTTTGCTACTGCCTGGAGCGTGCTCTGCATTGCGGTTTCCAACTGTATCACTTCGAGGAGCTCACTTTTGTAAACAGGTTTGGGGATGAAACTGTCACACCCGGCTTCTCTGGCTTTTTCTTTGTCCTTTTTGGAGATAAATGCTGACGAGGCAATAACAGGTAAATCGGGCCGCTGCTGTTTAATGAGACGTGTTGCTTCATAACCGTTCATTACCGGCATTTTTATGTCCATAAGGACAAGGGTGATTTCAGGGTGGCATTTGACCTGTTCTACAGCTTCCTTTCCATTAACAGCATAGAGTATGGTGATGTTTTCGCCTATCAGATTTTCTTGAAGCAATAATCGGCACACCTCATCATCTTCAGCTATAAGGATAGTCATGCCTGGAGATGTTTTGGCAGGTTCCTGTATAACTGAAGAGGCTGGAGACATTTTGGAGGAACGGAACCAATTATTCGGCAAGGTGAAAGAAAATCTGCTCCCTTGGCCTTCTCGAGATTCCACTTTGATCGTGCCTCCAAGCATTTCGACATACGCCCTGGAAATACTCAAGCCGAGACCTGAGCCCTCATAGTTACGGGTTAATGAGTCATCTGCCTGCCGGAAGCGCTCAAAAATTTTCTGTTGCATAGCAGCAGGAACACCAATGCCGGTATCAAGAACATAAAACTCAATCGAGGCGCCAATTCTTGCATATCCGAAATCAATGCTTCCCGCACTGGTGAATTTCAGGGCATTCTGGATCAGGTTAGTCAATATCCGGGTCAGCTTTCCACTATCGGTTTCAATGGTGCTCTCTTCATCAGAAAGTTCACAGGTACAGTTCAAAGAGAGTCCCTTCACTTCGCTTTCAGGCTTGAAAACAGCATAGAGATCATGCAATATGGCGTTGACTGGGGTGTCAGTAATCTGCAGTGTTGTTTCGCCAGCATCATAAAGGGAAATATCGATCAGTTCAGTGATGAGATTGAGCATCCTGTTTCCGCTTTGCTGAATAAGGCCGATAAACTCTGCCTGTTCCTCTCCAGTAAGATGCGGCTCTTTCAGGAGTTCTGAAAAACCAAGAATGCCATTCATCGGGGTACGTATTTCATGGCTGATATTAGCGAGAAATGCAGATTTCAGGCGATCACTCTCTTCTGCATGATCCTTAGCTGCAGTCAACTCATCCCACAGTTTTTTCTCTGCAGTGATATCCTCCTTCACCGCCACAAAATTGGTTACCACACCATCCTTATTCAGCATGGCTGAAATAACGGCTCTCTCCCAGAACAGTTCACCGTTTTTCTTTTTGTTCTGCATTTCACCACGCCAAATCCTGCCCGAAAGAATTGTTTGCCAGAGATCTTCATAGAAAGAGTCAGGCATCATGCCTGACTTGAGAATGCGGGGATTTTTCCCTCTAACCTCTTCGGCTGAATACCCGGTGTGCGCCGTAAAAGCTTGATTGACGTATTCAATATTGCCATCAGGGGCGGTTATGACAACGACTGTGGGGCTTTGCTGGAGAGCAAGACTCAGTTTTTTAAGTTGAGACTCAGCCTGTTTGCGTTCGGTGATATCGTTAATGATACAATAGAAAACGACAGTGCTTCCTATTGCTATGGTATTTTGTACGACTTCTACATCACGTAAAGAGCCATCTGCTTGATGGTGAAGCGTTGTGAATCTGTTTTGCTTTGATGCTTTGAATTTGACAAGATCACTCATGACAGCTTCATGTGATCTTGTGGTGATCGTATCAAGATGCATCGTACAGAGCTTTTCAACCGGCCACCCGTAAAAAGCTGCTGCTGCCGGGTTGGCATCAATGATGTTGCCTGATTCATCGATAACCAGCATTATGGAGGAGTGGCCTTCAAAGAGCATCCTGAACCTGTACTGGCTCTGTTTGAGAGCATTCTCAGAAATTTTTTGATCAGTAACATCCGTTAAAATGACCCTGCAATCATAAGAAGAATCACTGATTAAAGCATCGATTCGAAAGATGTGGCCGGCCACTGATTGTTCAGCCTTAAAAAAAAATGCTTTGTCAGGCAAAAGAGTGGCTTCACAGTATCCATGATGCTTGCTGGTGAACACTTTTTCGAGCAAGGCATTGATTACATGACGCTCTTCAGGGATAAAGAGGTTTGTCAACAGATTACCTTGTAGCTGCGAGTGATTAATGCCAAGTATTTTGGTTGCAGTCAGGTTTGCCTCAAGTATCCTGCTGTCTCGTGAAAGCGTCAAATAGCCCAACGGCGCAAAATCATAAAGCTCGGTAAAGCGTTCCAGGCCTCTCTCAAGCTCCGTTTTCAGCTGAGCCTGTTCCTCTCTCGATTGAATCAGTTCTTCCTGCTGAAGTTCAAGTTCGATCTGGTGAACCTCCAGCTCATGGATATTCCGAAGTATATCCTCAGGTGAAGATGAATAATCCGGCCGTTTCAATTGCAGTACTTGGTAGCGCTTTTCAGCAATAACCCTCAAATCAGATAAACTGACGGTGCGTGGGGAAGGATTTTTTTTCGGCATTGGGTAATACAAGATCCCGTTACCGGACGACAGGTAAATTCCAGTCCGAATGGAACTTTGCTCCTTATTTCAAAAATATTCTTGATAAAGCCATCTGGGAGCACTTCTTGGGCTCTATTGCGAAGCCCATTCCAGGGATTGACTTGGGGCATGAGGGAAATACCTGAACAGTCTTCTGACTAAATGTATTACTTAAATATTTTTATTCATAAATCTATTTTGGCTAACCTTTTTACCAATGCAGCATATCCTGTATTAACTCGAACAGCTCAAGGACGGGTTCTATCTAGCTCCCCCTTCTGTCATTTCGCCCCCCCCCCGAGAAATCCTTTTTCTCAAACCTAAACCCAACTATCGTACACTACCAAATGCCCACGTCCTACTGCTTACTGCCAACTGCCAACTCTCTTCACTCAGCACTACCGAAGTCAGCCCTTATCTTTCTTAATTCTTTTACGTAATTTACATACACACAGACAGCAGTTAAGCCATTGTGTTATCTATAGGTAGACAAACAAAAACTCTATGGCACATAAGGCTAAATCCTTTTCACTCAAAACGCTGTTCAGCTTTCTAGGCCCGGGGTTTCTTATTACTGTCGGATTTATTGATCCTGGCAACTGGGCAACAAATATTGAGGGGGGTTCCAGGTTCGGCTACGAACTTCTCTGGGTGGTAACCCTTGGTACCGTTATGCTTATCCTCATCCAGCACATGGCCGCCAGGCTTGGTATCGCAACGGGAAAATCATTGGCAGTAAACATTAGCGAATATTTTCCGAAACCTGTAGCTGCATTTCTTGGTTTAAGCGTTGTGCTTGCCTGCATTGCAACCGATGTTGCCGAGCTTTTGGGAGGAGGCATAGGATTCACTCTCCTTTTTGGTTTTCCGCTCTGGATTGGTGTTCTTTTGACGCTGCTTATCGAGCTTTTCCTCCTTATCAGCCAGCGCTACCACAAAATTGAGAAGATCATTGTAGGCTTTCTTGGAATTATCACCCTGTGCTACCTTTTTGAGCTTGTGCTTGTCCATCCGGACTGGAGTGTGATTGCAGCAAAGCTTGTGGTTCCAGCTATCGGAAAAAACAGTATTTATGTCGCTCTTGCCATTCTCGGCGCACTCGTGATGCCCCACAATATCTTTCTGCACTCAAACGTTATCCACAGCCGCCAGTGGGGAGTTTCAGAAGATGAAAAGAGGGATTTGCTCCGATATGAAAAAATAGACACCCTCTTCGCCATGACTCTTGGATGGATTGTGAATTCAGCGATGATCATCGTTGCTGCATCTGTATTTTTTCGCAATCAGATTCCTGTAACAACGATTGAACAGGCATCAGTAACGCTCAAACCTCTTGCGGGTCAGTTTGCAGAGGTCCTTTTTGCCATTGCCCTTGTATTTTCAGGCATCAGCTCTTCAATTACGGTATCCATGGCGGAAGCCAATATTATAACCGGATTTCTGGGAAAGCCCGAAGATCCCCGAACAATGCTCTATCGTTTAGCTCTGTTGGTTACAGCCATTCCAGCCGTTTTAATCATTCTTTTTAGTATGGACACTTTTCGTGTGCTGATTCTAAGCCAGGTTATTTTGAGCATACAACTCCCCTTTACCCTTATTCCCCTTCTTATATTGTGTCGTAACACTCAGGTGATGGGCTCATTCAAAAGCCGTAACCTGGAGTTTGCCGCAGCATCGGTAATTTCGGCCATTGTTATCGGCCTCAACATCTATTTTTTTTATACGACCTTGACTGGAGGAAACTAGCATGTTCGTTTATAAAAACATCCTCGTTGCCATCGACTGCTCAGAAGTCGACACTATTATTCTCAACCATGTGTCGCAACTTGCTCATAAGCTTGAGGCAACAGTGCATCTTCTCCATGTTGTTCACTCCCATACCCTTGATCAGGATCGCTACCTCCGCGAGCAATCCCTGACCATTCTGGAGGGCTACCACAAAAAACTGCAGGAAAATGGTATTGATGCCCATGTTGTAATCAGAAGCGGAGAACCGGAAATAGAAATTCTTAATGCGATTGATGAACACCAGTATGATCTGTTGGCAATGGCTACGCATGGTCACCGTTTACCGGGAAGAATCATGTTCGGAAGTGTTTCTCGCACTCTTCGCGAAAAAATTACCATCCCGCTGCTCCTCATAAAACCAGTTCAATGAGCACTGCTGTTTTTTCTGAAAGAGAGAATTGGAGCAAGGAGAGTTGAAACGTTGCCCATAAGGGACTGACAGTGTGATGTTTGCCCCTTTTTATTTATTGAACAAATTCTGCCTTTATCGTATAAGTATGGAAACACAAAAACAGGTCACCGATAGTCGAGCATGGCCTCATCCTGAAGTAGTGGAAGATTTCAACCAACTGCGCCAGAAAGCTCCCCTGACCCATTGCATTACCAACATTGTAGTGACAAATTTTACTGCAAATGTCCTCCTTGCTGCCGGAGCTTCACCAGCGATGGTTATCACAATGGAAGAAGTTGCTGATTTTGTCTCTATTGCCGAGGCACTGTTAATCAATGTAGGTACGATAACCACCATTGATGCAGAGGTCATGCTTAAAGCTGCAGCTAAGGCTCAACAGACAAATACTCCATGGGTTCTGGATCCCGTTGCTGCTGGAGCGCTGAAATTCCGAACTGACATTGTTGCTGAACTTATCAAGTTTCAACCTACAGTCATAAGGGGCAATGCTTCTGAAATTCTGGCTGTCTCCGGATTTGCTGGAGAAGGAAAGGGTGTCGATTCAACTGCGTCATCTATAGCCGCACTTCCCGCAGCTCGTCAACTTGCTGTCATGACAGGGGCTGTCGTCGCTCTCAGCGGTGAGGTCGATTACATCACAGACGGCAAAGAAGTCATTGCCGTCCCAGGAGGCCATGAGATTATGACAAAGGTCACCGGTACCGGATGTTCCCTTGGAGCCTTGATAGCAGCATTTTTACCGGTCACAAAAACACCTCTCAGAGCGGCCGTAGCAGCTTCTGCAATCTTTGCTGCTGCAGGTGAACGTGCATCCGGAAAGGCTCACGGCACTGGCAGTTTCAGTGTGGAATTTTTAGATCAGCTTTCAACTATCGGTATAGGAATCAAGCGCTGATCTCAACTCTTATTCATTACTGCGTCACCGGTGAAAACGTTTCGCAGCATTGAGTTTGCGTTGTTTTCAGGTACTGAGGGCGGTTCCGGGTTTCAGGGATGCGGCTATTCGGGCAGGAATGAAGGCGAATAAAAGGGTTAACGCTATCACGGCTATGGAGACCAGGGTATAATCGAGGGGATCAATCAGCAATGGCACATACTTGATAAAGTAGCTTTTTTCGGGGAGGGTAATGAGGTGAAACCTCAATTCAAAGAGAGAGAGAGAGAGAGCAAGAATATTGCCTGCAGCAACTCCGGAGAGTGAAATAAGAAAAGCCTGAGCCATAAAAACCCTGCTTATTTTACCGGGTTCAAGGCCGAGAGCACTGAGCATGCCGATTTCACGTGTTTTTTCGATAATAAGCACCAGAAGCGTCGATATGATGTTAAAAACGGCTACGATGGTAATGGTTACAATAAGTAGTGGTGTTATATTTTTTTGAAGTTTCAGCCATTCAAAAAGGTTTGCATACCGCTCAAAAACCGTAAACCCGAAAAACGGCAACCCAAGAGAAGCAATCACCTCTTTGACGGTTGTTGATAGTTGAGAGAGCTGGCGGACGTTTGCGTCATATCCGCTGATCATCATGGGGTTAAAACGCTGTTGCAGCTGTTTGAGATCAGAGAGTACAACTGAATCATCAAAGCCCTCCTGAAGACCGGTATCATAAATTCCCCGTACGATTCCGACCTCAAGATCCAGGGAAGAGAGTAGATCAACAATGCTTTTATTCCCCGCAATAAGTTTTGAGCTGGATGACTGGGCTCCAAGACCGACAAGCATTACCTTGGCTCCTACGCTAAGCCCCAGGTTTTCGGCAAGTGTTTGTCCAACGTAGAGTGAAATTCCATCACTCTTCTCTTTCTCTTCAAAAGGCACAAACTTCCCTGATTTGAGGAATTTTTTCAGAAATACCTGCTGTTGCTGTTCGCTGATTCCCTTAATGACAACCGGTTTGCTGCGATAGTCTTCCCCTTTAGCCGTTGAGCGGCAGCGAAGAACAAGACTTTTTTCAAGAAACGGGCTTGCCTCCGATACGTTGGCATGATCCTTAACCTTAAAAAGATCAGAACGTCGCTCCTGAAAAAGCTGCTCTTCAGGATAACGAACCTGCAGGTGAGAGCTGAAGCTGATCAGTTTATTTTCGACACTGACCGCAAACCCCTGAACAATGGAAAGGGTGAGTATAAGAGCTGCTGTTCCTAAGGCGATACCGATAACCGCAATTATAACAATAAAGGTAGGCTTTGATGCTGATCGTTGTTTGAATGCAAAACGTCTTGCAATGTAAAACTCAGGTTTCATACTGCCTGGCTTTGCGGAGTGTTCATTGATGCACAGGTGACAATTGTATTTCTTCCTGCTGACTTGGCCATATAAAGGGCCCTGTCTGCATTGTTGATCAATGTCTCCCGATCAGGAGCATCACACGGAAATGTTGCAATACCAATACTGATAGTGAGATGTCCCGCAAGGTTTTGCTCTTTATGAGGGAATTGTGCTGCACTGATAACCTTGCGAAAGCGTTCTGCCACATCTTTTACTGTTACAGAATCTGTATCCGGCAATAAGACAGCGAATTCGTCTCCACCAAACCGTGCAGGAACATCGGATATCCTGCATTGACTGATGATGAGATCCGCAATACTTTTAAGGGCATGATCACCGGCAATGTGACCATTGGCATCATTATACTCTTTGAAATGATCGATATCGATCATCGCAAGGGAAACTTTGTCGCCATGGCGCCTTGCCCGTTCAATATCAATAATAAGATGTTCCTTAAAGTGGCGGTAGTTGTAGAGGTTGGTCTTTTCGTCGCGTATATGAAGTTCATCAAGCTTTTTATTTTTTTCCTCGATGTCATCACAAAAGCCCATGATTGACTTGGTAATCTGAGTAATTTCGCTTGAGTATTCTGTTTCAGTCAACTCCTTTTTGATTTCCACAGCGGTATCGTGGATACTTTCAGGCAGGTCCCGGTTAAGCAGTTTCAGCTGACCGGAAATCTGGGCAAGAGGCTGGAGCGTCTGCTTGTAATTGTTGTGAAGAAGCCATCCTGCTGTTATACTCAAGGTAAGAAGCACTGCTAGTATAAAAAAAAGAAAAAAACGGTTGATAACAACAAGGTCATCAGCCGCAGCTTTTGTCTCGACCTTTGCTTTATCAATCGTGTTGTCCAATCCTGACTTGAACAGTTCAAGGTTTTCACCGGTTAGTACTGCTGCCCAATTCTGTCTGTCGGCATGCATCGGGTCAACCGGGTACAATCCGGCATCCTGCATCTGAACGAGAAGTTTTTCGTACATGAAGCGGAGCATCCCAACAGAGTGCTTATTGCTTGCTTTGCGCTCTTCCCTGCTATTCTTTGTGGCGTTTGCAATGTTTCGAGACAGGTCGTACTCTGTCAGTCTCCCTCTGAAATCAACAAGTTCGAGGTAACAAGTCTGTTTTTTTTCGACCTTTTGCAGCAGGTCCTTCTGCATAACGAGAAAGCCGACGGTACCGGCAATAACAATCAGAATGCTGATTGTCCCGGTAAAAATAATGGACTGTAAAGAGGAAATTTTTTTAATTGAGCGAAGAACATCCATAGAATTATTTCAAAATAATAGTCCGTTCAAACGCCCTGTATGGGGCGAGAGAGCTTTTTTCAAATGCTTTCTGCCCTGTAGTGCTGAGCCAGGAGCCAAACCCGGCAGCCAGGGCATCTCCAGCATAATACACATAGTAAACAGTCGTAACAAGCGGATAGCGGCCTTCGAAAATATTTTGCTGTGTGGGCTCGCTGGGCAATGATCCGTCGGCCTCTTTGGCAAGAGGAATGATTCTGATATCCTTTTGACCATTTCCGGCCTTAAGCGCGCCGTCAAGCGATGAGCGAAAAAGCAGTCCGATTGCCTTGTGATCGCTGGAAACCCGATTGATAAGCTCATTTTCGCTGCTGCAGCCCCCGGCTCTAATCTCTTTTTTATCTATTCCTGCAGCCGCTGCAAAAACTGACTGCAGCCGGTAATCATCTGCTGTTACAAGAGGAGTCACTCCACTGCTCTCTTTACCTGAAAAAATAGATTTGAGCTCTTTCAGTGAGAGCTTGTTGAGGGGATTCGTGCGATTGACAATACAGACAATGGCATCACGGGCAACCGGTTCAAGGCGAAGAGGACGATGCATTGTAGCAAACAGTGAATCCTCAACTGCCTCTGGCTTACCGCTTATCAATGCCGCACGGACATTGCGATCAAGAAGATGTTTCATGGTCTTGTCGGAACCGGAAGACTGAAGTTTGATGACGGCATCCGGATAATAACGGGTAAAGGTCTCAATCTGACTGGAGGCGATATCGCCAAGCTGCCGGTCGACAGCAAGTGTCATCTCTCCACTCCGGGCACTGTCACCACCCTTCCGGTGCGAACAATTCACCAAAAACAACATGAGAAGAAAAAGCAGGAGAACATTGAAGAGCTTGATGGGGGCTTTCTGATATGCTTGATTATTCATTGTAATCCAGATTCAAGAATTCGATTAGGGAGTCTGGTCGGGACTCACCAGCTAAGATACCAAGAAAAAAGATGTTGCCACAAAAAACAACCGCTGTGTTACCATGGTGAAAAAAAATGTTTCTCTCCTTGAAAATCCGATAAAAAAGGTTAATATTTCCACCTTATTGCATATTTATTCATAAGCAAAAACAAGAAGAAACAAGATCAGATCATCTATAACATGATTCCGGTCATATCCGTTTTTAATTGACTTTTTTTTTATAGCATATTCCTGAAATGACAGTTTCTGTTACAGAGAGTTCAAATAAATATTCAGTATCGATCATTGGTGCTTCGGGCTATTCCGGAGCAGAACTGACGAGGCTGCTCCTTCATCATCCGCTTGTCCAGCTTGGTGAGCTGTATGCTTTTTCTCAGGCAGGCAACTCTGTTGCTGAGCTCTACCCCGCCCTTTCCTGCGACAAGGTTTACAAGCCGTATGGCGGAGAAACTGAGAGTGATATCTATTTTCTTGCACTCCCCCATGGTGAGGCACTGCAGCTTGTTCCTGCTCTTTTGCAGGCAGGCAAAACCGTTATTGACCTTTCAGGTGATTTCAGGCTGAAAAGTACAGCTGAGCATGAGCAATTTTATAACCAGGCTAAATTACCTGATGCTCTGATGACTTACGGCATGCCGGAGCTCTTCCATGACGAGATAAAGAGTTCCAGGGCTATCAGCAATCCAGGTTGTTTTGCCACCAGCATTATTCTGGGTGTTGCTCCTCTCTTTCTCGGCATTGAGCGTTGGAAAAAGGTTCTTGCCATAAACTGCACATCCACTTCCGGTCTTTCGGGAGCCGGGCGGAGCGGCAAAACAGAACTGTCGTTTTCAGAGATGAGTGAAAATATCAGGGCCTACAAGGTTGGCGTCCATCAGCACACTCCTGAAATCATGCAGGCTCTCGGCACTTCTGCCACAAGCCCTTCCTTTGATTTTTCTTTTACACCAATGATCGGCGCTCTGGTGAGAGGCATATACAGCGTTCTTAATGTCCATCTGGACAGCCCGACAGAAATAGATGAGATCAAACAACTCTACAGGGAATTTTACAGGAATGCGCCTTTTGTGAGGGTCCGCGATTCCATGACAGAGGTAAAACATGTTTATCGTACGAATTATTGCGATATCCATATCGCCCATGCCACGGCCAGCGGATCGCTTGTCATTGTATCGGCAATCGATAACCTTTTGAAGGGGGCTGCCGGTCAGGCGATACAGAACATGAACATCATGCTGGGCATTGATGAGACCACAGGTCTGCTGTAATACATTATATAACCAAGTTCATAGTAAATCATAGCTTTATACTGCATTGGAGAAACTCAACAAAGGGCTTAAAGTCATCCACGAGCTTGCTGCTGCAACTTCCTGGCCTGCATCGGTCACCCCTATGGCAGCTCAATCGGACGGAACACATGGATTCTGGCCAAAAGGATTTTCGTCGGGCGCTGTCGAAGCCGGGATTAAATACAGCAACCGCAAAGACCTGATGCTGCTCACTACAGATGCAGCAAGCAGCGCTGCCGCACTCTTTACCACAAACCTCTGCTGTGCAGCTCCAGTATTGCTCTCACGAGAACATCTCCTGGTATCGTCTTTTTCCGTACGCGCTATTGTCTGCAACAGCGGCAATGCCAATGCGGCTACCGGCGTTCAGGGAATGGAAGATGCCCGAGCAATGGCTGAAGCTGTAGCCAGTGCGCTTTCCATTAAGCCTGAAGAGGTACTGGTTGCGTCAACAGGGGTTATCGGCCAGCTTCTCCCAATGGAGAAAGTTCTGGCTGGAATTGCTCTCCTGCCCTCAAGCATGCAGCATGACTCAGTTATTGAGATGGCACGTGCCATTATGACAACCGATACGTTTCCAAAGTTTCTCACGTTGGATGTCAGGCTTTCAAAAGGAAATGTCCGGCTGAGCGGCATGGCCAAAGGCTCCGGGATGATTTGCCCGAACATGGCCACGATGCTTGCTTTTATTGCCACTGATGCCGCCATAGCTCCCACTCTCCTTCAGGATGCGCTTCGGTATGCAAATAGCAGCAGCTTTAACGCCATAACGGTCGATGGCGATACAAGCACAAACGATATGGTCTCTATCCTTGCGAGCGGTACCGGTCAGGAAGTTGCGGCTGACAGTGAGGATTACAGGTTATTTTCTGAAGCCCTGGAAGCCTTGATGACCTTTCTTGCAAAGCTGATTGTCATTGATGGAGAGGGTGCGACAAAACTTGTTGAGGTCACTGTTGTTGGAGCTGCGGACGACAGTGAAGCAGAACTTGCCGCCAGAACAATCGCCCAGTCGAGCCTGGTAAAAACCGCCATTCATGGCGAAGATGCCAACTGGGGAAGAGTTGTTGCCGCAGCCGGCCGCTCCGGAGCTGTTTTCAATCAGGATGAGCTTGAGCTCTGTTTCGATGACCTTATGGTTCTGAAGCCAGGCTTTATTGCCGACTTCTCCGAAGAGGCCGCGGCTGAAATCATGGCAAAAAGCTCCTATACTATCACGCTTCGTCTTGGAAGCGGACCGGGACGTGCAAGGATATGGACCTGCGACTTGAGCAAGGAATATGTCGATATAAACGGAAGCTACAGAAGCTGAAACTTTCTTTAATCATTAAGAGAAGATTTCGTGGAATGGAACATTTAGAGTGTGGTGAACTCAGGTCGGTAAGGAAGGCCCCTCAGGCTGCAATCGGGCAGGTACTCATTGAGGCGCTGCCCTACATCCGAAAGTTCGAAGGAACTACCTTTGTGATCAAATATGGTGGCTCTGCCATGAAGGATGCCTGCCTCAAAAACACGTTTGCCCAGAATGTAACGCTGTTGCGCAAGGTCGGCATCAACGTAGTCCTGGTGCACGGCGGCGGCGACGCCATAACGAGGACTGCAGAGAAACTGGGCTTGAACTCGCGCTTTGTTCAAGGCAGGCGTGTGACTGACAAGGAGATGATTTCCGTTATCCAGATGACCCTTGCCGGCAAGGTTAATCAGGATATTGTGCAGCTTATCAGCGAGCATGGCGGCAAAGCTGTCGGTGTTACCGGTCTTGATGCCGATACCATACGGGCGGTTCCTCATCAGCATACTGAAACGCTTGGTCTTGTTGGCGATGTAGAACAGATCAATACTGGCTATATCGATCTGCTCTGCCATGCAGGTCTGATTCCTGTAATCGCACCGATCGGATTTGATGAAAAGGGTAATATTTATAACATAAATGCCGATGATGCAGCAAGCAGTATTGCCATTGCCCTGAAAGCTGAAAAGCTCATTTACGTCAGCGATGTTGAGGGCATACATGTGGGCGACAGAATACTGAAAACCATCTGCAAGGCTGAAGCCGCTGACTTTATCGAACAGGGCATTATTTCAGGCGGAATGATTCCGAAAGTGCTCTCGGCATTCAACACACTTGATGGCGGGGTCGGAAAAATTCATCTTATAGACGGAAAATCAACACATTCGCTTCTTCTTGAAGTATTCACCCACGAAGGGGTCGGCACCCAGTTTATTGCAGAGCAGGACTAAGTATTCAATCTTCAAACAGCTATTGGAATGGAAGAGGTTCAAGTAAAACAGGAGTGCGGAAAGCGTGATTTTCTCGGATTTTCTCACCTGGACGGTGGTAAAATTATTGAGTTATTCGATTATTCCCTTTTTATCAAGAAAAAAAGAAAGGAGGGACACCCCGGCTTTCTGCCGCTTCGCGATAAAACAGTAGCAATGATTTTCAGCAAGCCGTCGTTGAGAACAAGGGTTTCATTTGAGCTGGGCATTCATGAACTGGGGGGCTATTCCATAAACCTCGATGGTCAATCAATCGGTCTTGGATCTCGTGAATCGGTGGAGGATGTCGCCAGGCTTCTGTCGCGCTATAACAGTGCCATTGTTGCCCGACTGCATGAGCATACCATTATTGAGGGAATAGCAAAGCACGCCTCGATTCCTGTTGTAAATGCTCTGACCGATCTGTCGCATCCATGCCAGGTACTTGCCGATGCCTTTACCCTTTATGAGCGCTCATTATGGCATGAAAATATCAAGGTTGTTTTTGTAGGTGATGGCAATAATGTAGCCAATTCATGGATTGAACTGGCAGGACGGCTCCCCTTTCATTTTGTTCTTGCCTGTCCTGAAGGCTATACGCCGAACCAGGGCCTGCTTGATGCAGCCAGAGAAAAAGGAATCAGCCGGATCGAGATTCTGCACGACCCTGTTGAAGCAGCTACTGACGCTGATGTGCTCTATACCGATGTATGGACAAGTATGGGCCAGGAACAGGAGAAAGAAGAGCGCCTCAGGAAATTTGCCCCTTTTCAGATCAACAGTGCTTTGCTTGCCAAGGCAAAACCGACGGCGGTGGTCATGCACTGTATGCCTGCGCACCGTGGTGAGGAGATAAGCGCGGAGGTCATGGATGGACCGCAATCCATTATTCTTGATGAGGCAGAAAACCGGCTTCATGTTCAGAAGGCACTTCTGGTCAAGCTGTTGAACCATGATGAGTACCGCAAATTTCATCTGACCCACCGGTTGCTGAATGCTTCCAAAAAAATCAGGTACTGAACAAGGGGAGTAAGAATGAACAAGCACGCAAGACAGTTAAAGATCAGGGAGATCTTGCAGCTGAACAGTGTTGGAAATCAGCATGAGCTTCTGCAACTTCTTCGGGATTCGGCAGTGAAAGTTGCGCAGGCTACCCTTTCGCGCGACTGTGCAGAGCTTGGCATTATCCGTTCAAAAACAGACGGAAACTACAGGCTCCGGTTTCCTGATGATAACGCCGGAAGAATTATAAAAGGTCTTGTCGGTATTGAGGTACTTGCCGTTCATTCGAATGAAACCACGGTAGTTATAAAGACACTCCCCGGAAGGGCTCACGGTGTCGGCTCCTATCTGGATCAGCTGAGAAGTCCGCTCATTCTCGGAACTATCGCCGGAGATGATACGGTGCTGCTCATTCCGACTTCAGTTGAGAATATTCCGGCTTTGATATCATATATTCATAAAAATCTTTCCAAAAACTGATAATTCACAGAAAAAATGAGTAAGGAAAAAATTGCACTTGCCTATTCCGGCGGACTTGATACCTCTGTCATGATCAAATGGCTGAAAGACAAGTATGGTGCTGAAATTGTTGCCGTTACCGGTAATCTCGGTCAGCAGAAAGAAATTGAAAACCTGGAATCGAAGGCACTGTCGACTGGCGCTTCGAAATTCCAGTTTCTTGACCTGCGCAAGGAATTTGTCGAAGAATATATCTGGCGTGCACTGAAAGCAGGAGCTCTCTATGAAGATGTTTACCCGCTTGCAACAGCACTTGGCCGTCCCTTGCTTGCCAAAGCAATAGTTGATACTGCTATTGCGGAAGGATGCACCATGCTTGCTCACGGCTGCACGGGTAAAGGCAATGACCAGGTGCGCTTTGAAGTGACCTTCGCTTCACTTGCCCCGCATCTCAAGGTTCTTGCCCCTCTTCGTGAGTGGGAGTTTACCTCAAGAGAAGCTGAAATTGCCTACGCAAATGAACACAATATTCCCGTTTCTGCCACCAAAAAGAGCCCTTACTCTATTGATGAAAATATCTGGGGAATCAGTATTGAGTGCGGTGTGCTTGAAGATCCAATGGTTGCGCCGCCTGAAGATGCCTATCAGATAACCACCTCACCTGAGAATGCACCAGATACCCCTGCAGTTGTCGATATCGAATTTGAAAAAGGCATTCCGGTTTCACTTGACGGCAAAAAAATGAGCGGCCTTGACCTTATCATCCGTCTTAATGAAATCGGTGCAGCAAATGGTATCGGACGGCTCGACATGATCGAAAACCGTGTTGTCGGTATCAAATCGCGCGAGATCTATGAAGCACCGGCAGCAACAATCCTCCATTTTGCTCACCGTGAACTGGAAAGGCTTACCCTTGAAAAATCGGTCTTCCAGTACAAGAAGAATATCAGTCAGGATTATGCCAACCTTATCTACAACGGCACCTGGTTCTCTCCAATGAGAAAGGCTCTTGACGGCTTTGTGAATGAAACACAGAACCCTGTAACCGGTCTTGTACGCCTGAAGCTTTATAAAGGCGGGGTCTCGCTTCTTGGAAGAAATTCACCTTACTCGCTTTATAACGAGGAGCTTGCAACCTACACCGAAGCCGATACCTTTAACCATAAGGCAGCAGCAGGCTTTATTCATCTCTATGGCCTTGGTCTGAAAACATTCAGCGAGGTTCATCAAGGGAAATAAGACAATCATTCAGATCTACGCGCAGGTTCGGTGTTGCGGGCCTGCGCTTGTTCTGAAAACTCACACCACCCGCACTATGGACATTTCAGGACGAGCTGCAAAGCTGTTTGGCAACTCTCCAGCCCTGAGAATGCCCGGAAAAACCATCTCTTTTGAAGAACTCAATAATCAGGCGGCAAAAATTGCAAGCCTCCTTTACCAGAAAGGGCACCATCCCGGTGATATTGTTGCTTTTGTTTTGCCAAATACTCCAGAGATGGCGATTCTTTTAACAGGAGTGCTGAAAGCGGGAATGATTGCCGCACCGCTCAACAACCGCTTTCCTGAACATATCCTTAACGCTACGCTTGATAACCTTCGTCCACAACTGATACTGACTGCCGACGGACATCAACTGTCCATCCATGGGTTCGAAATGGAAACGGTTACATCCATTCTGGATGATGCGTTACGATGCAGTGACGAAAAGGGTTTTGAGTTGCCTGACACCATGGACCGATCAGTAAGCATTATTCACACTTCAGCAAGCACCGGAGTGGCAAAAGCTGCTGTTCACAGTCTCGAAAATCACTGGTACAGTGCACTTGGCTCCAATGAAAATATCCCCTACGGCCCTGGTGATTGCTGGCTGCTTTCGCTGCCCCTTTACCATATAGGAGGGTATGCCATACTTTTCCGTTCACTCTTCACCGGCGGTGCTGTTGCTGTCGGGCGTGCCGATGACAGTATCTCGCACTCCATGCAGAAGTTTCCTGTGACGCACCTTTCTGTAGTGCCCACACAACTTTACCGTCTGCTTTCCGACTCAAAGAGTACAGAGCGGCTGCGGCGCCTGAAAGCAGTTCTTCTCGGGGGAAGTCCTGCCCCGAAATCCCTGATTGACGATGCCATCCGCCAGAACATTCCTCTCTACCTGAGCTACGGCTCAACAGAGATGAGCACCCAGATCACTACATCTCCAGTCCCAATCAGCTGCTTGACGCAAAACAGTGGAAAACTCCTGCCCTACAGGGAGATCAAAACTGCAGAAAATGGCGAACTTCTTGTCAAAGGACCATGCCTTTTTCAGGGCTACCTGCGCCAGGGAATCATTCAGCCTCAAACGGACAGTGAAGGATGGTTCCATACCGCTGATATCGGTTATGTAGAGGGTGATGGAACAGTTACGGTACTTGGCCGAAAGGATAATATGTTTATATCAGGCGGTGAAAATATTCACCCTGAAGAGATAGAGAAAGCTCTCATGCTTGTTGATGGAATCCAGTCAGCAGTTGTTGTCCCGGTTCCCGATCGGGAGTATGGGCAGCGTCCAGCCGCATTTATTCAGACCGTAAACGATAATACACCGGATGACGACACCATTACTCAGACGATGATTGCCACTCTTGGCAGGCTTAAGACGCCAGTTCATTATTATCGCGTAAGTGAGTGGTCCACGTTGCCCGGATCACAAAAAATCGACAGGGCCACGTACACAAAAAGAGGTGAACAACACGATTTGAATACCCGTAATGAACATGATTCTTTTTAGGAGTAATCATCCTGCAGTAAATAAACTCCTGACCCTTCAGAATAGAACTATTACAAGCCTGTTACATACAGCCCAAGCTAGGTGAATAATTCAACTTAATTTACACATTGAATATGTATAAATTAACTGATTCAGCAAGAATAGAATATACTTTTTTATATTATTCTGGTAGTGTGTGGTTACTATAAAGCCAGTTGAAAAACTGGTTCCATCACCTTTTCAAAGAACCGAAGGAGATAACCATGTCAAGCGAAGCAAAGTGCCCCTTCTCAGGCGACGTTCGTACACAAACAGTCGGTGGAGCCCAATCGAACGCAGACTGGTGGCCCAATCAATTGCAGCTGAACTTTTTGCACCAGCACCCCTCACTGTCAAGCCCTATGGGCGAGGAATTCAAATACGCTGAGGAGTTCAAAAGCCTCGATCTGAATGCCGTGAAGAAGGATCTTCTTGAGCTGATGACAAGCTCTCAGGATTGGTGGCCAGCAGACTTCGGCCACTACGGCCCATTGTTCATTCGCATGGCATGGCACAGCGCAGGCACATACCGCACCGGCGACGGTCGAGGCGGAGCAGCGAGAGGCAATCAGAGGTTTGCTCCCCTCAACAGTTGGCCCGACAACGTCAATCTCGACAAGGCGCGCAGGCTGATTTGGCCGATCAAGCAGAAGTATGGTCGAAAAATCTCCTGGGCCGACCTCATGATCCTCACTGGCAACGTCGCACTGGAATCAATGGGACTCAAGACCTTTGGTTTCGGCGGCGGCCGTGAAGACATCTGGGAACCGGAAGAAAACATGTACTGGGGGTCTGAGAACAAGTGGCTGGCAGACGAGCGCCACAGCGGTGACCGTCACCTTAATAATCCTCTTGCAGCAGTTCAAATGGGCCTGATCTACGTGAACCCGGAAGGTCCGAACGGCAAACCGGATCCGCTCGCTGCTGCACGCGATATCCGCGAAACATTCGCTCGCATGGCAATGAATGACGAGGAGACCGTTGCGCTCATCGCTGGCGGTCACACCTTCGGCAAAACGCATGGTGCCGGCGATCCGGCACTGGTAGGTCCTGTGCCGGAAGCTGCCGGCATTGAGGAACAGGGCCTTGGCTGGCAGAGCCGCTTTAAAACAGGCAAAGGTGATGACACAATCTCAAGCGGCCTGGAAGTAACTTGGAGCCCCACGCCGACGAAATGGAGCAACAACTACTTCACTAACCTGTTCGGCTACGAATGGGAGTTGACAAAGAGCCCGGCTGGTGCATACCAGTGGACGCCGAAGGGTGGCGCGGGTGCCGGTACCGTCCCGGATGCGCACGACCCGTCGAAGCATCACGCGCCCGCAATGCTGACCACCGACCTCGCGTTGCGATTCGACCCTGACTACGAAAAAATTTCCAGGCGCTTCTACGAAAATCCTGATCAGTTCAGTGATGCATTTGCTCGAGCATGGTTCAAGCTGACGCACCGCGATATGGGTCCTCGCGTGCGCTATCTCGGCCCTGAGATCCCTCAGGAAGAGCTCATCTGGCAAGACCCCATCCCTCCACTCAATCATGCGTTGATCGATGCAGAGGACATTGCCTCCCTCAAGCGCAACATCCTTGCTTCAGCTCTCTCTATCCCTGAACTGGTTTCGACCGCCTGGGCGTCAGCTTCAACCTTCCGGGGCTCCGATATGAGAGGCGGTGCGAACGGCGCCCGCATTCGGCTGTCACCACAGAAGGACTGGGAAGTCAACCAGCCGATTCAGCTCGGGAAGGTACTCAAGACTCTGGAGGATATCCAAAGCGCGTTCAACAGTGCCCGATCTGATGGCAAAAAAGTTTCGCTTGCCGATCTTATTGTTCTGGGTGGCTGCGCAGCCATCGAGGCAGCCGCGGAGAAGGCCGGGCACGATGTAAAGGTACCCTTCTCACCGGGGCGCATGGATGCGTTGGAGAAGCAGACCGATGTGGACTCGTTCGCAGTATTGGAACCCTCTGCAGACGGATTCCGAAACTATCTCCGTAAGGGACTCGAAGGATCGGCGGCTGAGATGCTGGTGAACAAAGCGCAGTTGTTGACGCTGACCGCCCCCGAGATGACAGTGCTTATCGGCGGACTGCGAGTACTGAATGTGAACGTTGACCACTCCAGATACGGTATTTTCACCAATCGCCCCGAAACATTGACCAATGATTTCTTTGTGAATCTTTTGGATATGAAGACGAAGTGGCAGAAGTCAGTCACATCCGAAGGCGAACTGGAGGGACTCGATCGGACGACAGGCGAGCTCCTGTGGACAGGTACCATCGTTGATCTCGTCTTTGGCTCGAACTCTCAGCTTAGGGCTATCACGGAAGTCTATGCATGCAGCGATGGAGAGCAGAAGTTCATAAGTGACTTTGTGACAGCATGGGACAAGGTGATGAACCTTGATCGCTTCGACCTTGCGTGATTTAAGAGGATAGATGAATCACTTTCCTTTCCGTGCTGTAAAAAGGCAGCAACGACAGATTGCAGGTGCCGGGAAAAGAGTCGCTGTTTAACTGAGAATCAGCTTTCGCATCAGTTCGAGCAGTTCGCTTTGCTTGATGGGTTTGGTGATAAAGCCATTGCATCCGGCTTGAATGGCATTTTCCCTTTCC
The DNA here is from genome assembly GCA_903851385.1 of uncultured Chlorobiaceae bacterium. Lineage (GTDB taxonomy): Bacteria > Bacteroidota > Chlorobiia > Chlorobiales > Chlorobiaceae > Chlorobium. The sequence continues at coordinate 13,579 of CAINOC010000042.1, read as the reverse complement.
TCTTTGGCGGTACATGCTGACTGGGCTATAACTGGCAGCAGAGGGCGTTGCTCTTTGATGAGCTTGGTTGCCTCATACCCATTCATGATTGGCATTTTGATATCCATAAGCACCAGATTTATCTCCGGATGATGCGTTACGAGTTCAACTGCTTCCATGCCGTTTTTGGCAAAAAGGAAAGTGATATTCTGGCCTTTAAGAATCTGTTCAAGCAGCAGAGAGCTTGTCGAATCATCTTCGACTAAAAGAATGCAGAGAGGTGAAAGTTGAAAAATTGCATCCGATTTGGCCTTCAAAAGTTGCTGCGATATCGGATTGACTGGGGAATAAGGTATGGTGAATACAAAGTTACTTCCGGCTCCCTCAACTGAATCGACCCGTATTGAACCTCCAAGAATTTCAACAAATCCCTTGGTAATGGCCAACCCCAGCCCCCCCCCATCGTCGCCACTAGACAAGATGCTGTCAATGCTGTAAAAGGGTTTGAAAATTTTTTCTGTTTGGTCCTCAGGAATACCTATTCCGGAATCGCTGACATAAAACTCCACTAAATCTGCTTTTCTGGTATAACCGAAATCAATCCTCCCATTACGGGTAAATTTGAGTGCATTCTGGATCAGGTTGGTCAATATCCGGGACAACTTGCCACCATCGGTTTCAATGATGCTATTTTCTTCAGAGAGAGAAATACTATAGTTAAAAAGCAATCCTTTATTGGTCATTGCAGGATTGAATGAGGCATAGAGATCACGCAATAGTTCATTAAGGGCTGTAGGGGTTATCTCCACCTTCGTCTCATCAGCTTCAATAGAGGAAATAATAGTATAATTGTCTATAAGATCCAGTAAACGGTCTCCGCTCATACGTATAATATCAGTATATAAAACCATATCCTCTTTTGATAAATGAGGGTTTTTCAGTAGATGTGCAAAACCGAGAATACCATTCAACGGGGTGCGGATCTCATGGCTGATATTATGGAGAAACCTGGATTTCAGTCGATCTCTCTCTTCTGCCTGATTTTTAGAGGCAATCAACTCATCCCTAAGTTGATTTTCGGCAGTGATATCTTCTTTTATCGCCAAAAAATTGGTAATCACACCATCATTCTGAATGGCTGAAATAACTGCTTTCTCCCAAAAGAGTTCACCGCTTTTCTTTTTGTTCTGCAATTCTCCACGCCACACTCTGCCCGAAAGAATTGTTTGCCAGAGATTTTCATAGAGAGCCTTCGGCATCAGTCCTGACTGAAGAATACGGGGATTTTGGCCAATGACTTCATCATTGGAATACCCGGTATGCTCAGTAAAAAGAGGGCTCACATATTCTATATCACCAATAGAGTCGGTAATAATGAAAATAGCGGGAACTTGATTTAAATAAGCACTTGATTTTATAAGCTGATCCATGGGGGGAGGAGAGTCGAAATTCAAAATAATGTAGAGATGAAAGAATCTAATTGACTCCTTTCTTGAGTGATGGAGGGAATTATAAACACCCCTTATAGCAATTTATTAATTTAATTTTTTTAAACACAAGAAATTGTTGACCAGCAAATTTCGCAATCTTATCGAAAACGATAACGGGTGCTATAAACCATTTCTCTTCTGTAAGGCTGATAAAGACGCTCTCATTATGCATGGAACAGCTCCTTACCAGGGAAGCAGTACCTGCAAGTGTTCGAGCAACTCACGATTATTGATGGGCTTGGTAATGAAGCTGTCGCATCCAGCCTCTTTAGCTTTTTGCCTATCCTCTAGGGCGGTAAATGCTGACTGGGCTATAACTGGCAGCAGAGGACGATGCAGTTTGATGAGCCTGGTTGCCTCATACCCATTCATGACCGGCATTTTAATATCCATAAGCACCAGATTGATTTCAGGGTGATGCTGAACGAGCTCAACTGCCTCCCAGCCGTTTTCAGCACAAAGAATGCTGATATTCTGGGCTTTCAGGATACTTTGAAGCAGCAGGGTACTTGTTGGATCATCTTCAGCTATGAGAATGCAGAGCGCTGGTTTGGCAACCGCCGTATCCACTGCAGTATGCTCAGCAATTTCCAGCTTACTGACAGGGTGATAAGGCAGGGTAAAAGAAAAATTACTTCCTGCGCCCTCAACCGATTCGACCTTGATAGAGCCACCCATCATCTCAACGAATGCCTTGGAAATACTCAACCCCAAACCTGATCCCTCATGATTTCGGGTTAGAGAGTTGTCTGCCTGGTGAAAGCGCTCAAAAATCTTCTCTTTTTTGGCAGCAGGAATACCTATTCCGGAATCGATGACATAAAATTCGAGCATATTGGCTTCCAGGGTATAACCAAAATCAATCCCGCCTTTTGTGGTAAATTTCATCGCATTCTGGATCAGGTTGGTCAATACCTGCTTGAGCTTGAGGATGTCTGTGTCAATAATACTCTGTTCGTCGGGAAGGGCTTCAGTTAAGGTTAAACGCAATCCTTTTGTATCGCTCTCCTGCTTAAATAAAGCTAAAAGATCACGCAAGAAGTGATTGAGCGGAGTTTCGGTTATCTGCAGCTTTACCTCTTTGGCATCAATTTTTGAGATATCCATAAGGTCATCAATCAGAGTCAGCATGCGTTCGCCGCTCTGTTGAATAATGCCAAGATATTGAGTCTGTTCCTCCCCTGTAAGATGAGGGTTTTTGAGGAGTTCTGAAAAGCCCATAATACCGTTCATGGGAGTGCGTATCTCATGGCTTATATTGCAGATAAACGCCGACTTCAAGCGGTCGCTTTCTTCTGCAGCCCACTTGCTCTCCGTGATATCATGAATAATAGAATAGAGAATTGGTTTCTTAGCAATCTCAATCAGATTGCTGAACACCTCCACATCACATAAAGAGCCGTCTTTCTTTTTATGAACAAACACAAAGCGCTTTTGCTCTGAAGCTATTATTTTTTTAAAGTTGCATTGTAATACTTGCATCGGAACATCAGCGACCTGCTGTAAGTTCATCTGCTTGAGCTCTTCAACAGACCAGCCATAAAAATCAGCTGCAGCATGATTAGCATCAAGGAAGTCGGCGGTATCAGGGTCAATTACAAACATGACCGCCGAGTGATTTTCGAAGAGTTTTCTGAACCTCCTCTCACTTTCTTTTAAAGCCTTTTCGGCCTGTTTGCGATCAGTGACATCACGGATCAAGCCGATCACTCCGGAGATCTCATGATCCTGATAAAATTGTATACGGATTTCTCCGTCAAAGAGCGAACTGTCTTTTCTCTTTAACCTGACGTCGAACGTCTGCTTCGTTGTTTTATGCTGCAGGGTGCTCTGGAATACCTTTACGGCTTCATGAATATCTTCTTCCAGAATATAGTCGGTAAAGGGGCGGCCAAGGACCTCATGGGGCAGATAGCCGAAAAGTTGCTCAACAACTGGTGAAACATAGCTTAAGGATCCCATTGAGTTGATAATAAATACCTCATCTGCCATTTGTTCAGTAAGAGAACTAAAGTTACGCTCACTCTTGAGGAAACCTTCTTCAGCAACCTTAAGAGCGGTAATATCCGAGAAAATTACCCTGCATGCATGAGAGGCATCACTTACGGCAGCTTCAATACGAATGTTACGGCTTGCGTGATCCGGGTAAATCTGGGTTCCATGAGTAGCGGCGGCCAAAAGCTTGACCTCACAGTTTCCAGGTGATCTCTTTGTGAATGCTGTTTCGAGCAGGGCATCAATTACCCGATAGTCATCGGGAACAACAAATTGTTTGAAGTTCATGCCAGGTAAACAAGAGCGATCAACTTCAAGCAGCTTGGCTGCGGTCAAGTTTGCTTGCTGAATCGTACTATCACGACCCAAAGTCAAATACCCTGATGGGGCAAAGTCATAGAGTTCAGCGTACATGTAGAGACTTTCCTCCAGCTCAAGCCTGGTCCGAGCCAGTTCTTCCCGCTGTATTTCAAGCTCAATCTGATGAACCTCGAGCTCATGGACAAGCCTGAGCATCTCTTCTGGTAAGGAGGAAGTGCTGAGCACTGAGACGACAGTGGTGAGACGGGATCGCTTCGTGGCAGGATGTTTCTTCAGGCGCTCTTCGGCAAGAAAACGTAACTCTACTGGAGTTTGTAGATTACTGCTGGGCATTTTTTTGGCCATGGGGGTGGTCAAATTGCTTATTCAGGTGAATTCATATGCAATACCAGCCTAAGGGGGGGGCTGAGGTATACATACTTATGCTGGATCCTACACTTTCAATGTATTGATTATTTTCCAATTAGTAATGTTTCGCACCTGCTTTCAAGCGATTTTCTCCTGCTTTGATACCCGCCCATAAGCTTTTCTGCATATGCTTCAAACCGGTAGCATTAACCCATCAACACAAACCGTATCCAGACAGAGGTAACAGGAAGTTAATTAATGGTTTAAGAGGATAATGTTGACGATGCTGCAATTTATTGCTATACTCACTCAATTTTATTAACCCAATTACTCGAACATAACCAAAGGGAATACACATGTCACAGGAACAAGCCAAGGCATTCCTCGAAAGAATGAGGAATGATGAAGAGTTTAATGGAGCTGTGCTAAGGATGGAGGATGCTGAAACAAAAATGGCTTTTATCCAGCGAGAAGGATATGAATTTACAACGGAAGAGCTCGAAACTGCGTCATCCTCAAGAAGCATGTAACCCAGCCCGCTTACCCGAAACGTCTACCCTGTTTTCCCCTTTCCACTAAAAAAAACACCCTCCCGATAGGGGAATTGCCTCATCAGGATGCGCTCAATCTTTTTTATAGGAGCATTGCCGCAAATCATTATTTTATGGCAAAAATCTTTCGCGAAAAATCTTGAAAAAGGAACCTCATGAGCACCTTGCCAAACTGCCCGGAATGCAACTCGGAATATACCTACGAGGTCGGGACCCTTTTAACATGCCCGGAGTGCGCCTACGAATGGAGCAATTCCAAGGACCTTGCCTTGGAAAAAACACGAGTCTGGAAAGATGCGCATGGCAATATATTGCAGGATGGCGATACCGTGACGGTGATCAAGGACCTCAAGGTCAAGGGAGCGTCATCGGTGCTGAAGGGCGGCACTAAGGTGAGGAACATCCGTCTGATCGACGGCGATCATAACATCGATTGCAAAATCGAGGGTTTCGGATCTATGGAATTGAAGTCGGAATTCGTCAAAAAAGCCTAAAAAGCACTCGGATCAGTCAAGATCGAAGAGCAGTATTTCTGCACTCTCTTCTCCTCTGATTCCGAGTAGCTCTTCATCACTTACCGCCGCACCATCTCCCTCTTCGAGTATATAGTCGTTTAACAATAACCTGCCTCGAACTACCTGCACCCATACCAGACGTTCTGCTGCAATATTGTAAATAATCTCCTGATCAGTATCAAGCAAGGCAGAGTAAAGGCTGACCTCTCTATGGATGGTTAATGATCCGTTACGCCCGTCACGGGAAGCGATGAGACGAAGAACCCCTCTTTTCTCTTCAGGCGAAAATAAGGCCTGCTCATAAGCCGGAGTCAGTCCATCTTCTTCCGGAATAATCCATATCTGGAAAAAGTGAACCAGCCCGGTTGCGGAGTGGTTGAATTCGCTATGCGTTATGCCGGTTCCTGCAGTCATCCGCTGTACCTCACCGGCACGGATGACCGAACCGTTACCCATACTGTCCTTATGAGCCAGAGCACCTTCAATGACGCAGGTGATGATCTCCATGTCGTGATGAGGATGGGTAGAAAACCCCTCGCCCGGTTGAACCCGATCCTCATTAATAACCCTTAATGCTCCAAACGCCATATATTTCTCGTCATAATAACCGGCAAAAGAAAAAGTATGATATGTATTGAGCCAGCCATGGTCAAAGTGCCCACGCTCAGAAGATTTTCGAATGGTTATCATTGAGGAAATTCCCATTTTATGGTTTGTTTCAGATAGAGTCATTTTATTGTAGAACAACATTCTTAAAAAATCAGTTCAACTGATTCGCATTTTCATTGTCAGCCAGCCATAACGTAAAACCGTCCCCACTCTTCCCGCATGATATCTTGAAGAATATTCCTCTTCATCACCATCAAGTGGCCTCTTTTTGCTTTGATTTTATTATTTTCCGGCAGTTTCATTCCACCAATACGCTCGATAACCAATACCTCTTATGACCAAGAAAAAAGAATTGCTCTGGCAGAGCCGCTTTTCAGAGCCTTTTGATCAGGATGCACTGTTCTATTCTTCTTCGGTTCATGTCGACAAAAAGCTCTATCGAGAGGATATTCAAGGTTCCATAGCTCACGTCACCATGCTTGCAGAAGAGAATATTGTGAGCAACGATGAGGCTCGCCAAATCATTGACGGCCTGCGGGAAATTGAGGAGGAGCTCACCAGCGGCACGCTTGTACCGCACTGGGAAGACGAGGATATCCATACGGTTATAGAAAACCGGCTTAAAGAAAAAATAGGAGCCGCAGCCGGCAAACTCCACTCTGGCAGGAGCCGTAACGACCAGGTTGCAACCGATACCCGCCTCTACATGCGCCGTCAGATTGGCGAACTCCAGAAAGCGCTTGGTACCCTGTTGACGGTAGTTGTTGAAAAAGCAGAAACATACCGCGAGACCATCATTTTTGGCTATACCCACCTGCAGCGCGCCCAGCCAATATCGGCCGGCCACTACTACCTGGCCTATTTCAACATGTTTCTTCGTGACCGTCAGCGCCTTGCCGACCTTTTGAAACGGGTGAATATCTCTCCGCTTGGAGCAGCAGCATTTGCAGGAAGCACACTTCCGCTCAATGCCCGTAGGACTGCCGTACTGCTTGGCTTTGATGATCTTTTTTCAAACAGCATAGATGCTGTAAGCGACCGCGATATCGTGATTGAATTTATCTCCGACTGCTCCATGATCATGATGCATCTCTCGCGGTTTGCCGAAGATCTCATACTCTGGAGCTCCTACGAATTCGGCTACCTGAACATCAGTGATGCATTCGCTACAGGATCATCCATCATGCCGCAGAAAAAGAATGCCGATATTGCTGAGCTTGTCAGGGGTAAAACAGGACGGGTTTACGGAAACCTTGTTTCGATGCTTACCATCATGAAAGGCCTTCCACTCTCCTACAACCGCGATATGCAGGAAGATAAACCGCCACTCTTCGACAGTGCTGAAACCGCAGTATCCAGTGTAAAAATATTTGCGAAGCTTCTGGAGCATACGACGCTGAGAGAGGAACGGCTGGCTAAACTGACTTCAGAGGATCTCAGCCTTGCTACAGAAATAGCTGAATATCTTGTCGGCAAACAGATCCCCTTCCGCGACGCTCACCGCATTACCGGAAAAATTGTCACATGGAGCATTGCTTCGGATGTTACTCTGCCAAACATTCCTGTCGAAAAGTTCAGGGAGTTCTCCGACGTCATTGGTGAGGACATCTACGACTACCTCAAACCGGACAGCAGCGTGAATTCCAAAAAGACACACGGCAGCTGTTCATTCGACTCAGTTGCATACCAGATCGAAGAGGCCAGAAAGCAACTTTAATTCAACACAGGTGAAGATGTCCTCACTACTGTGTGACGTTCTATTGCCTTAAGCTCTGCCATATCAGAAACAATTGCAGCTGACTGGTTGATTAGAATATCCTTGTTCAGACTTTTAACTGAGTCGGGAGCCAGTGCCCACTGTTTTTCGATCTGTTTGATCGTTTCTATTTCCGACTTGAAGGCAGCTTCCTGAAGTGAGGTGATCTTTCTCTTCCGAATCTGGTTAAGAACACTCACATCATGTAAATAAGCCTGGTATTGATGGCTTCTCAATGACCGTTCCAGAAATTTTTTCTTCAGAACACCAATCTCTTCCTGATTAATCTCTGCCGTTGATCGGTAAAACGCCTTTGAAATAGTGCTCCAGGGAAGACTGCTTGTATAGGTATCTTCGCCAATCGAAGAGGTATCAATCAGGGAGGGCATAATAATATCAGGCACGACTCCTTTATGCTGAGTGCTGCCTCCTGAAATCCTGTAGAACTTTGCAATAGTAAGCTTTAAATCTCCAAGGTCAGGCTTCTTTCCAAAAAACGAAAACGGCCTGGTCAGTTTGACAAGGCTTTGAACAGTCCCTTTTCCAAATGTTCTCTCTCCGACAATAATACCCCGGCCATAATCCTGGATTGCCGCCGCAAAAATTTCAGAAGCTGAAGCACTGTAACGGTTAACAAGAACTGCAAGAGGGCCATTGTAAAGTATGCGACGATCTTCATCCCTGAGCACCATTTTCCCGCCTGTCGCATTACTGACCTGTACTACTGGCCCTGTTGTAATAAAGAGTCCGGTAACATTTACAGCCTCTTCAAGCGAACCTCCACCATTATCACGAAGATCAATCACAACCCCGTCAACATGTTCAGCATTGAGTTCATTCAGAATACGAGCCACATCACGACTGGTGCTGTTATAATTAACGGCATTCTTTTGCTGGGCTTCAAAATCAAGGTAAAATGACGGTAAGGTAATAACACCGATTTTCCTGCCACCCTCCTGAATGATGCTTTTTTTTGCAGCCTGCTCCTCAAGATCAACCTTGTCCCGCAGGAGTTTCACTGTTTTTGCCGGCCCACGACCCGCCTGACTTGCCGGAAGGACGTTAAGGCGAACAATGGTACCTTTCTTCCCCCGGATGAGCTTAACAACATCATTGATTCTCCATCCAAGCACATCAACTATCTCACCCGTCAACCCCTGACCGACGCCAATAATTTTATCTCCTTTTTTCAAGAGATTGGTCTTAAAAACAGGACCTCCCGGAATAACCTCATTAATAAGGGTATACTCGCCCTCTGTCTGCAGTTTGGCACCTATTCCCTCAAGAGAACGGCTCATGTCTATCTGAAAGTTTTCAAACTCGTCGGGAGAAAAATAGCTCGTATGTGGATCAAAAGAGGTTGTAACCGCCGTCATGTAAGCCTGAAAAGCATCTTCAGGATTCTGGTGGTTCAGGAGGTTCAGACGGTTTGTAAACGTTTTTTCCAGGGCTCCCCGAACAGTCGGGCTGCTTTCACCTGAATATTTAAGATTAAGCCACTGATATTTCAGCTCTTTTTTCCAAAGATCATAAAGCTGGCGTCGGTCTGCAGGCCACGGGTCAGCTTTGCGGTCAAGGTCAATGGTTTCAGGAACTGAAAAATTGAAATGAATGGTATCTGCAGCAGCCCTCATAAACCGCATCTTCTCCTTCGCTCTTTTAAGAAAAAAGTTATAGATGCCAAAACCTGAATTTGCTTTTCCAGCAAGAAATTCCTTATCAATCCTGGCGCCAAAAATCTTTCTCAGGCTTTCCACCTCGCTTGCCACGAAGTAGCTTTTTGTGCCATCAAGATTATCGAGGTAACGATTAAATATCTGCTGAGAAAGAGAGTCATTGACCGATACCTTTCTATAATGATTAAGTAAAAGGTTTTGAGTGATGTATTTGCCAGCCTCTTCCTCCGCCGCGGAGGGCTTAAAGATAATCACAGGTTCAGGATGCGCAGATGTAACAGCGTTTGCGGCAAACAGAGACTCAGTACTTCCCAGGAGAACAACGGTGAGAAGCAGACTTTTTCTAAACATTTTAGTGTATGATGATCAAAGGTTCTGCAACAGCTCCCAAGCTGAATTGAATGGGAGAAAATTTATAACTATATTTGAAGACGTTAAGTATGTCGTTACGGGATGGTTTTCTGAGTAGAAAATACGGCACATAATAATAATAAACGGAGAGCTTTTCAATGGAAAAGAAAAATATCAGTTACAAAGAATTAGGCCTTTGTAACAGTCGGGAAATTTTTAAAAACGCTGTCACGGGGGGGTATGCGATTCCAGCTTATAACTTCAACAATCTGGAGCAGATGCAGGCCATTATACTTGCCTGTGCCGAAACAAAATCTCCAGTTATTCTTCAGGTATCTAAAGGAGCCAGAAGCTATGCGAACGAAACTCTCCTCCGATACCTTGCTCAAGGAGCTGTAGCTTATGCCGCTGAACTCGGAGCACCTGTCCCTATAGTTCTCCATCTCGATCACGGCGACAGCTTTGAACTCTGCAAAGACTGTATCGAGTCCGGGTTTTCTTCAGTCATGATTGATGGCTCACATCTTCCCTATGAAGAGAACATCGAACTGACAAAAAAAGTTGTCGCTTATGCACATCAATTTGATGTGACTGTTGAGGGAGAACTTGGAGTGCTTGCAGGTATTGAAGATGATGTTTCTGCCGCTCACCACACCTATACGCAGCCCGAAGAAGTTGAAGACTTTGTTGCAAAAACCGGAGTCGACAGCCTTGCTATTTCTATCGGCACCTCACACGGTGCATTCAAATTCAAGCCGGGTGAAGATCCAAAAATCCGTCTCGACATCCTTCATGAAATCGAAAAGCGAATCCCCGGCTTCCCTATTGTTCTGCATGGCGCCTCTTCGGTTCCTCAGGAACTGGTAAAAATGATCAATGAGCACGGCGGAAAACTGAAAGATGCAATCGGTATCAGCGAAGATCAGCTTCGCCTTGCAGCCAAGTCGGCTGTCTGTAAAATCAACATTGATTCCGATGGTCGTCTTGCCATGACTGCTGCTGTCCGTAAAGTTTTGGATGAAAAACCTGAAGAGTTCGATCCAAGAAAATATCTTGGACCTGCCCGGGATGCTCTCAAAAAGCTCTATGTCCACAAAATCAACAACGTCCTTGGCTCCAACGGAAAAGCATAATTCCGGCAGTAAGAAAAGTCCTCAAATAAAAAAGGCGCCGCTTGGCGCCTTTTTTTTATGATGGCTGAAACATGCGAAGAAACCGGACCGCGGTGTATGCCAGCAAGCCGCTGCCGGTTTCAAGAGCACGTTCCTCAGGATTGAAAGTTGGAGAGTGCAGGGTATTGCCTTTTTCAGTAAGCGGTGTTCCAGTGCCAATCTGCCAGAATGTTCCAGAACACTCCTGAAGAAAGTATGCAAAATCCTCAGCCGTCATGATCGGCTCACTTTCAAGCACATTGTCGCTGCCAAGATACTCACTGCACACAATGGCCGCCTGTTCAGTAACAGCAGGATCGTTAAACAGTACTGGATAGCCTTTCCTGATTTCAACTTCCCCCTTAACGCCGAGTCCTGCAGCCACATGAGTAACGGTCTCTTGCAGCCTCTCCTGAAGCAACGCCCGCAACTCCTCATTCATGGTTCTCATCGTGCCGGACATGGTTACCTGCCGGGGAATAACATTAGGAGCATTACCGCCATGAATTGACGCAATAGACACAACAGCAGGCTCATGAGGCGGAACAACCCTGCTTACAAGATGCTGGGCAGCGGTAATGATATGAGCCGCAGCAAGCACCGGATCAGCTGCTTTATGAGGAGCAGACGCATGGCCCCCCTGCCCTGTTATCGTAAAGTACAACTCATCAGTAGCCGCCATAAAACTCCCTTTGCACAAGGCCACTTTTCCAGTTGCGACATTAGGAAAACAGTGCTGCCCGATAATCACCGATGGATTGAATCGCTTGAAAAGACCTGCATCAAGTAACGGTTTTGCTCCTCCGGGCGTTTTTTCTTCTCCGGGCTGAAAAATCAGAAGCACATCACCCTCAAGCTCATCCTTCATTCCGGCAAGGATTTTTGCCGCACCAAGCAGCATTGCCGTATGCATATCATGACCGCATGCATGCATTTTTCCAGTTTCAAGCGAACAGAAATCGTGACTGTTCTCTTCATTAAGCGGCAAGGCATCAATATCTGCCCTTAACGCAACAAGAGTACCCTTGCCGGAGGCATTCCCCCCCTTGATCAGGGCGACAACTCCTGTCTTAAGCAGAGGCGGCTCAGGCGTTATACCGAGGCCGAGAAGATAGTCGGTTATCAGCGCTGTAGTCCTTACCTCCTCAAAAGAGAGTTCAGGGTGAAGATGAATATCCCTGCGTAAGGCTGTAACTTCAGGATAAATCTCTGCGGCACACTGCCGAATCCGTGCGGCAAGCGCGGTAAAGTTCTCTATTGACATTGAATCCAACGTTAAGGAAATGTTACTGTTCCCTGGATGGCGTTCATCTCCCTACATATCCATAAAATGAATAAACTCAAGAGCCTTCTCTCTGAGTTCATCAGCTCTCTCTGTAAAAAAAGCAGAAGTGTATCGAATAGAATAGCCGTATTTTTCCAGATTTTTCACAAGCCGAAAGAGGTCATGGGTCTGAACCCTGAAGGATACAACCATCCCATCACTCTCAGCACTCCTACGATACATCCCGAAACTCAACACGGTCGCATCGTTTTTTTCAAGTGTAGCAATAACCTCGGAGAGCTTCAGCTCAAATGCCGGTATATCCAGTTCAAGGGTCATTCCAACATCACCCAAATGGAAAACTGTGGTAATTTTTTCAAGAAGAGTCCCTTTTTGAATAACACCAACATAGTTACCATCCTCATCCGATACAGGGATGAGAGCTCCACGAAAAGAACCTATCCTTGAAAAAACATCAAAAAGGTGCTCATTGCGCCCGATACATCCTGACTGCTCAAGCTTTAAATCCCTCAGGCGCTGACGACTCTTTTTTCCGGACTGCAGAATCGGTAAAAGGTCGAGTAGGGTCAGCATTGCCAGAAATTTCCCATCATGCACTACAGGCACGCATTCCAACCCGCCTTCCCGCATGGAGGCAATCACATCAGCAACATCAGCATCATCCGTAAAAAACGGATAGTGTACAACAAGACAACTCTCTATGCATTCATTCAGCAACATGGCTCAATTTTATTCACTCTTCGTTCATGCCTGCCGCCTTCAAAATCAGTGGAAAACCAATTGTAAAGACTTTTTTCAATCGCCTCTTTATCGCTGAAGCGAGCCGATAAACAGATAATATTGGCATTATTATGCTGCCGGGCAAGTGTTGCAAATTCCGGGTTGCAGCAAAGCGCAGCACGAATACCTTTAACCTTGTTTGCTGAAATTGAAACCCCGATACCTGTTCCACACAGCAGAACCCCTTGATCATAAAGTCCATCAGCAACCGCTATGGCAACTTTGCGGGCATAATCGGGATAATCAACCGACTCTTCAGTATAGGGCCCCATATCGTTACTTTCATGGCCATTACTCTCAAGCCAGGCAATAACAGCTTTCTTTAATTCGACCCCTGCATGATCGCTACCAACAGCAATTTTCATAGTTTGTTTACTTTGAATTTACACAATTCCTTTTAAAGACTGATCGTGTTAAAAAGAGAGCCTGACTGTCTACTTTCGGTTCGTTATTAGTAATCTTTGCGTATAAGCCATCAGGGTTCATTTCCCATGCCTTGACGTTATCGCTTAAAATAAGATCAAGATCCGATTTGACAACCCCAATAAGCGATTTGTTAAAGACTGGAAAAAGGGTTTCCACCCGGTCATCGAGGTTTCTTGGCATGATATCGGCACTGCCGAGATAAAGCTCTTCCTTCCCTCCGTTATGAAAATAGTATGCACGGCTGTGTTCAAGAAAACGGCCAATGATGCTGATAACACGGATATTGTCGCTTATCCCGGGAATGCCCGGCTTCAGACAGCAAATACCTCGAACTATAAGGTCTATC
>CAINOC010000041.1 GCA_903851385.1 uncultured Chlorobiaceae bacterium | reverse complement strand
TTGTCCAGGCAGGGGTTCTTCAAAAACTTTCCGGCGGGGTCTATTATTGCCCTCAAGCTACGGCATTTGGCAACCTCCCCCCTGATGATGAAACGCTGGTTCGGGCTTTCCTTAAGGACGACCATTTCTATATCGCATCCCTGAACAGCTATAACTCGCTTGGAGTCGGCACAACGCAGCTCTACAATGAAAAGCTGGTCTACAATACCAGGCGTGACGGGCGGCATACGTTGAACGGACGGCACTTCTATTTTATAAAACGGTCTCACTTTCCCGTAAAAAGCAGTCAGGAGTTTTTGTTGATTGATCTCATGAACAATCTTCATCTCCTTGCCGAGGATAAGGAGAGTGTTGTGCGTCATGTCGCAAAGAAAGCGCGCACTATGGACAAATCGAAACTGATGAAAACCGTTCAGGGTTATGCAGGCGCAAGAACCCAAAGCTTTTTTGAAAAACTATTCCAGGGTGAGAAGCAGAGCCATGCCGTCTAAACGTTATCTCCATGACCATCCTGATTTCTCTGACCTGACGAGAGTCGTAGCAGGTGAGCGCAAGATCGATCCCTATCTTGTTGAGAAAGATTATTGGCTGATGCACGCTCTCTATGGTCTTCAGCTGGCTGGATACGACTTTCAACTCAAGGGAGGTACCTCACTCTCCAAAGGGTATGGCATCATTCACCGCTTCTCTGAGGATATTGATATTCACATCGTACCTCCGGATGATGTTCAGGTACGGACATCGAAAAATCATGATAAAGAGAAAGATCGCCAAAGCCGTAAAAGCTTTTACGATTACCTGGCCACCCATATCCGCATTCCGGGAATCGTTTCAGTAGAGCGAGACACAGCCTTCGACGCTCTTCCAAAATATTTACAAGCCCCTCACCCAATCACCACCAGCGTATCCAACCCGGTCTCATCCCCTGGCGGCACCTCACTGCGACCCCCTCCGCTCAAGCATCCAAGCAGCAGCAACCCAGCTCGTCAGCGAAGCCTTCTTTATCAGCATCACCGAGGCAGCCTCAGCCAGCGACACGGCCGTATACAACTCACGGTACAAACCGTCACCTCTCAGGAGAACTTTAGTTTGGTTGGGGTTCAGGAATCACCCCAACCTACATTGGTTGTAACGCCACACCATGCATAAGGGTTGCTGAGAGAACAAATCCACCAAGGAGGCCCTTCTTTATTTTCAGGCCTTCACTGTGCTTGATATCGGTGGCAGGCTGTTCGAACGCGATTGCTGGAGTAGAGAAAAACAAATAAAGCGAGAATTGTGACCATGCATCCGATGCGGATGGCAAGCCCTGTACTGAAGTGTTCCGAAAGATAGCCGACCTCATACGTTGCCTATCTAAGGTGCGGGAATACTATGGATTGGATGGCTTTTGCTGTTTCATGACAACACCTTTAACGTTGGGCTTGGAAAATATCACCTGCCGCAACATTTCTTGAATTTTTTTCCGCTGCCACAGGGGCAAGGCTCATTGCGCCCAGTTCGCTCTGCTTCGGTTGCAATCGCCATCCCTTTTTCCCTTTCCACTTCCGGTTGCTGGCCAGGGTGCCAGAATTTATTGATTAGCATCACACATTCCGGGATACTCTTCCAGAGAGTCCTCAACTCCTCAATCACTATTGGTGGCGAAACGGAATCGTCATCCTGGGCAATAAAACTATACATTGCAGACAAAAGCATTAAAAAATCTTTATCAGCAGCTGCGTCTTCCCAGTCAGAATCGTTACACAGAACTCCGGTAAAAAATCCAGCTGCCCACAACATGATCATTTTATCTTTGTCTTCCTCTCTTTCATATTCAGCAGCATCAGGAAGTGTCTGGAAATCATCAGCAAGCATTAACTCCACAAGGATGCGGTCCGACATCTTCATCAGGAGATCCGTCATTCGCTGTGCCTGTTCAACACTCTCGTATTTCGGTACTTTTCCTCCCCCACTCCTGTCCCAGACTAAAGGCAACCATGTACCGGGAAGAGTTACCGGCCCAATAATCACTGAGGTAAGAAATCCGTCAACCATATGAAGCATCATGGCCTGTTCGGGGACTGCATCTGAAAGAAGAAAAGCCGCAAGCTCATTAAGCTCACTATCGGTTATGAGGTTCTGAATCATCTCTGAAACATAGTCACGGGTCATACAGGTAGTGTTTATTTTGCGGCTTTTTTCAAAAAGCCGTAGTTGTTGGATACGATGAAGTGGCAGAACCCCCTCCCTATAGAGTGAATTTAAGGCAGCTCTCTTTATTGCCAAGATAAAAGATGGAAGGCAAACTTTACTAGCATGCTGAAAAGAACTATTCTCTCAGGACAACGTTAGTTTTGTTGGGGTTCAGGAATCACCCCAACCTACAGATGGGCACCACGATCAGCTGTAACACGACACGATGCATAAGGATTCCGCTGACAGGAAATCCCTTCACAAACCGCACGACCACAAAAAAAACAACCTCATAGTTGATATAATTATTGTTTTTTAGTTATTATTACACTTTAAAGTACAAATAATCATACCGATTATTATATGCTATTCCGAGTGAATTCCTTAACATGACGACCAGCGAACAGCAGGTAAAAGCATTTCTTCGAGACTTTAAGGAAAAAATGAAGATATGGTCGATCCTTTTCCGTGATGACCGGGGGAAAAATACCCAAACTCTTCTTGATCTTGAATTACGACCAAAAGAGAGACAACCAATTATTGAGAATCTTGTAACAGAAGACTATAGTGAAGGCCCACTTAAAGACTCCCTTAATAAGGGCCCTGAAATGTGGGTATTCGGCAGGCAGGTAAAACAAACGTCTGTTTATATCAAAATCACGATGGGAACTCCAAACACAAGCGTGATCTGCATTTCATTTCATATCGCTGAGCGTATAATTTTGTATCCATTTAAACGATAACGCAATGAAAAGCCCGATTACAAGCGGGGAAATGACCTTGAAACGAGAAGAGCGGGTCATGGGATTTCGTAAAAAAAACTATCCTCTCCAATACCACTATTACTACTGCAATGATAGTGGCCAGCAGTTTACAACAACCGAACTTGATGATATTAACCTGATTCAGGTATACAATCAGTACAGAGATGAGCATAACCTCCCGTTTCCTGAAGAAATAGGCGGAATAAGAGCGGCCTACGGATTGTCGGCTGCAAAAATTGCGGAAATACTTGGACTGGGAACAAACAGCTACAGAAACTATGAGCAGGGTGAGGTTCCCAGTGAATCGAATGCCCGGCTGATACAGGTCGCCCAAGACCCGGAGGAGTTTAAAAAAATTGTACTCCTCAGTGGGGCATTACAGGGGAAGCAACTTGAAAGACTGAGCGTGAGAATTGAACATCTGATCGAAAGCAGAAAAAAAACAACCTGTGTTGATATCGAGGAGTATCTTCTTGGCTCAAAGCTGCCCGACGAATATTCCGGATACAGAATACCGAGTCTTGAAAAGCTCAGCGAAATGGTTGTCTTTTTTGCTGAAACCCTGGCACCATGGAAAACCAAGCTGAACAAGCTACTGTTCTATGCTGATTTTCTACACTTTAAAACAACAGGCTATTCAATCAGTGGAACCCGTTACTATGCGATTCCGATGGGACCCGTACCGGATAATTTCAACAGTATTTTTGAGTGGATTGAAAAAAAAGGGTACGTAACTATTGAAAAAACAGAATTTCACAATGGAGGCACCGGGGAGAAGTTTTTACCTTCAGAAGACCATAAATTACATGAAACAATGTTTTCAGCGGAAGAACTGAATACGTTAAAAGCTGTAGCCTCCACGTTCTCTCATGTCAGCACCCAAGAAATTGTCAAGATCAGTCACGAGGAAAAAGCATGGATTGACAATATCAATGCAGAGAACCATATGATCAGCTACCTCAAATACGGGTTTGTTCTCAATGCACTGTAATCTTCATACCTCTTTATATTTTTGGTGCGCGGTTCGGACACTTCTGCTGGAGTAGAAAAATATCACCTGCCGCAACATTTCTTGAATTTTTTTCCGCTGCCACAGGGGCAAGGTTCATTGCGCCCAGTTCGCTCTGTTTCGGTTGCAATCGCCATTGCTCTTGCTCTTGCGATTTCCGACCGTTGACCAGGGTGCCAGAAGTCATTGATTACCCTCACAAATTCCGGCATAGTCTCCCAGAGAGCCCTCAACCGCTCAATCGATATTGGCGGAATAGAATTGTCTCCATTTACCATGAACATAGACATTGCTAATAACAGTGTTGATGCACTTTTATCAGCGTTGATTGATTCCCAGTCAGAAGAATTACTTTGAACTCCTAAAAAAAATCCCGCGGCCCACAACTTGATCGCATTATCTCTGTCTTCCTCTCTTCCATAGTATGTCGCATCGGGAAGTGGCTTGAAAGAATCAGTATAGAGTAACTCCATAGTGATTCGGTCCGACATCTTCATCAGCAGATCAATAATATGCTGAGCTTGTTCAAGAGACTCAAATTTCGGTTCTTTTCCACCGCCACTCATATCCCATACGAAAGGTAACCATCTATCGGGAAGAACAGTTACCGGCCCAATGATGACTGCGGTAAGATATCCGTCAATCATATCAAGCATCATGGAATGTTCGGAAGCTGCATCGGAAATAAAAAAATCCGAAAGCTCTTGAAGCTCACGACCGGTTATAGCGATAATATTCTGATCTGAAACATCTTTCCTGGTCATACAAGCAGTGTTTATTTTGCAGCTTTTTTTGGGAAGCCGTAGTTATTTGATTGATGCTATGAAGTGGCCGAAACCCCTCGTCTATAGACTGAATTCAGGGCACCTCTATTTATTGCCAAGATAAAAGATGGAAGGTAAACTTTTCCTGCATGCTGAAAAGAGCTATTCTCTCAGGACAGCTTTAGTATTGTTGGGGTTCAGGAATCACCCCAACCTACATCCGGGCACCTTTGTTGGGTGTAACGCGACAACATTCACTGTGCTTTATATCTATGATAGGCCGTTCGGACACTCTTGCCGGAGTAGACAAGTACCAGCGAAGCAAGGATCGTAACCACGCATCCGATGCGGATGGCAAGTCCTGTACCGAAGTGTTCCGAAAGATAGCCGACCTCAACATTGCCTATCGGCATGAACCCCATGAATACCATCATATACAGACTCATCACCCTTCCCCGGAAACGATCGTCAACCGTACTCTGAATGGTAGCACTCATGGTAGAAACAGCGGCAACAAGTCCGAAGCCTGCAATAAAAAGGAAGGACAGTGCCACAGGCAGAGCGGTTGTAAACGTAAACCCGATAAGGGCGAGTGCGAACAGAATATTTCCACCGGCAATAAAAACCAGTCGGTCAATTTTTCTTGAGTATATGGAAACAACGACGGTACCAAGAACGGACCCAAGACCCGAAACTCCGTAGAGGTACCCAAGGCCAGAAGCATCCATACCGAATGTACGTTTGGCTATAACAGGAAGCATAGTGACATAGCTCCATGCGAAAATTGAAATAACTGCGATAAAGAGGACAATGGTTCGTATCAACGGATGTTCCCATGAATATTTCAATCCTTCTCTGATCGACTGCAGTGGGTGTATGGGAATTTTTGCAGTACCCTTTTTTGAAAGATCCTTCATGGAGAGAAGAGAGAGAATAACAGCAAAAAAACTGACTCCGTTGATTAGAAAAGCAACACCCGTCCCTGTGGCAGAAATAAGAAATCCTGCAATAGCCGGTCCGATCACCCTTGAGACATTATAGATAGCCGAATTCATCGCAATGGCCGATGCAAGGTCCTCCCGTTCAACTATTTCACTGAGAAAAGCCTGCAGTGCGGGAACATTGAGAGCGTTGACACAGCCGAGAAGAAACGAAAGCACAATAATAATCCAGATAGTAACAGTACCGCTCACCGCAAAAACACCAAGGATAAAGGCAAGTATCATTGCCGCTGACTGGGTCCAGAGCAGAATGGTGCGCTTCGGGTAGCGGTCGACAATAACACCCCCAAAGAGTGAGAGAAAGAGCGTTGGAAGGGTTGAGGCCGCAGCCACAACTCCGACGTCAAAAGCAGAACCGGTGATTTCAAGCACCAGCCAGCCCTGCGCGACCATCTGTATCCATGTGCCGATCATGGAAATCACCTGCCCGGGAAAATAACGACGAAAATTCCGGCTCTGAAATGCAGGAAAAGCTGAAAGCAATTGTCGTGACACTCCTTTTTTCGTTTGAAGTTCGGGCTTTTCCGGATTTTTTATCGTGGACTCTTCAGCATGTATCAGCATCGCAACAAAACATCTTCATTTATCTCTTTTTCAAAGATCAAAGGTATTAAAAGAACGCGACAAACATGACACGATAGCATCTAACGATAGTGTTATTCTTTAAAAAAGAATAGCAGTACATTTACGCAGCCGTTGCGAGTACTGTTAGCAATTGCAATGGTGGTATTATTAACAAAACCAAAAGGAGCTCTACCAATGAATGTAGTTAATCCGGAAGCTATCGGGTTATTTGGACTTATCGTCACTGTCTGGGTTTTTGGCCTGGAACAGTTGGGATTTGGGCTTGACAAGGAGACTGATCACGCAAAACTGGGAAGAAATCTTGCCCATATTGCACTTTACTTCGGCGGATTCGCTCAGCTTTTTACGGCCGCCTGTCTCTACCTGTTTGACGTGGGGATGCCACCTGAAGCCAGAATTTACATCGGGACGATCTTTGCCACGTACGGCTTGTTCTGGGTGGTTGTGGCCATGCATTTCTACAATCCCGGAGACAAAAAGATCTACGCCCACATGTTTCTCGGTATCTTTTTCATCACGGCAGTGTTCAGCTACAAAGCGATCCTGATGGGAAAAATATGGCCGTTAGGCACGGTTCTTCTGCTCATCAACGTACTGACCATCCTGCTTCCCTTTGCCTGGTACAAGCAGAATACACTCATCACTAAAATCTGCGGTGCAACCAATATTGCCATAGCTCTCTGCGCTCTGCCGCTTCTGTTCCACTCTCTGGGAGTGTAACCGCCAGTCCTCTACCAGCCCGGAACAATCATAAGTTTTACGGTTGCTCCGGGCCGCCCCCACACGCTTGCAACACCTCTCTCTTTTTGTGGATTATTGCTTACATCAGCACTTTTCTGCATATTCAAAAAAACAGTACGAAACACATTACCGGCACAGGTTAACTGATGATTGCACTGCATGTTTCAGTCTTGGATGGAACTCCGATGCTCTGGAGTGAGGGGAACCAACCTGGCAACATCACTGAACTGAGGAAGGCCTTAAAATGTATCGGCATTTCTCTTCTTGTCCGTAAAAATAAAACAGAAGAACTTACCGCATGGCTCCCTTGCAGGGGTAAAGAGCCTCTTCCCTCATCTGCTCTTATTGCTGAAGATCCTGACCAGCGCCGCAAAGAGAGTCTCCAGTCTTTTCACATTACCGCTCTTCCGCTTGACATCAACTCCCTGCAGGAACTTTCGAGTCTTGCCGAAAGGGGAAACATTCCCGAGAGCGGCGTCATATTCGGTAATTCGATCGCTTGGGTTCGGCAGGTTTTGCAAAACGCCCTGAACGTAGTTGCAAGCCAACTGTTTCTTCCTTCGGTGATTTTACACAATACTGTATGGGAAGCCCGATGGATTCCCTGTCCTGACACTGCGGCCTCAATAGTGCTGGACAAACTTGCAGAGAACATGCCACCTGTATGCCGATCAATAAACAGAAGTGATACCAAGCCCCCGGAAGAAGCAAAATCAACAGTCTTGAAGAGAGTGCTCTCCTCTATGGTTGACACCATAATACGCCCTTCGGAAAAAATAAACACAGTAAGACGCACTCAATCTGACAGCATACATGATGCCTGGTTACAGGCACTGACGAGCGCTAAACCTCAAATAGTATGGGATACATTGCGTGAAATTGAAGAGCTTGGCCACCAGCTCACGCTATGGCGGCGTCCTATCGATGTGCTTGAGTCTTCCCCGTTCACCTTCTGCTTCCGGCTTGCAGAACCGGCAGAAACTGGTAAAAACAAAGATCTCTGGCAGGTCATCTATCAACTTCAGCTGAAGGGTGATCCAAGTCTGATACTTGATGTAGGAGAACTGTGGAAACCAGACAGCTCAGCCTCGCAACACATCAAATCCTATGCGACCGATTATTCTGAATTTATATTGACCGCGTTAGGTCAGGCTTCCGGTCTTTATCCAGCCGTCACTGAGAGCCTGAAAAAGAAAAACCCCGGGGGCTTTACCCTTGATGCCGAAGGAGCTTACAGGTTCCTTGCAGAGTATGCCGAACTTCTTCGAAGTACGGGTTTAATTGTCATGCTTCCATCGTGGTGGAGCGGGCGTGGAGGGTTCAATCGAATTGGTATCAAGACAAAAGCGAAAGCACCTGCAATGCATGGAAGCGGCTCCTGCCTGACTCTCGACACTATGATTGCCTGCGATTATGCTGCGGCTCTCGGTAACGAAGAGCTTGACCTGGATGAACTTAAAACATTAGCCGCACTGAAAGCGCCGCTCTTGAAAGTGCGCGGACAATGGACACAGCTTGATCATAAAGAGCTTGCCGCTGCTGTTCGTTTTCTTGAAAAAAAATCAACGGAAGATCTGACGGCCCGGCATATCCTCACAACAGCACTTGGCGTAAAAAGAAAAGAGGATGGAGTGCTCGTTCGCTCAATAGAAGTCGATGGATGGCTTCAGGATTTGCTTGAAAAGCTTTCGGGTCACAGCCAGTTCGAGATGCTCCAGCAACCTGAGCGATTTCATGGAACGCTCAGAGCCTATCAGGAGCGCGGTTATTCATGGCTCTCGTTTCTTCGGCAATGGGGGCTCGGAGCCTGCCTTGCTGATGATATGGGACTCGGCAAAACTATCCAGACTCTTGCCATGATTCAAAGAGAGCGAGAGCTGGGCGAAAAAAGAGCTGTACTGCTGATATGCCCGACCTCCGTCGTCAACAACTGGCGGAAAGAAGCTGAACAGTTCACTCCTGATTTAAGCATACTGATCCATCACGGCATCGACAGGATGAAAGCCGACAAATTTCGCAACGCTGCAAAGGACGTTGCTCTTGTTATTTCCAGCTATGGCCTGCTTATGCGTGATATTGAACTTATTTCAGAGATATCGTGGGCAGGTGTTGTGCTTGATGAGGCACAGAATATCAAAAACCCGGAAACAAAGCAGTCAAAAGCAGCCCGTTCAGTTCGAGCGGATTACCGTATTGCTCTGACCGGTACACCGGTTGAAAACCATGTCGGCGACCTTTGGGCACTGATGGATTTTCTCAATCCAGGTTTTCTCGGTACCCAGCACTTTTTCAGAGACAACTTTTATACTCCGATACAGTGGTATGGAGATACCGAAGCATCAACTCGATTGAAAAGGCTGACCGGACCTTTTATTCTTCGCCGCATGAAAACCGACTCTTCAATTATTTCAGATCTGCCCGATAAAATTGAAATGAAGGAGTATTGCACCCTCACCAAAGAACAAGCCTCACTTTACAAGGCGGTTGTAGACGAACTGCACGAAAAAATCGTTTCAGCAGAAGGCATTGACAGGCGTGGACTTGTCCTTGCCCTCCTGCTCAAACTTAAACAAGTCTGCAATCACCCTGCTCATTTTCTTGGCGATAATTCCGCCATTGATAACCGCTCGGGCAAATTGCAGCGCCTGACTGAACTCCTTGATGAAATCCGCGAAGCAGGAGAAAAAACTCTTATTTTTACCCAGTTTACCCAAATGGGCAAAATCATTCAGCGATACCTTCAACAGCTGTACGGGGAAGAGGTATTTTTTCTGCATGGTGGCGCCAGCAAAAAAAAGCGGGATCAGATGCTCGATACCTTTCAGCAAGAGAGCCAATCGCCAGGAATCTTCATTCTTTCGCTTAAGGCCGGAGGAACTGGCCTCAATCTTACCTCAGCCAATCATGTCATTCACTATGACCGGTGGTGGAACCCTGCCGTAGAGAATCAGGCGACTGACAGGGCATTTCGTATCGGGCAGAATAAAAACGTCGAGGTTCATAAATTCATTACTGCCGGGACACTCGAAGAGCGTATTGATGATATGATTGATAAAAAAACAGCGGTTGCCGGCCAGGTTCTCGGTACCGGAGAGCAGTGGCTTACCGAGCTGTCAAATAATGATTTGCGTAACCTGATTATGCTTGGTCAAGACGCATCGGGAGAATAACCTTATGGACGGATGGTATCTATACTCCTCCTCTTCGAAGCCTAAAGCTGTTAAAGGGGGCATTAAGGCGCAAAATAAACGGGGAGCGTTTGCTAAAACATGGTGGGGGAAACAATGGATTGATACACTCGAAAGTTTTCCTATCGGATCAAGACTTGTGCGCGGGAAATCCTATGCACGGAGCGGCCAGGTCATTGACCTTGTCATTACCGCCAAAGGGGTATCGGCCAAAGTTCAGGGTTCAAGATCAACACCTTACAAGGTATCGATCAAGCTCAACCCTTATTCGAAAATGCAGCAGGATATATTGACCGCCAAACTTGCTGCAAAACCGCTCTTTATAGCACAACTCCTCAGCAGCGAAATGCCGGAAAGCATGGTGCAGGTATGTAAAACCTTAAAGATCCCTCTCTTTCCATTGAAATACAATGATCTGCAGAGCACCTGTTCATGCCCTGACTACTCGAACCCCTGCAAACACATCGCTGCCGTTATCTATCTTATGGCAGAAGCCTTTGACCGTGACCCACTTCTCTTATTCACCTTACGGGGAATGAACAAAAATGCTTTTCTCAAGGCTATCGGCAACCGGCAGCAAGGCAACAAGTTAAAAAAGGAACTGAACGAGCCAGTAGCCCCACCCGAAGTACTTCCATCCGACCATACCTTCTGGGGAACAATCCTGACAACCGAACACTCAATCACCCATGCTCTGCCAAAAATGCATGCGTCGATAATAAAACGACTCGGAACAATTCCGTTCTGGCGTTCAGACAATAACTTTATCAACGCAATGGAAGCTGCATATAGCAAGGCATCCCTTTCTGCTGAAAATCGTATCAGGAATCCCCGCGATGAAAATGAGAGTGCCTGTTGAAAAAAAATAACCAATGATACCTGTGCAGAGAAAGGTTGTTTTGAAGATTTCGCCTTAATTGCTAATATGAGTGCTGATCTGACGCACGCGTCACCTTACGTGTACCTTCTTTTTTCAAAGCACTTAAACCATGACACGCCATGAGCGCTCACATTTATAAGAAAATCGAAATTGTAGGCTCTTCGCCAACAAGCATTGAAGAAGCTGTCAATAATGCTGTTGCCAAAGCTTCCGAATCAATCAGAAATATCAAGTGGGTTGAAATCGTAGAGACCCGCGGCCATGTAGAGAACCAGAAAATTGCCTACTGGCAGGTGACTATAAAAATCGGCTTCACCCTCGACGAGCTTTGATACTGAGATTTTTATGATACAATAGAGAAGGCGCCTTTGAGGGCGCCTTCTCTATTGTATGTAAACCACTTCCGTCAGCTGTCCTGGGAATAATCTTCCGGAGCCAGTGACCAGTGCCTTGGAGAGAGCCAGAGTGTTGAAAGCATCAGCTCCCTGATATGGGTAAACTCTTTGGGCAGCCTGTCGTAAATCATGGCAAAAAGCTCTTCATGAGAAAGAAGCTCTTTCTTCCATGCTTCTCGATCCACCGACATCAGTTTTGAAAACTTCTCTGAAGTCATTTCGTCAAGACCTGTCCAATCGATCGACTCATACTTCGGCATCCAGCCGAGCGGACTTTCAATAGCGGCAGAATGTCCTCGCACACGGCCGACAATCCATTTCAGTACGCGCATATTATCGCCGAAACCCGGCCAGAGAAACTTGCCGTTTTCATCTTTACGAAACCAGTTGACACCGAAAATTCTCGGCGGTTCCTGTAAAGTGCGTCCAACATGGAGCCAGTGGTTGAAGTAATCACCCATGTGGTAACCGCAGAAAGGAATCATGGCAAAAGGATCGCGACGAACATCACCAATCGTCCCGGCGGCTGCAGCAGTTTTTTCAGACCCCATTGTTGCTGCGAGGTAGACGCCAAAATTCCAGTTTGCCGACTGATAGACGAGAGGAACCGTATCGCCACGGCGTCCACCAAAAATAAAGGCACTGATCGGCACTCCTTTAGGATTTTCCCAGTCGGGATCCAGCGAAGGACACTGACTTGCCGGCGAGGTAAAGCGGGCATTAGGATGGGAGGAAACCCTTCCACAATCAGGAGTCCAGCGATTACCCTGCCAATCGATAAGCTCATCAGGCGGAACTTTTGTCATTCCCTCCCACCAGACATCCCCATCCGGGGTCATGGCAACGTTTGTGAAAATACTGTTCCTCGATAGAGATGCCATGGCATTCGGATTTGATTGTTCCGACGTACCGGGAGCAACACCGAAAAAGCCATATTCAGGATTTATAGCATGAAGCCGTCCATCGTCACCCGGCTTGATCCAGGCAATATCGTCACCGATAGTTGTTACTTTCCAACCCTCAAAAGAGTCAGGCGGGATAAGCATTGCAAAATTTGTTTTACCGCAGGCACTCGGAAAAGCCGCTCCGACATAGGTTTTTTCACCTTCGGGAGATTCAACACCGAGAATCAGCATGTGCTCGGCAAGCCATCCTTCATCACGAGCCATGGAAGAGGCGATACGAAGCGCAAAGCATTTTTTACCAAGCAGGGCATTACCGCCATAGCCACTGCCGTAAGAGACAATCGAGCGCTCTTCAGGGAAATGCACTATATATTTCTTTCCATTGCATGGCCAGGGGACATCTATTGCGCCGGGCTCAAGCGGTGCGCCGACAGAGTGCAGACAAGGAACAAACTCTTTGGTTTCACCAAGAATGTCGATGACACTGCGACCCATTCTCGTCATGATGCGCATGTTGGTCACGACATAAGGAGAATCGGAAATCTCAACGCCAATATGGGCAATAGGCGAGCCGAGAGGTCCCATGCTGAAAGGAATGACATACATGGTTCTGCCTTCCATACAGCCGTTGAAAAGCTCATTGAGAGTCTCTTTCATCTCTTTTGGTGCAACCCAGTTGTTGGTTGGCCCGGCATCCTGGCGACGGAGACTGCAAATGTAGGTACGGTCCTCAACTCTGGCCACATCGCTCGGATCCGAACGGCAGAGAAAGCTGTTCGGACGTTTTTCTTCGTTAAGCTTGACGAATGTGCCGCTCTTCACCATCTGCTGACAGAGAGTGTCGTACTCTTCCTGGGTACCATCGCACCAGTGAACAGAACTTGGACGACAGAGATCAGCGGTCTGCTGTACCCACTGAATCAGCTTCTTGTTTTTCACATAATCCGGAGGATTAATCTGAATTAACGTCATAATCTTGCTTTTTTTTGGCTAACGGTTAAACAAAAAAACGCCCGCAACCACCAGTGGCTACGGACGTATAAGGAAACAATATGTCCAGGATAGTAAATATCATCCGGGTCTGACAACCATCAATCATTGGATGAGGGCTTTATTTAGAGCTCTTGTGTTTCCTGACAGTATCAAGAATTATTTTTTCAAAAACCTCTTTACTTCTTGCCCCGGTAATAACCTGGGTAATCCTGCCTGAAGAGTTGACAACAAAAGAGGTTGGAATTGCACGTATACCGCCATCTACATATCGGCTGAAAGCATTGACTATCTGCTCGTTAGCCATAACAACAGGATAGGCAATCTGATTTTTTTTGATGAACGCCCTGATCGTCGGTTCGGTTTCATTAACAGCGACACCGATAAACGTAAATCCTTTGTGACCATATTTATTCTGAAGGGCAACCATATCAGGAATTTCTGAACGGCATGGCGGGCACCAGGATGCAAAGAAATTAACAATATACGTTGTTCCTGTAAGGGTTGCCGAGCCTACAGCTTTTCCATCAAGAGATACAACCGAAAAAGCCGGAACCGGCGGAGGAGCATCTGCAGAAGGGGCTGCAAACAGCGACCCGGCTAATGCCACCCACAAAAAACAACCAACAATCATTCCGCGAACAGAATACCTCACCATCTTCTTCATTTTTCTTACTCAGTTCCAGTTAAAAAAGCAATAACACCGCATGCACTCAATACCTAATATACAATTCTTCTTTTTTTTGAACGCTATAAATGGGATGTATTTATCTTTGTGTTTCTGTATCAAAAAAATTATATTTAGGCTTGATTTGTTTTATATGCTTAGGCCACCTTAGCTCAGTTGGTAGAGCAACTGTTTCGTAAATAGTAGGTCGTGGGTTCGACTCCCGCAGGTGGCTCGTTTCATGAACTACCATTACAACGGGATACTCAGAACCTGTAATTCCCGATTAAAAAAGGGCCCCCAATTACTGAATGGATGCCTGAACGTTTGATTACTCTATAAAATCCTATCCACACTGTCACTATGCAAGAAGGTAAGATTTCCCAGATCATCGGCCCAGTTGTTGATGTAGATTTTCCTGAAGGACAACTGCCGTCAATTCTGGATGCATTAACAATTACAAGAGCTGACGGCACAAAGCTTGTCCTTGAGACACAGCAGCATCTCGGCGAAGAACGCGTGCGTACTGTTTCCATGGAAAGCACTGACGGCCTTGTAAGAGGAATCAGCGTCGCAAATACAGGAAGGCCAATACAGGTACCTGTCGGTACTGAAGTACTCGGCAGAATGCTGAACGTTGTTGGTGACCCGATCGACGGGCGAGGTCCAGTTCATACCGCAAAAACATACTCGATTCACCGTCACGCTCCCAAGTTTGAAGATATTTCCACGAAAGCGGAAATGTTCGAAACCGGCATCAAGGTTATTGACCTTCTTGAGCCATACTCTCGCGGCGGTAAAACTGGTCTTTTCGGCGGCGCAGGTGTAGGCAAGACTGTTTTGATCATGGAGCTTATTAACAATATTGCCAAACAGCAGTCGGGCTTCAGCGTTTTCGCCGGAGTCGGGGAACGTACCCGTGAAGGAAATGACCTCTGGCACGAAATGATGGAATCAGGCGTTATCGATAAAACCGCACTGGTATTCGGTCAGATGAACGAGCCTCCAGGTGCGCGCCAGAGAGTTGCGTTGACAGGACTCAGTATTGCCGAATATTTCCGTGATGAAGAAGGACGTGACGTGCTGCTCTTCATCGACAATATTTTCCGCTTTACCCAGGCAGGTTCAGAAGTGTCCGCACTTCTCGGACGTATGCCAAGCGCTGTAGGATACCAGCCTACCCTTGCTACAGAAATGGGTGAACTTCAGGACAGAATCGTTTCAACCAAAAAAGGTTCGGTCACCTCGGTTCAGGCTATCTATGTTCCTGCTGATGACCTTACCGATCCGGCTCCTGCCACCGCGTTTGCTCACCTTGATGCAACGACAGTGCTTTCCCGTTCTATTGCAGAGCTCGGTATCTACCCTGCGGTTGATCCTCTTGACTCAACATCACGCATCCTTGACCCGAACATTGTCGGCGATGATCATTATGATACCGCACAGGCAGTCAAGCAGCTTCTTCAGCGCTATAAGGATCTTCAGGATATTATCGCCATTCTCGGTATGGATGAACTGAGCGATGAGGACAAGCTTGTTGTTTCCAGAGCAAGAAAAGTTCAGCGCTTCCTCTCTCAGCCATTCTTTGTTGCCGAGGCCTTTACCGGTCTTGCCGGCAAGTATGTGAAGCTTGAGGAAACCATCAAAGGCTTTAAGGAGATTATCGCAGGCCGTCATGACAATCTGCCGGAAAGTGCATTTTACCTTGTTGGAACCATTGAGGAAGCCGTTGAGAAAGCAAAAACGCTCTAAACTTAGCAAGAATTATGGCGAATTCCGATAAAGGGTTCAATATAGAGATCGTCACTCCCCAGAAGCTCTATTTTTCCGGGGAGGTTGTCAGTGTAACGGCACCAGGAGAAGAAGGTCAATTTCAGATACTGAAAAACCATGCACCTCTGCTCTCTTCACTGAAAACCGGCAAGGTCAAACTTGCTCTGGCAGATCGCACCGAACAATCATTTACCATCTCGGACGGCTTTCTGGAAGTCAGCGGCAACAAAGCCATTCTGCTGACTGAAACTATTTCCTGATTTCATGCCAATGAATTAAAAACATCAGCATCCTCACCGGGTGCTGATGTTTTTTGGTTTTATGAAAAACCTCACACCAAAAGCCCTGCGCAAGGGAGATACAATCGGGCTTATCTCCCCTTCTTCACATTGCGCTTATCCTGAAAAAATCGGGCAGGCGGTAAGCTATCTTGAAAAAAACGGCTACAACGTCAAGCCGTCTCTCCACCTGAACCGTATTGATCCTGATCCTGCCATTGCCGACAGAGAAAAGCTGCACGATATTCACGACATGTTCAGTGACCCTTCGGTTCAGGCAATATTCTGCCTGAGAGGAGGAGCCGGAGCGGCGCGCCTCTTGAACAACATCGATTACAGCCTGATAGCGGCCAACCCGAAAATCCTTGCAGGGTATTCTGATATTACAGCTCTCTCTCTTGCCCTGTATGCAAAAACCGGTCTGATAAGTTTTTCCGGCCCCATGCTTGCCACAGAGCTCCACTCTCCAACACCGTATACCGAAGAGCATTTCTGGGGTATGCTTACCTCTCCGGGCTATGCCCTGTCGCTTCAGAACCATAAAAGTCATCCTGTCACCTGCATGAGAGAAGGCACGGCGGAAGGGCAGCTCATCGGAGGCAACCTTTCTGTTCTCTCCTCCATGATTGGGACACCCTTTCTTCCTTCCTTCAATAAGACGCTCCTTTTTCTGGAAGACATCAACGAGCCTGCATACCGTGTGGACCGCATGCTTTCGCATCTTAACAATGCACACCTTCTTTCCCGATGCAATGCTCTTCTGTTTGGCCAATTCTCCGGTGAACAGGAAAAAACCGGTGATGATGAACGATTGAAAAGAGTTTTGGAATATTACAGTGCACTCAATGGCCACGCAGCGGTTTTTTCAGGACTCTCCTATGGTCATATCCAAAATTTGATGACCATCCCTGTCGGAGCCCGCTTTAAACTGCAAATATTCCCTGCCGGCACTTTTTCACTCGGAGCGCTTGAACCGGTTATTGCATAGCCCTTCTGAATATCGGCTGCTCTTGTATCTTTAGTGATGCATTTCCTATTTTACAGTTTTAAAACGATAGTCCGTAATACCCATGAACCCCTCTTTTCTGATCAGCTGGAACGCATCTTTACCAGAGCAGGTAACGAAAGAGTGTGAACTAAGCTCCGGGACTGATACGCTTGACGCATACCGCGTGGTGTTGTTCAATGATGAAGAACACTCTTTTGACGAGGTAATCGGGCAGATCATCAAGGCTACGCAATGCAGTCGACAGAACGCTGAACGTTGTACCTGGGAAGTCCATACCCGAGGACGGAGCATTGTCTATTTCGGTACTATGAGCTCATGCCTGAAGGTGAGCGCGATTCTTGAAGAGATAGCCCTGAAAACTGAAATACAGACGGGGTAAGGGGGTTGGCAGATTATCCTGCTTTGTTTCTTATATTCATTGTTTCTTGTTGAAAAGGGGAATCCCTAAGGGATTTTTTTATAACATTTTGATTGAATGATGAGTAATTCTGAGCAGAAACGGGTGCAGAGCGTGAATCTGCCGCCTGATAAAGTCATGCATAAACTGGTTTCACTGGCTAAGCGTCGCGGGTTTATTTTTCAGTCGTCGGAGATATATGAAGGCCTCTCTTCTTGCTTTGACTATGGGCCACTGGGCTGTGAGCTTAAAAAGAATATCAAGGATCTGTGGTGGAAATCGATGACGCGTCGCCATCAGAATATTGTAGGGATTGATGCTTCGATTATGATGAATCCGAGAGTCTGGGAGGCGTCGGGACATGTGTCGAGCTTTAACGATCCGATGATTGATGACAAGACTACCAAAAGACGCTACCGTGCTGACCACCTGATTGAAAATCATATTGAAAAACTCCGCCGCGACGGCAAGGATGAGGATGCCCTGAAAGTTCAGGCGACATATGAAGCGGCTGGAGGTGCAAAGGATTCAAACCGTGCACTCTATGAGCTGATCATTACAGAAGGAATCAAGGCTCAGGATACAGGATCGGGAGACTGGACAGAAGTGCGTCAGTTCAACCTGATGTTTCAGTGCAACATGGGTGCTGTGGCTGATACCGCAAGCATTGTCTATCTCAGGCCTGAGACGGCACAGGGCATTTTTGTGAACTTCCACAATGTCCGGGAATCGTCGCGCATGAGGGTACCCTTTGGAATCGCACAGATCGGCAAGGCTTTCCGGAACGAGATCGTCAAAGGCAACTTTATCTTCCGTATGGTTGAGTTTGAACAGATGGAGATGCAGTACTTTGTAAAACCCGGAACTCAAGCTGAGGCGTTTGAAGCATGGAGAGAGGAGCGCTTCAACTGGTACACTGACTCACTTGGCATCAGCAGGGAGAAACTGCACTGGTACAAGCATGACAAACTTGCTCACTATGCCGACCTTGCCTACGACATCAAGTTCGAGTTTCCTTTCGGCATTGAAGAGATCGAAGGAATCCACTCGAGAACCGATTTTGACCTGAAACAACATCAGGAGTATTCAGGAAAAAACATGGAGTATATCGACCAGCTTACCAACGAACGTTACATCCCTTATGTTGTTGAAACCTCTGCCGGATGCGATCGACTTTTCCTTGCACTTCTCGCAGATGCATATACTGAGGATACTGTTGACGGCGAAGAGCGCGTTGTGCTGAGACTGTCGCCTAAAGTTGCGCCGGTGAAGGCTGCCGTGCTACCGCTCATGAAAAAGGGCGGAATGGGTGAGGCTGCCCTCAAACTGCGCGATGAGCTCTCCTCGGATTTTCTCATACAGTATGATGATGCCGGCTCTATCGGCAAGCGTTACCGGAGGCAGGATGAAATCGGCACCCCTTTCTGTATCACGGTGGATCACCAGTCGCTGGAAGAGAACACGGTAACGGTGCGCTATCGGGACTCCGCACTGCAGGAGAGGATCGAGATTTCGAGAGTCAAAGAGTTTCTCGCCGCAAAGCTGGTTTAAGCTTGGGTTAATGCAGGTTAATTACTTTTTATAAGAATGCGTTACGATGTCGCAGTCATAGGTGGAGGACCTTCAGGAGCTGTTGCAGCAGCGGAACTTTCCCGGGCAGGGGTTTCAACAGTTCTCTTTGAGCGTAACTTTGACAATGTCAAGCCATGCGGTGGAGCCATTCCTCTTGGCCTTATCGAAGAGTTCAACATTCCTGCTGAACTGGTGGAAAAGAAACTCTCCCGTATGAGGGCCCGCTCTCCGAAAGGCAGAGTTATTGAGATGCGTATGCCGAACGGCTATGTCGGCATGGTAAGGCGTGAGAAATTTGACGGCTGGCTGCGTTCTGAAGCTGAAAAAGCAGGTGCGGTTGTGGTTGAGGGACTGGTTAATTCCATCCAGCCTTCCGCTAACGGCTTTGTGATCAGCACCCTTAACAACAAGGTGCCGCCAGTTGAAGCACTCAGAATTATCGGCGCTGACGGGGCAAACTCCAAAACCGCCGATGAGCTGCACTTTCCAGCGAACGAGCTGAAAGTTATCGCTATGCAGCAGCGATTCAAGTACACTGCATCCATCCAGAAATTCAGCGATATTGTTGAAATCTGGTTTGACGGAGAAGTCTCGCCCGACTTTTACGGATGGATTTTTCCAAAGGCGGATCACCTGGCTATCGGCACCGGCACAGAGGACAACAAATATAATATCAAGGCACTCCAGAAGCGGTTTATTGAAAAAATAGGGATTACCGATAAGCCATACCTGGACGAGGCAGCTAAAATTCCGATGAAGCCGCGTAAATCGTTTACTGCGGAGAAGTCAATTCTGATAGGGGACGCAGCCGGCCTGGTCACTCCGGCTAACGGAGAGGGTATTTTCTTCGCCATGCGCTCCGGGAAGCTGGGAGCTCAAGCAATGATTGAACACCTGAAAAAGAATACCCCGCTGAAGAACTATGAAGATGAGTTCAGAAAGCTCTATGCGCCTATCTTCTTCGGACTGGAGGTGCTGCAGGCTGTGTACTACCGCAGTGACCGCCTGAGGGAGAGTTTTGTGGCCATTTGCGCTGATGATGATGTACAGAGGATCACCTTTGACTCCTATCTCTATAAAAAGATGATACCGGCAGCCTGGTCAACCCAGATGAAAATTTTTTCCAAAAACATCTACCACTTGATCAAAGGCTCTTAAATGCTCCTCTCTTTTCCGAACTGGATCATCCATATCTCTTCGGCCCTTGAGTGGGGAATCGGGGCATTACTAATTTTTCGCTATGGCACACTGACAGGGAGGCGGGAGATAAGGCTCTTTGGCATTGCCATGCTGCCTCACTGGGTTGGCAGTTTTTTTGTTCTTGGTTATCACGTCTCCACAGACTCCATTCCGCTTCTTCTGGATATGTCGGAGGTGATCAATTTTTTCGGCAGCATTTCGCTGTTGTGGGCAACCCTGAATCTTCTGAAAACCACAAAAAAAACGCAGACAGCCGGATATACTGCTGCAGTTGCCGCTATTGTGTTTGCCGGAAAACCGCAATCATACATGGGGGCGGATATTTTTGACACCATCCTGCAGCTCTCAAGCATTGTCTATATGACGTTTCTTGTGCTGCTAATTGTGCTGTACAGGCGGGACCGGACAGTTTTTTCAGCACTTACCGTTGCAGGGTTCTGGTTTGTACTTGTCTTTATTTCCGTAACGGTCTTCTGCATCTATCTTGCTACTGATGTTTGTGGCTTTCCAAGCCTTTCACACGACGACCTGCTCCACGGACTTGCTGAAAGCCTGCTGACGGTGAGCAATCTCATGATTGCATTTGGTGCGCATCGTAAAATCCGTGAGTTCAAGGCGGAACAGCTGCTGAACAATCAGGGATGAAGAGTCCCTGAGTATTTCCGGGAATCGGAAAGCACTTCAAGTGCTTTTTTCACAACTGGATCGTGATCGAGTTCTGTTTTACGGGCAAAGCGCTCGTTGAAATGCCGGATAATCTCCTCCTCAAGCAATTGCGCGACTCTTTCAGACTCTTTTGCTATCTCCTGCTCCTTGAGCCTGTTGACTTCCTGGTGGAGTCCTGAATGCGTTTTCATCCATTCGGCATCTTTAGCGCCTGACGTTTTTTTCATGCTCTCCTTCAGTTCATTGAAACGTCGTTCAGGCTCAGAGATGTAGGTAAAGTTTTTTCTATGCAGAAAGTCGCTGAAGGAAGCCAAGAGGGACTTGCGATCCAAAGGCAGCTGAGGCATAACCGGGTGAGAAGAACAATAGACTGCGGGAAAGAGAAAAAGCATCCCTTTCTTTCGAAGCGCAGTTATATAGGATGAACGTGCCGGATCAGCAAGCTGGATATCAGGCGTAATACCGCCGTTGCCATAGACTTTTCTTTTGCCTCTTGTATAGAAGACCTTTGCTGCTGAATCCTCTTTTTCCTTTTGAATCACCTGATGCGAGTCGTGTGCTGCCTCTTTTTCTTTCTGGATCAGACGGCCAGAGGGAGTATAGTACTTGGCTGTGGTGAGCTTGAGGGTATTATTGTAGGATATCCTTATAACGGACTGTACCAGTCCTTTACCGAAGGAGCGTTCACCGATAACTACCCCGCGGTCAAGATCCTGGATTGCGCCGGCTACAATTTCAGAAGCAGATGCGCTCTCGGAATTGATAAGCACCGCAAGCGGAAGAGAAGCATTGAGAGGAGAAACGTTTGTTACATAGGTTTTTGACGTTTCCGGAGCACGTCCTCGAATTGAAACAACTAAACTGCCTTTGTTTACATAAAGCGAGGCTACATCAACGGCAACCGTCAGGAGTCCGCCTGGATTGTTACGGAGATCAAGAATCATCCCTTTCATCGGCACTTGCTTCTCTGCAGCCTGACGCTCAAGAGTCAGTATGGCTTCACGTAAATTTTCCGCTGAATGAGAACTGAAGTTTTTCATCTCGACGTAGCCGATGCCATCGATAATAGCGGAATAACTTACCGGACTGACTCGCACCTCTTCGCGGATAACCGTTACGGAGAAAGGCGGTGAACCCTCACGCTCCAGCTTGAGCGACAGTGGACTTCCGGCGACTCCCTTCATCAGTGACTTCACCTCTCTGAACGGCGACCTCCTTACATCTTTGCTGCCGATGGAAACAATAGCATCCCCGGCCCTTATGCCGGCCTTTGCTGCAGCACTGCCGTCAACAACCGATGTAACATAAAGCACTCCGTCAACGGGAGAAATGATGACGCCAATACCGGCATACTGTCCGCTGGTAAGATCATCGAGGTCACCCGAATCCTCTTCATTAAGAAATACCGTATAGGGATCGAGGGTATGGAGCATACCGTCGATACCGGCGTAGATCATCTGGCTGACATTCGGCGTATCGACATAACTTTTTGAAACTTCGCGATAAACCTCGCCAAAGAGGTCGATACTTTTAACGATATCGAAGTACTCCCTGCTGGCAGGAGCTGTTGCGGAATAAAGCGGCGTGCATGGCACAGAGCAGAACAATAAAAGAAGCACAAGAACGCCCCGCACCCTGCGGTGCAGCGAATTTCCCCTCTGGGGGCACTCTTTACTCATTCCGGAGCGTTTCACAATTACTTACCGGAGAGCCTCTTCAAGAGCCGTTGCACTGTCTGTACGTCCATCACGGTATTTGATAATAACAGGTGTATAGATTGAAAGACCGTGTTCGGCAGCAAACTCACCTTTGATCTTGCGGGAACCGGCAACAACGACAGCTCCGGAAGGAATAATCAGAGGCGCTTCAGGGGTTTTTCTGTAGATGGCATTGCGCGCCAGATCATACACTGGCGTTGACCCATTGAGAATAACCCCTGTCCCTATAACCGCCCGCTCCCTGACAATAGTGCCTTCATAAATACCGCAGTTGCCGCCGACCATCACCTCATCTTCGATAACAACGGGTATAGCCCCGACTGGTTCAAGCACACCACCCACCTGTACGCCTGCTGAAAGGTGCACCTTTTTACCAACCTGAGCACAGCTCCCTACAAGGGCATGAGAATCGATCATGGTTCCCTCATCAACATAGGCTCCTACGTTAACATAAGCAGGAGGCATCATGACAACTGAAGGCGCAAGATAGGAACCATCGCGAACTGCCGATCCTCCGGGCACAATGCGGACACTGTTTTCAAGCGTCATCGTTTTAAGCGGATAGGTATCCTTGTCGATAAAGGTAAGCCCGGCACCCTGTCCATCATGCAAAACATGACTTTCCTGCAGTCGTCCGAGTCGCATGCCGAGTAAAATACCCTCTTTTACCCAAGCGTTGACCATCCAATCCTCACCGGATTTTTCAGCCGCCCTTACCAGACCGGCATTGAGCAGCTGCTTGAACCGATCAAACACATTGCGGGCCTCCGGAATTTCCCAGAGCGCAGCCGCGCCTAACGATGAAAAGCCTAGAATATCCTGTTTCAACGAATCATACTGTCCCATAAAACACTGTCTTGTTATTAGATATCGCCGTATTCAGCGGTAATATCCTTGTTGTTTTTTCTGCTGTAGAATCTGAAATCGTCGCTTCTGAGGCTCTCGTCCGCCTTCACCTGAACAAAGAGCATGTGCTGGAGAAACCATTTCAGCTCTGTTTTCATATCGCTGTTACGCAGCGGCTCGACAACCGTCGGGCTCACATAAAGATCAAGCTGCTGAAAACGCATGGCGTGCTGAAGCGCATACTTTCTCAACCACCGCTCAATCTGGTTGATGGTCGTAAACCTTGCCTGCACAACACCACTTCCCCCGCAGGCCGGGCACTGATCGCCCATACGCTGCATCAGGCTCGGACGTATCCTTTCACGGGTAATCTGCATGATTCCGAAATCGGACATGGGCAGAATATTGGATTTTGCCCTATCGTTGCGCAATTCAGTTTTCATGGAGTCGTAGACCTTTTTGGCATTTTTCTGATCGAGCATATCGATGAAGTCAACGACAATAATGCCGCCGATATCGCGAAGCCTCAGCTGCCGGACAACCTCTCGGGCCGCCTCAAGGTTGGTCTTAAGAGAGTTCTCCTCCTGCTCGCGCTTGGCAGCGTAACGGCCACTGTTGACGTCAACAACCACCATGGCTTCGGTATGCTCGATAATGATATACCCGCCGGACTTGAGCCACACTTTGCGGGAAAAGATTGATTCGACATCTTTGGCAATACCATAGCCTTCAAATAAAGGAAGCTTCCCTTGGTAGAGGCTGACATTTTTCACCATTTCAGGAGCCGCCCACTGTATATAGTTCAGCGTCTCTTTGTAAATGACTGGCGAATTGGCAACAATTTCAGTAACGTCGGAGGTGAGGGAGTCGCGAAGAACGCTTGATATAATGGTGTCCTCCTTGAAAATCAGCTGCGGAGGAGCGGCATCCTGAAGCTTTTCCTCAATCTGCGTCCACTTTGCCAGAAGTTTTTCGAGATCCTGTTTCAACAGTGTCTCCTCCTGATCTTCGGCAACCGTACGGATGATCGCCCCGAACCCTTCCGGAAGCATGGAGCGGACAAGTTTTTTTAACCTTCCCCTCTCTTTACGTACGACAACTCTGCGGGAAACAGCTACCTGACCTCCGCCAAAAGGAAGAAGCACCATAAAACGGCCCGCAATGGTAATATCGGAAGTAAGGCGCGAGCCCTTGCTGCTGATGGGCTCCTTGATAACCTGGACAAGAATTGAGTCGTTCGGCTTAAGCTTGCCTGCAATAATCTGGGTATAGGACTGACGTTTTTCAGACTTGTCCTCGGTATCAGCCGGAATCCGCTTGTTGCCGCTGCGTGCAGATGCTTTCACATTCTGCTCTGCAACAGGCGCTTCAACAGAAAGAACTCCTTCCTCACCTTCTTCTTCAGTTCCGGCGACAGTTTCATCATCATCATCATCCTCGATCAGTGCGCGGTAATCCTCACTGGTAGTGCCAACATCGGAAAAATGAAGAAACCCGTCGGACTTCTGCCCTATATCGACAAACGCCGCTTTCAACCCTTCGATAACCTTATGCACCCGGCCAAGATAAATATCACCGATACTTCTCTTGCTTTCAGGGCGCTCAATAATCAACTCGACCAGACGACCCTCTTCAACAAGCGCAACCTGTATCTCGTCGCCGGTCTTGTTCATCAACAACTGCTTATTCGAACTCTTCTTCATTCGCTCACTCTTTTATAATGGTAAGAACCAGGGGGAAAAGCCCCTTTTATCACTCGTTAAGCCGCAATTACGGCTTGAAACCAACCTGTCGCAGAAACATTCAACGCCGCCCTCAAACAAGTCAAGAGTCAAGCGCCATATACCAATCAATACATTTCGACAGAAAAAACCGATGGCAGGCAGGAAAACGGACCTGCAAACCAACGATCAAGATAAGAAATTATACAAGGAATCAGCAACGCCCTCCCTGAGGCGAAAATGGAACTAGATGATCCCTCCTGCATTGATATGCTTATCGCATGAAACATAAACTGTTAGTGTAGTCAAGTACCAAAAGAGTTCTCTCGCGGGTTCTGCTTGCAGTATTTATGTGAAATTATGTACATTACTTACAGCATTTTCACGTGTTCGAAGGCTTCTTTACTGCTTTCGTCGACTTCACAGCTGAAACGCTTTTTCACATGGTGGATAGTTACTCTTTGAACCAGACGCCGGAGCAACGCGCTCGCGATGAGATTGATAACAAACTCAGCGATTCGGGTTGGAGCGTTCAGGAGAAAAACCGTATCAACTGGCAAGTTTCGCAAGGGATCGCTGTAAGGCATTACCCGACACAAAATGGTCAGGAAGCCGACTACGTCCTGTTTGTCGATCGTAAACCAGTTGGTATAATCGAAGCGAAAAAAGAAGCTGAGGGGCATCACCTCACCGTGGTAGAAGATCAGTCTACCGGTTACGCAGGAAGCAAGCTGAAGCACCTCGATAACGACCCTCTTCCGTTTGTTTACGAAAGCACAGGCATAGTAACTCGTTTCACCGATTACCGTGATCCGAAACCCCGCTCCCGTCCCGTCTTTACTTTTCACCGCCCGGAAACGTTTCGTGAGTGGCTCAGCAAAGAGAAAAGCCTGAGAGATGGGTTGCTGGAGATGCCGGTGCTTAATCCTTCGGGGTTAAGACATTGTCAAACAATCGCCATCAACAACCTTGAGCGCTCTTTACGTGACGCACGTCCCAGAGCACTGATCCAGATGGCGACAGGTTCAGGCAAGACCTTCACTGCAATCACCTTTATCTACCGCCTGCTAAAACATACCGATGCCAAACGGGTGCTCTTTCTTGTGGACACAAGGAATCTCGGTGAACAGGCAGAGCAGGAGTTCAGGGCATATACACCGAATGACGACAACCGGAAATTTGTAGAGCTATACAACGTCCAACGCCTGCAATCAAGCTCAATCGCCGGTGACAGTCAGGTTTGCATCACCACTATTCAGCGGCTGTACTCCATTCTGAAAGGGGTGGAACTCGACGCTTCGCTTGAGGAGGATAATCCTGAAGAAACAAGCTGGCAGCCAAAAGAACCGGTACCGGTTGCCTACAATGAAAAGGTTCCGATAGAATTTTTCGATTTCATTGTCATCGACGAATGCCACCGATCGATTTACAACCTGTGGAAGCAGGTGCTTGACTATTTTGATGCATTCCTGATCGGCCTGACGGCAACGCCAGACAAACGTACCTTTGGCTTTTTCAATGAAAATATCGTGAGCGAGTACAGCCACGAACGCGCCGTTGCAGACGGGGTAAATGTTGGTTATGACGTCTATATCATTGAAACCGATATTACGCGGAATGGAGCCGAAATCAAGGCTAAAGAGTTTATCGATAAACGTGAAAAGCTAACACGGCGCAAGCGCTGGGAGCAGCTTGACGAAGATATGACCTATACACCATCACAGCTCGACCGTGATGTGGTTAATCCAAGCCAAATCCGAAACGTCATAAAGACTTTTCGCGAGATACTACCTGTTTTATTCCCCGGACGAACCGAGGTGCCAAAAACCCTTGTTTTCGCAAAGACGGACAGTCATGCAGAGGATATTATCCAGATTATCCGGGAAGAATTTAACGAAGGCAACGCTTTCTGTAACAAGATCACCTGCAAGGCTGACGATCCAAAATCGATGCTTGCCCGATTCCGAAACGAATACAATCCGAGAATAGCCGTTACTGTGGATATGATCGCAACCGGCACCGACGTCAAGCC
This sequence comes from uncultured Chlorobiaceae bacterium, assembly GCA_903851385.1. Taxonomy (GTDB): domain Bacteria; phylum Bacteroidota; class Chlorobiia; order Chlorobiales; family Chlorobiaceae; genus Chlorobium. The sequence goes on along the minus strand of CAINOC010000041.1, from coordinate 32,344 downwards.
CCTCGAATGCCTTCTTTTCATGCGCGACATAAAAAGCAGCAACTATTTCGAACAGATGAAAGGGCGTGGGACGCGAACACTAAGTTTTGACGATCTGAAAAAAGTTACCCCTTCGGTAACCTCTGCCAAAACCCATTTTGTCATTGTCGATGCTATTGGCGTTACCAAATCGCTGAAAACCGATAGCCGACCCCTTGAGCGCAAGCCATCGGCATCACTGAAGACATTGCTTGAAGCCGTCACCTTCGGAGCCCAGGACGAGGACCTTTTTATTTCACTTGCCAACCGCCTTGCACGCCTTGAAAAGCAGATTACTGAACAGGAACGGGCAGCATTTATTGATAAAACCGGAGGGAAAAGCATCAATCAGGTTGTCCGCGAACTTCTCGATTCATGGGATCCTGATCGAATCAGCGAAAAAGCTCAGGATATAAACGGGGCCGCAGTTGAAGAGGATGATGATAACCCTTCAGGAAATGCGACCATGTATCTGGAGCAGGCACAACAGTCTCTTTTGCATGAAGCGAGCTCAACATTCAACGGAGAGCTGAACGAATTCATTGACAATGTTCGACGGGTGCATGAACAGATGATCGATACCATCAACCTCGACCATGTAATAAAAACAGAATGGGCGACAGAAAGCGCCGATAAAGCAAAAGAGCTGATCGGAGAGTTCAAGGCTTATCTTGAAGCACACAAAGACGAAATTACCGCGCTCAAGATATTCTACAACCAGCCATACCAGCGCCGTTCAGTAACCTACAGGATGATCAGAGAAGTGCTCGACAGGCTCATGAATGACAAGCCGTTGCTCGCTCCAATGCGAATCTGGTACGCTTACGAACAGATCGAAAAGGTCAATGGCGCAAACCCTAAAAACGAACTCATTGCCCTCGTTTCACTCATCCGAAGGGCAACAGACATCGATCAGATGCTGACCGCTTATGATAAAACAGTTGACGCCAACTTTAAGCAATGGGTGTTCAACAAGCATTCCGGTGCAAGCGAAAAGTTTACTGCAGAGCAGATGAACTGGCTTCGCATGATTAAGGAACATATTGCATCAAGCATACACATGGAAGCGGACGACCTTGATTTGACTCCATTTGATGGTCATGGAGGAAAAGGCCGGATGTGGCAGCTTTTCGGTGACCGAATGGAGGCAATTATCGAAGAACTTAACGAGGTGTTAACGGCATGAGCGATCATACCGCTTTGAGTCTACACGAACCTCCAGAAAATTGGGGAGGCCCATGGACAGAACAAAAGCTGACTGCGTTTAGCAAGTATGTTGATGCCTATCTTACGATTTTACAAGCAAATCGTTATTGGGAAACTATTTATTTTGATGGTTTTGCTGGAAGTGGATCAAGAAAAGATCGAAAATCTACACGCTACAATCAGCTAAAAATAACTTCTGAGGAAGAATGTGTCTATAAGGGTGCAGCAGAACGGATTATCAGGCTGGAAAAAAGTTTTGACTATTATTATTTTGTTGACGATCTGAAAAGCCTTGAAAAGCTTAAAAAAAAGCTGACCTCCTTACCTGTTTCAGAAAATAAAAAATTAATATTTCGACCTGATGACTGTAATCTGGAGCTCAAAAAACTTGCTCAGGCTTTACTAACCAAGAATTATGCAGCTTTAGTTTTTCTCGACCCCTTTGGGATGCATATTGAATGGAAATCAATCGAAGGTCTTAAAGGGACTCGTTCTGACGTTTGGCTCCTGATCCCGACCGGTGTTATTGTAAATCGATTACTTGATAAAGCTTATGAATTAAGGCATATAAAGCGCCTTGAATCCTTTTTCGGGTTACCCGAGAATGAAATCAAATCAGAGTTTTATAAAGAGGAAATGCAGATGACCCTTTTCGGTAATGTAACAGAAGTAAAAAAAATTAGTAACTCCATTCACCATATTGCTACGATCTACATTCGGCAATTGAAAACAATCTGGAACTACGTAACTGAGGAACCGCTTATCCTGTATAATAGCCGTAATGTTCCGATTTATCATTTTGTGTTCGCAACGAACAATGCCGCAGCAAAAAATATTGCAACCGATATTATTATAAAGAGTTAACTATGGCACAATCGCATATAGAGTGGACAGAGATGACCTGGAACCCTGTTACTGGATGTGACAAGCTTTCTGATGGGTGCCGGTTTTGTTATGCTGAAGCTTTTGCCAAGCGACTGCAAGGAATGGGCATTGAGAAGTATCAAAACGGCTTTAAACTAACCCTGCATCCTGAAACATTACGGGAGCCATTCAAATGGAAAAAGCCGAGAGTGGTATTTGTGAACTCAATGGGCGACCTGTTTCATAAGGATATTCCGCTCGACTATGTCAGACAGGTGTTCAGCGTGATGCATCATAATCCTCACCATGTATTTCAGGTGCTGACCAAGAGAGCGGATGTGCTGAGATACTATGACAGTGAAGGCCTGCACTGGTCGCATAACATCTGGATGGGGGTGTCGGTAGAAAACAGAAGCTCAATGCACCGCATTGACCAATTGAGGGAAATCGGAGCACAAGTAAAATTTTTATCCTGTGAGCCTCTACTGGGGCCATTACCGGAGATAAACCTGCAAGGTATCGACTGGGTGATTGTTGGTGGTGAAAGCGGGAGAAATGCACGCCCGATTAAGGCTGAATGGGTACAGAATATTCGAGAGCAATGCCTTGCGGCCAATGTGCCGTTTTTCTTCAAGCAATGGGGAGGATTCAACAAAAAGAAAGCCGGTCGTATGCTTGACGGGCGCGTATGGGATCAAACCCCGGAAATGCCAGAACAGTGTGGCAATCAAAAGGCCATTCGTAATAGAAAATGATCGAATATATATCTAATTGGAAAAGAAAGCAGAAGATACCAAAAGCGGGGCTGACCTCGACAACCTCCCTGATCCCGATCTCCTCGCTGGAGAGATCATCGAAAACCTTTAAGCAGGACTTGCAAATTTTCAAGAGATACTTGGTGTACTGAACGGACAGTAAATGACCACGCCGAGCTTATCCGATTGATGCATAAAACAATTTTGCTTCCATGAATACTGACTATGAATTCCCCCTTTGGGAAACGACCGGGATGATATGCGGTATTGATGAGGTTGGCCGGGGGCCACTGGCTGGGCCAGTGGTTGCCGGAGCGGTGGTGTTTCCCCGCTGGTACAGGCCTGACGGAGGTGTGCTGGAAAAGCTGAATGACTCCAAAAAGCTTTCCGCCAGAGTGCGGGAGGAGCTTACTTTGGAAATAAAAAAACATGCTCTCGGATGGGCTGTTGCAGCTGTTGAACCCGACACTATTGACCAGATAAATATCCTTCAGGCAACCATGCTTGCCATGAACAGTGCGGTTGAGTTGCTTCCGGTCAGGCCGGATCTTCTGCTTGTTGACGGCAACAGGTTCAAGACAAACCTCGGGATTCCCTATACAACCATTGTGAAAGGAGATTCCCTGGTGTTTTCGATTGCTGCAGCTTCGGTGCTGGCTAAAACTCATCGGGACGGGATTATGGCGGCATACAGCAAAGAGTGGCCGGAGTATGGCTTTCTGCGGCATGTCGGCTATGGCACAGGGGAACACGTCAAGGCTATTATAGAGCACGGGAGGTGCCCGATTCACCGTAAAAGCTTCAAGCTCAAACAACTTGGTGAAAAATAACGCCGCCCATGCTTGATCCCCATCTGCTTGGAAAAGAGGGTGAACGATTTGCTGCCGACTACCTGGCAGAAAAAGGGTACCGTATTCTCCAGCGCAATTACAGATACCATCGCAATGAGATTGATATTATTGCCCGGTATAAGAAAACACTCTGCTTTATCGAGGTAAAAACCCGCTCCTCCCGGGAAAAAGGTCATCCGGCTGAGGCTGTGACTATTACCAAACAGAGAGAGATCATAAAGGCGGCCAAAGCATATCTTGCTTTTACTGGGGAATGTGAAACAGATTGCCGGTTTGATGTTGTCACGGTACTGGCTGCATGTGAAGGAGAGAACCTTATAACCTCTTTTGTTATTGAACATTATATTGATGCTTTCTGGGCTGATTACTGAGCACATAAGGCACAGATAAGGCACAAAAAATGATGGCATTTTTTCTTATCTTGAGGAACAAGATTTATTCAAATTTAAGCTCACCAGTTACAAGCTGATACCTATGCCGGAAACCGATAGCAATACCCCAATACCATCCATTCAGCCAGAAATTCCAGTCCCTTCGACATACGGAGCAAACAACATTCAGGTTCTTGACGGCATTGAGCATGTGCGGATGCGTCCGGCAATGTATATCGGTGATATTCACAGCAGGGGGCTTCACCATCTTGTCTACGAAATTGTCGACAACTCGATCGATGAAACCCTTGGCGGCTTTAACGACTATATCTTTGTTTCACTGAATCCAGATGGATCGGTGACCGTAATAGACCGTGGAAGAGGTATTCCTGTTGATATTCACCCTGAAAAGGGGAAATCAGCTCTTGAGCTGGTTATGACCGTGATCGGCGCAGGCGGTAAATTCGACAAGGGTGCCTATAAGGTTTCAGGCGGTCTGCACGGTGTGGGCGCATCGGTGGTCAATGCGTTGTCGGAATGGTGCGAAGTTGAGGTGTACCGCGATGGAAAAGTCTATTTCCAGCGGTTTGAACGTGGTGTTCCGCAAGGTGATGTGAAGGCAATAGGATCGTCAGACCAGCGTGGTACAAAAACCACCTTTATGCCCGACCATCTTATTTTCAAGATAACCGAGTTCCGGAAGGATATCATCGTTGACAGGATGAGGGAACTGGCGTTTCTTAACAGAAATCTCAGCATAACTGTTCAGGATACACAGGGAGAGATTGAAGTCTTTCATTTTGAGGGCGGCCTCAAGGAGTTTGTCCTCTTTATTGATGAGAACCGCATGGGCCTGCTCAAGGAGCCGATCTATATTTACGGTGAAAGAGACTCCACTATTGTTGAAATAGCCCTCCAGTACAATGACACCTATCAGGAAAACGTGTTCAGCTATGTCAACAACATCAATACCCAGGAGGGTGGCACCCATGTCACAGGGTTCCGCAAGGCGCTGACAAGAACACTCAATGCGTATGCACAGAAAAACGATCTTCTGAAAAATCTGAAACTGGCACTGACTGGCGATGATTTTAAAGAGGGGTTGACTGCCGTCATATCCGTCAAGGTTGCAGAACCTCAGTTTGAAGGCCAGACAAAGACAAAGCTCGGCAACTCCGAAACACAGAGCATAGTTGAAACCATTCTCAATGAACAACTCTCGGAGTATGCCGAAAGCAACCCGAATGTACTCAAAGTTATCATTGAGAAGGTTAAAGGCGCTGCAATGTCAAGGGAGGCTGCCCGTAAAGCCAAGGAGCTTACCCGCAGAAAATCGGTGCTTGAAAGCTCAGGCCTTCCGGGAAAACTGGCAGACTGTTCGATCAATGATCCGGAACACTGTGAGCTTTATATCGTTGAGGGTGATTCGGCAGGCGGCAGTGCAAAACAGGGAAGAGACCGGAGCTTCCAGGCCATACTTCCGCTGAAAGGAAAGATCCTGAACGTTGAGAAAGCCCGCCTGCACAAAATGCTGGAAAACGAGGAGATCAAAACCATTATTCTTGCTCTTGGCACAAGCTTCGGGGAAGAGGAGTTTTCAACAGAAAAACTCCGGTACGGCAAAATCATCATCATGACTGATGCCGACGTTGACGGGGCGCACATCAGAACACTGCTTCTGACATTTTTCTTCCGCCACATGCGTGCTCTTATCGACGCAGGAAGGGTCTATATCGCCCAGCCTCCGCTTTACCTTGTAAAATCAGGCAAGGAACAGCAGTATGCATGGGATGACGATGAACGGAACAGCATTTCAGACTCAATGAAAAAGATGCAGAAAGGAAAAGCCAATATCCACATCCAGCGTTACAAGGGTCTTGGAGAAATGAATCCTGAGCAGCTCTGGAGCACAACTATGGACCCTGCCCACCGCTCACTGCTGCTGGTAAGTGTAGAGAATGCAATGGAAGCTGACCATGTATTCTCAACCCTTATGGGAGACAAGGTTGAACCGCGAAGAGACTTTATAGAAAAGAATGCCCGCTATGTCCGCCGTTTAGATGTCTGACAGGTGGACATAGACCTCCTTGCGGAGGCTCTGAACCCACTCAGAGAACAGGCGGCGGCTTTTATCCTCAAGAGCCATATCGGCAAGCTGTGCATAGTCTTTCTCGGCATCAAGGCGGTGTGCAGCTACCTTGTTATTCAGTATGAATATCCCATAGAATGCATCACCTTGGGGTGGTTCTATTTTTTGAGGAACACTGATGTCGCCGATTTTTTTCAGGGAACTGATAATTGTCTGCAGTTGAGGACGCAAGGTTGATGGTGAGAAGAGCAAATTGTTAGAGCCTTGGATGGTAATTGATCCTCCAAGCTTTGCAGTCATCTGATCATCGGAATATTTTTCGGCCATTGCAGCAAATGTTGTCTTCCCGCTTATAATATCGGCACGAATGGCATTGAGCTGCTGAATGACAGCAGGAGCATCCACCTTCGAGCGATCGAACCCGATAAGAATATGACGAACGTGGATTGAATTCACATCCTTGTTGAGCATCTGGATTAGATGAAATCCATAGCGGGTTTCTACGGCATCGGAGACCTGCCCCTCTTTGAGCTGACTGGCCGCATCTTCAAAACTCTTGATCAGCTCACCTTTCTGCACATATCCAAGATCACCGCCAGCTCTTGCAGAGCCAGGGTCTTGAGAATATTTGCGTGCCAACTCGGCAAAATCCGCACCACCCTTAAGTTCACTTTTGATCTGTTGAATCAGGGCAAGCGACTTGGCTCTACTTTCGGGCGTAACAGATGGATACTTGATGATCTGCCCTACAGCAACGGCATCAGGAATATTAGAGAGCTTATCCTTGTTTTCATTATAATAAGCCATTGTTTCGGCATAGGAAACGGTTACCCCTGCAGACTTTTTCCTCCGAAGGGTATCGATCAGCTCCTGATTGAGCATCTCCTGTTGAATCTCCTCGCGGATACTTGCCGATGACTTGCCAAAACGCAGCTCCATCTCTTTGCGTGAAGCAAATCTTGAGTTCAACTGCTTGAAACGATCATTAGCCGCGGCTTCAACAGCATTGTTGTCAATTTTAACACTGTCGATTTTAGCTTTTGCAAGAATGATTTTCTGATCAATCAGCCCATCAAGGATGGTGCGTGACAATCCTTTGACCTGCGCCAGCTCCGGCGTCTGCATACGGGCCATAAGTTCACGGCCATCAATATCAGACTTAAGGATAGCCTCTTTACCGACAACAGCAACAACACGATCAGCAACAACAGCTGCAGCAGTGGCCTGCAGTGACAGCGTACCGGCAAAAGTGAGCAAAACAGCCTTTATAAATCCTTGATTCATCCCAAACTCCTTAGGTGTATAAATATTGTTTAATCCAGCCCCCAAAAGGGGGATATGCGTTTCAGGATACCTTGCTTCCTCTAAGATGAACAGGGCTTTTTGACACCCTCAGCCAGTCATAGACAAGAGGTGCTGCAACAAAGATTGAGGAATAGGTGCCAATAAGAATGCCGATGAACACGGCAAAAGCAAACCCTCTTATAGCCGGCCCTGCAAAGATAAAGAGAACCAGAACAGAGAGCAGCACCGTACTGGATGTTATAATTGTCCGGCTGAGAGTCTGGTTCATGCTTTCATTAAAAATGCGTTCATAGTCAGAGGGTTTCTGGCCGCGAATGCGCTCTCTTATACGGTCGTAGACAACAACGGTATCGGTAATGGAGTAGCCTGCGATGGTAAGAAATGCGGCTATGATGCTCTGATCCATTTCAAGGGGCATAAAATCAAACAATCCTCCGAGTAGACTGAAGAGCCCTAGAACAGTAAGGATATCATGAAAAATGGCAACCACTCCGGCAGTTGCAAATTTCAGCTCAAAGCGGAATCCAACATAGAGAAGAATTGCTAAAAGTGAAGCCAGGAGTGCTTTTACAGCAGACCATTTCAAATCGGATGCGATGCTTGGTCCGACAGCTTCAACACGGACAATTTCGTGATGATTGTTTTTGAGGCGGTCGTTTAAAGCATGCGAAACAAGTGATTTCAAATCGTTGGTATCACCATTGAACACGGTACTGAACAGAAACGAACGGTCAAGTCCATACTGCTTCAGCGATCCTGAAACTCCTGCCGCATCAAGGACAGAGCGAACGGTACTGACATCGATATTCTTATCAAACCGTATCAGCACTTCAGATCCGCCCCTGAAGTCGATGCCGTAATTCAAGCCTTTAACCGCCAGTGATATCATGCCTGATGCAAGAATAACGAGTGAAAAGACGTAGGCAATTTTACGGAATCGTATAAAATCAAATCTGGTTTTATGAAAAATCCTCATGAGTTGCTAGGTGTTGAATAATTAACCGAAACTTTTTTGCGTCATAAGGTTCCTGTCAAGCAGGAACGAGAATATCTCTTTAGTCACCACAATCGAGGTAAACAGGCTGGCGGCAGTACCGATCATAAGGGTAAGGGCAAATCCCTGAATTGGCCCGATTCCGTAAGTATAGAGCAGAAATGCCGCACAAAGCGTGGTGACATGCGAATCAAGGATCGATGAAAACGCCCTGTCATACCCGACTTCAATAGCAGATTTCAGCACCTTGCCTCCGTCAAGCTCTTCGCGTATACGCTCATAGATCAGAACGTTGGCATCGACAGCCATTCCAATAGTCAGAACAATACCGGCAATACCCGGCAATGAAAGTGATGCATTAAATCCTGCCAGTACGGAAAGGACAATGACAATGTTAAGCACAAGAGCGATATCTGCAGCAATACCAGCTTTTTTATAGTACAGGAGCATAAAGACGGAAACCGCCAGAAATGACCAGCCGAGCGAGAGGACTCCAGCGCGAATATAATCTGCTCCGAGTGATGGTCCGACGGAGCGCTCTTCAATGATCCTGACTGGAGCTGGAAGAGCACCGGCCTTGAGGACAATTTCGAGATCTTTTGCCTCTTCAAGACTCTCAATACCGTTGATGACAGAGTTGCCGCTGGGAATTTTCGATTGAACTACAGGGGCACTGTAGACTGCACCGTCAAGAACGATGGCAATACGCTTGCCGATATTTGCTCCGGTAATGCGGGCCCATTTGGAGGTTCCCTCAGAGTTCATTGCCATAAGCACTTCCGGCTGGACACCCTGTGAACCAAAGGTCGCCTTTGCTTCAGTAATAACACCGCCAGTAAGCTCAGGAGTCTTTTTCACAAGATAGACCGGAAAGAGTTTTTCACCATTCCTGCCGATTTCCGGTTTGGCGGCAAGCAGAAGTTCGGTATCCAGCGGCAGCAAGGCCTGTATGTCACTGCGATGAAGCAGGGAAATCACATAATCCTTTGAGCGCTCTGTTGTATAGGCTGTACCATTCTGCATTACACCTATTACATCATAAATCGGTTTGGATGAGGCCTGTCTGGCTGGTGCCGGAACGGGCGCCTTAAGCGGTGATGAAACTGATGGTGATGGGGACGGTGAAGCATCAGCAACAGGAGCACTCGGTGGAGCCACACTGTTCTGAACCAGATAGGTGTTGAGGCGGTCAAGAGTTCTGACAAGTATTTCAGGATCACGGAGAAGCCTGAATTCAAGCTTGGCGGTTCCTTTCAGAAGGTTTCTCACCCTGTTTTCATCGGAAACACCGGGAAGCTCTATGATAAGCTTTCTGCTACCCTGCGTTGTGATGACCGGTTCAGCAACACCGTACTGGTCTATACGGTTGCGAATGATCTCCTTTGCACGGTTGAGAGCATCTTCGGACTCCTTCTCCAGTTTTTTTACAATTTCCTGGTCTGAGTTCCGGATGTCGTAAAAATACCGGCTCAGGCGTATATTTTCATTTTTGAACTCGCCGGAAAGAATATCGATAACTTTGGCATCGCTTGAAGAGGCCTTGGTACGGACGGTATTCATAATTGCAGTAAACTTGGCATCTTTGTTCCATGCTTTCTGTTCAAAGAGATCAACCTGGTCAACTTCCATAACCAGATGCATGCCGCCTCTTAAATCAAGACCAAGTTTGAGGCTTTTTTTGCGGGCATTCTCAATCTCATCTCGGTTACTCAACGTGTACCGCAGACTGTCAGGTGCTGACTTAAAACTGCTTAGCTGTTTCGAAAGGGAGTAGTCTCGCCAGGTTGGCCATAATGACCAGGCCGCCACAAGGGTAACAACTGCAATAAGAAGAAGATTAAAACGTTTATTTTTCATTGATGGCATAGCTTTTCGCTCGAATAGAAATAATTCAGCCAATATATAAAATGGGGTATTGATTATCTAACAATCGGCATTATGCGGAAGAGTGCTTTGAATAGCCTTTTCAAGAGTAGACTACAGCGATGAATTTATGGATAAGAAGGGAGTTAAAGGACGGCTGGAAGCTGTGATCAAAAAGGAACAACAAGGACTTCAGAGACAAGATTTACGAGGGAGACTTTGACAACTACAGAACAACCTTGAGCCTAAAATATATGTTCAGCACAAGCTGGTATTATACTATAAAGGCCTTATGGCGACAAATCCGCTCCGCTATCACTTAAATTATACACTTTATCGTAATTTATAGCGACGACAGGGGCGTGGGGGGCATAAAGCACTATTATTTGTATCTTGGGTACTGAAAGCTTAAGCAATTGACAAATGTTTCACGTGAAACAATTCGCACATCATGTATGATATTATAGTTGCAGGTGCAGGCCATGCCGGCTGCGAAGCGGTTCTTGCCGCAGGGAGAACAGGGTGCTCCTGCCTGCTAATTTCGTCAGATCTTACCGCTATTGCAAGAATGTCATGCAATCCTGCAATAGGGGGCGTGGCTAAAGGGCAGATAACAAGAGAGATAGATGCGCTTGGCGGGGAAATGGCGAAAGCAATAGATGCGACAGGGATTCAATTCCGTATACTCAACAGAAGCAAAGGGCCAGCGATGCACTCACCGAGAGCGCAGGCAGACAAAGCCGCTTATTCTCATTATATGAGATGTGCACTTGAACAGGAAAGAAATATTGACCTGCTCCAAGATACTGTTACAGGAATCGAAAGCAACTCTGGGGTATGCAAAGGAGTGAAGCTCACTTCAGGGAGAATCATTCATGCTTCAGCAGTAGTCCTTACCTGTGGGACATTCCTGAATGGCTTGATTCATATCGGCATGAGCCATTATCAGGGTGGGCGCACTATTGCCGAACCTCCGGTTTACGGACTGACTGAGAACCTTATAAAGCTTGGCTTTTCATCAGGGCGACTGAAAACAGGCACTCCGCCACGAATTGACGCCCGCAGCGTCGACTACGATCTTGTGGAGGAACAGAAAGGAGATGATGAACCCGTAGTATTTTCATTCAAGACGGAACCGCTCCTTAACCGCCAGCAGGTAAGCTGCTTTGTCACGAAAACGACACTCGAAACACATGAAATCCTTAAAAAAGGATTCGACAGATCGCCCCTGTTTACAGGTAAGGTGCAGGGAGTAGGCCCTCGATACTGCCCGTCAATTGAGGACAAGATCTGCCGGTTCCCCGACAAGGATAGCCATCATATATTTCTCGAACCGGAAGGTCTCGATACGAATGAAATGTATGTTAACGGTTTTTCGACCTCCCTTCCTGAAGATATTCAAATAGAGGGGCTGCGTTCCATTCCTGGACTCGAGAGCGTCAAGATGATACGTCCTGGGTATGCGATAGAATATGATTACTTCTTTCCGTATCAGGTGAACAGAAGTCTTGAAACCAAACTTGTTGAGAATCTATTCTTCGCAGGTCAGATCAATGGAACATCTGGATATGAGGAAGCTGCTGCACAGGGATTGATTGCAGGCATAAATGCATCACTCAAACTTCAACAGAAACCGCCGCTTCACCTGAAGCGCTCTGATGCCTACATAGGCGTCCTCGTTGATGACCTCATTACCAAGGAGACTAATGAACCATACCGAATGTTCACCTCCTCTGCCGAACATCGTCTACTGCTGCGTCATGACAACGCTGATATACGGCTGCATGATTTAGGGTATGCCTCAGGACTTCTTGATGAAGAGACATTTACCTTGTGCAACTATAAAGTTAAAGCAATTGAGGCGCTCAAACAGCTTTGCCTTGAAACAAGGCTGTCGGCAACAGAAATAAACCCTCTGTTGAATAAACTTGGATACAGTGATGTCGCTAATGCACAAAATGCATCGACACTCCTGAAAAGAACGGGCATTTATCTGCACCTGCTCATTGAACAATCTCTCTCTTTCAAGAAAGCCGTACTTGCAATAACTGATAACCTCTCTATTTTTGAGCAGGTTGATATTGATTTAAAGTACCATGGTTATCTTAAACGGGATCTTTTGATGGCAGATAAGATTCTAAGGCTCGATGCTCATCAAATACCTGTTTCATTCAAGTACGACAGTGTTTCAGGCCTGTCAAATGAAGGTCGCGAAAAACTGAAGAAACATCGTCCGGACACTATAGGACAGGCTTCGAGGATTCTCGGAGTTTCTCCGTCTGATATTTCAGTTCTCATGATACGTCTTAGACGCTGAAATCCCATTTGTTTCACGTGAAACTTTATTCATCCTTTTACTCCAGCTAATAGAGGTATTGAGCACGTATGGAGAGCATTATACATGAAATTGTAAACAACGATCTCCTGTTTGGAAAGGATAAAGAGGAGTGTATTGTTGGAGCCTACCAGTTATCAGAGACACAAATCAGAGTATTTAACCGTGTGAATGAGAACGTGAGTTTTCATGACGAACCTTTTTTTCCATTTATTTTTGTTTCAGATGAATCATTGCTTGAGGGTTTTGTTCCAGAAAACAGGGATAAATTCTGGCTTGTAAAGCTTGGCGGATCAAATTTTTATCAGTGCCTCTCAATTTTCCGGAACTGGAAAACCTACAGGGGAGCAATTGATTTCATCAACAGCAAAACGTATGGCGAAGGGGCGGAATCTTCGAATGAAGGCGGACAGTTCGACAACAACTCTCATATATATAATAAAGGTGACGCTGTCACTCAGTATCTGCAGCAAAGCGGCAAGACACTTTTTAAAGGGATGATATTTGATGATCTTTATCGAATGCAACTCGATATTGAGACAAATTATGATCCGGAAAAAAAGGGAAGAGGAAATTCAGGCTTTGGAGAAGATGAGGTAATTATTGTATCGCTCAGCGACAGCAAAGGATGGGAGACAGTTCTGCATTCAAAAGGGAGGGATGAAAAAGCTCTTCTGGTGGAGCTTATTGCCTTGATTAGAACAATGGATCCGGACGTTATTGAAGGACATAATATTTTCAGTTTCGATCTTTCGTATCTGCAAAGAAGATGCGAACGACATGGTATCCCTTTTGCGATTGGCCGCAACGGACTTATTCCTAAAACTTACCCGGCAAGTATCCGTTTTGCCGAAAGAAGCATTGATTATCCTTTTTTTGATATTCCCGGCAGGCATGTTATTGATACACTTTTTCTTGTACAGAGCTATGATATATCAAAGCGCTCTATGCAGAGTTACGGATTGAAGGCTGTTGCAAAACATTTCGGCTTTGCCTCGACGGATCGTACCTACGTTGATTATAAAGATATTGCTGCCTTGTGGCAGAATAATCATAAAAAACTTCTGGCCTATGCTCTTGATGATGTAAGGGAAACACGAGCGCTCTCATCGCTGCTGTCAGGGAGCAATTTTTACCTCGCACAGATGCTTCCCTATACCTATGCAATGACATCGCGCATAGGACAGGCCGCCAAAATTGAGGTACTCCTGGTGCGCGAATACCTTAGACGGAAACAATCGATTCCTAAACCAACTTCTGGGCAGCAGCATTCAGGAGGATATACAGAGGTGTTTCTTAAAGGAATTCTCGGGCCGATTGTCTATGCCGATGTGGAGTCACTCTATCCTTCAATAATGCTTTCATACAATATCTGCCCAAAAAGTGATGATTTGAAAGCATTTCCCGGGATACTTAATGACTTGAAAGATCTTCGATTCAAGGCAAAAGACAGAGCCCGCGAAGAAAAAGCTCTTGGAAGGGCCTCTCTTGCCAATAATTTCGATGCAATGCAGCTTTCCTTCAAAATCCTTATCAATGCGATGTACGGCTACCTGGGATATGCTGGCGGCATTTTCAATGATTTCGAAGAAGCTGACAAGGTTACTTCGACTGGACAAAACCTTGCAAAAAAGATGATTTTTGAGTTTGAGTCGAGAGGCTGCAAGGTGATAGAAGTTGACACCGATGGCATTCTGTTTGTACCGCCTCCCACTGTCACAACAGAAGACGCCGAAAAAGAGCTGGTAGAGGAAGTTTCCTGGCTCATGCCGCAGGGCATCAACATAGGTTTTGACGGGAGATACAGAAAAATGATCTCCTACATGAAGAAAAACTATGCGCTTCTTGGCTATGATAATGTCATGCTGCTTAAAGGATCCTCACTGACGAGCAGAAGCGGAGAAAAATTCGGACGGGATTTTGTCCGGAGGGGATTTGAAACGCTATTAACAGAGGATATCAGTGGGCTGCATGATCTTTTTACGGAATACAGAAACAAAATATTGAACCATGAACTTGATGTTTCAGAGTTTTCAAGGACAGAAACTCTGAAAAACTCACTGGAACAATATCAGAATGATGTTAAAACCGGGAAAAGATCAAAATCAATTACCTATGAGATTGCCATAAAAGCAGGACTGGGAGTCACAAAAGGGGATAGAATAACCTATTACGTATCAGGAAGCGGAACTGGAAGCTCTTCTTATGAAAAAGGGAAGCTGGCGGCTGAATGGAAAAAGGAAAAGCCGGACGAAAATACGTACTTCTATCTTAAGCGCCTTGATGAACACTGCCAGAAGTTTCTTCCATTTTTCAAACCACAGGATTACAGTACAATATTTTCAGACGATACCCTCTTTTCGTTTTCTGCAGAAGGCATTGAGCTCTTGAGGGAAATCCGGCACACCGAAACAAATGATCTCGGCGGTGAACTTCCTTTTTAACACGGTTGTTATGTTTCTATCCTTCTCATAGCAAAACACATGGAACTGTGAAGATCAATTTTCGGTAATAATTATAAACCATTTATTTAAAATCAATTCCAAGAATTCAACATGTCAGACAATAAAGTACTTCCCATTACTGCTGATGTCAGCTGGATAGGTGTTCTTGACCCTGGTCTCATCACCTTTGATATTGTGATGGAGACCAAATATGGCACCACCTACAACTCCTATTTCATCAATGCCGATAAAAAGGCCATTATAGAGACAACAAAAGAAAAGTTCTGGCCGACCTATCTTGATAAAATCAAACAGGTCGTCAATCCTGCCGACCTGGAATACATCATTGTTGACCATACCGAGCCGGACCATTCAGGGAATGTGAGAAACCTGCTTGCCATAGCGCCGAATGCAACCGTTGTCGGCAGTGGCAACGCCATCAAATTTCTCCGGGATCAGACAGGACATGATTTCAAGTCACTTGTTGTCAAAACAGGCGATACACTAAGCCTCGGCAATAAAACCCTTCATTTTATTCTCGCACCGAACCTTCACTGGCCTGACACTATCTATACCTGGCTTGAGGAAGACCGGATTCTCTTTACATGCGACTCGTTTGGATCACATTTCTGTCAGGAAGAGATGTATGACGATGCTGTCGGCAACTTTGACGATGCTTTCAAGTACTACTTTGATTCCATACTGAGGCCATTCAGTAAGTACATGCTGCAGGCTATTGAAAAGATCAAGGATCTTGATATCAAAGCTATCTGCCCCGGCCATGGCCCCATTTTGAGAAGTCACTGGAAGAAATACGTTGATTTGTCATTTAAATATGCCACAACAGCCATAGCCCTTCCCCAGGATAAAAATATCCTTATAGCCTACGTTTCAGCCTATGAAAACACGGCATTGCTGGCCGAAAAGATAGCTGACGGATTGAGAGAGTCGTGCGACTTCAATATTGATATCTGCGATATTGAAACGGTTCCATTTTTAACACTGGAGGATAAAATTGCACACTGTTCAGGGATTATTGTCGGTTCTCCAACAATAAACCAGAATATTTTGCCCCAGATATATCAGCTTTTTGCGGCTATCAACCCTATTCGCGACAAGGGAAAACTCGGTGCGGCGTTCGGTTCCTATGGATGGAGCGGTGAGGCTGTAAAGATGATAGAAACGAATTTTACGATGCTGAAGCTGAAGGTTTTTGATCAGAGCGTCAGAATAAAATTCAAACCTCATGAAGAGGAATTTGCCCAGTGCAAAGCGTTCGGGCATGCTTTTGCTGATAAAATGATTGAAATGTATCAGCTCAGCTGTGATCTCTGAACAAAGGGAAATATTTCTTGAAAGCCGTGGTGGTAACGCACTGGGGCTTTTTTTATTTGAAGATTATTTCATTCACCATAGGGCTCTTCAAGGCCTCATTAAGTCTGGCGATAATATCCTTTTTACGGTAATTGAGCTCCATTCTCCATGAGGGATTCTTGACCTTGATGAACAACTGCCCATTTGTAAATCGCTCAATGGTGGTTGCTTCCGCAATAGACTCTCCAACGACCGTACCCCATATCTCAAGCGTCTTGTACTGCTGGTATGCCTCCACAAAACCGAGAGAGTGGCACATATCACCCAGGAGTGCGGATATTTTTTTAGGATCGCTGGTTCTTGCCACAATTATTCAGCACTGATTTTTTTGAGAGTCTCGATTGATAGTGCATGTATGTTTGACTGCTCCTTTATTTCCGTTGAGGTAATGATAGTTTGTCCGCAGGTTTCCAGAATGCTTAAAATATCAGCCGTCCTTATAGAATCAAGTTCGCTGAATACATCATCAAGAAGGCAGAGAGGTTTTTCTCCAATGATTTCAAAAAAAAACCGGTGCTGGGAGAGCTTGAGGCAGATGAGAAATGTTCTCATTTGACCCTGGGATGCATATTTTTTTATTTCCTTACCGTCAAGCAGAAAAACAAGATCATCCCTATGTGGCCCTACAAGGGTTTGGGTACGCAGAATCTCCTGTTTTTCTATCTCTTTAAACTTTGAAATAAAAAGAAGATAGAGCTCTTCCAAAGAAACACCGGCACTGATGTTGCCTAGTGAACAACGGTAGAGTACAGAGGGATCCTCATTGACCGATAATCGTGAGTAAAGCTCCTTGAAGTGAAGGAAAAAGAGAACTGCAAATTTCAGTCTTGCATGAACAATCGATGCGGCAAGCCTGGAGAGCTGCTCCGTCCACAACAACAGCATATCATTTGGAGGTCTATTCTGTTCATGCAATTGCAGAAGCATGGCATTTCGCTGAAGGAGTACCCTTCTATAGGCCAAAAGATCATCAAGATATCGGCGATCGGTCTGACTGAGAGCGCTATCGATAAAGCGCCTTCGTTCGGCAGGAGCTCCATTGACAATCACTATCTCCTGAGGAGAAAAAGTGATGCATGGAACTCTTCCAATATGGCGTGAAAAGGGTTTTATCTCACTGTTATTGACGATAATCTGTTTTTCTTTTTCTTTCGTGCAAGTTATTTTAACAGTAATACCGCACTCACTTTCATCAAAGAAAACGCTGTTCAGTAAAAAGTAATTTTGTGAGAAGGCCAGGCACTCACTGTCTGCAGTGCTGACAAAACCTTTTGTCAGCGCACAGAAATGAATACCCTCAAGCATAGAGGTTTTACCCGATCCATTTAGGCCATACAGAAGATTGATTCCGGCGTGTGGCTCAAAACTCAGTAACCGGTGATTTCGGAAATTTTCATAAGTTATATGCTGCAGTCTCAATAATTATCCCCACTCATCAACTGTTTATTCTGACAGGCATAACCAGAATGATCAATTTATCATCATCCTCTTCCTTATGCGGCTTGAAAATAACTGCTGTTGTCGGACTTTTTAGCTCGATACGGATTTCGTTATCATCAAGATGTGCTAAGGCAGCTTCGATAAATCTTGAATTAAAGCCTATGGTAATGTCATCTCCAGTGTAATTGCATGGCAATTCTTCCTGTGCTGCTTCACCTTCGTTGGTATTTTCAGCCATAACTTTGAGAAGCTGACCTTCAATCACCATCTTTATATCGCCAATACTGGAAAAACGACCTACACGCCTTACAGAATCATAGATCAGAGAGCGATCGATAATGAGATGTTTATCATGTTCAATTGGAATAACCGCATCATAATTCGGATATGGTTCAACAATAAGAGCAGCATCAAGAACAATGTTGCCACTGATGAAACGAACAAACCGGCGATCAGCATCAATGCACATTGTAACCGACTCGTTTTGTACAAGTTTCTGCAAGATGGAAAGAACTCGTGCAGGAACGACAAATTTCTGCTTTTCAGCGACATCTGTCGATGAATTCTTTCTGCATCTGACCAGTCTATGCCCATCAGTTGCTACAGCAGTGAGGGTAGTTCCCTGAAGTTCAAACAAAACACCCATCATTGCAGGTCTCATACCATCAACACTGCAGGCGAAAAGTGTTTTCTGAACAAGGTCAAGCAACTCAGCTGTCGGCAGTTCCAGTGAAATGTCGTAACTCTTTTCATGTTTTTCCGGCTTACTCTCAAACTGACAGGGAATTTTGTATCTGCCTTTATCAGTAGTGATATGAACGGTACCGTGATCGCTGATTTCCTGTCGCTCAATGACAAAGGAAACAGAGGTATCATACATACTCCTTAGAAAATCCTGCAATGTTCTGGCTTTGATGCCGATATTTCCATTATCAGCTGTTTCAACATCACTTTTTGCTGTTATGGAAAGTTCTCCATCAGTCGCAAAGAGAGTCAATGATCCTGATTCAATGGATAAATGGACATTTTCAAAACGCGCATCAATGGCTTTAGCCGGGATTGCTTGTGCGACTTTACTGACGGCATCCTGAAGTTGACGGATTGAGGAGGTTAATTTCATCTGCTCCAACTTTAACTATTTAATATTTATAGAAAATTGTTGTTGTTGTTGTCTGTGTTGATATCTGGATAACCGGTATTTATAAATCTCTATTTTCCTGTAAATAAATAGCTTATAAAACTTCTCCTTGCTTTCGAAACTGTTGATAACTATTGATATCTTCTGGTTAAGGATTGTGTATGGTTTGTTGATGGATATTGTTTCAATCAAGCGGTGTTGATAACGTATGAGTTATCAAGAAGAAACGAACACTCCACTAACAACCTGTGCACATCTGTAATTACATGGAGCTGATCTCAATCCTTTTTTTGATTTCCTCAATTTTTTTCCTCTCCTCAGTCACTGTTTCCACTCGTTTAGCAATCGTGTTCACAGCATGAATGACCGTCGAATGATCTCTGCCTCCAAAATGAAGCCCTATGGTTTTCAATGAGGATTCGGTGAGATGTTTTGCCAGATACATAGCCATCTGGCGGCCGACAGCGATTTCCTTTTTCTTGGATTTTCCCTTCAGGTCGTTAGCGGTGATGGAGAAGTAGGCACAGATCGCTTTTTCAATAGTATCGAGCGTCAGGCGTTTGGTCGTATGACGGATAATATCTTTAAGGGTCGTTTTGGTAAACTGAAGATCAATTTCCCGGTTATCGAGAGACTGAGCAGCAAGAAGTTTGACAATGCACCCTTCAAGTTCACGAACATTCTCAGTGATATTGGTGGCTATAAATTCGATGACAGCTTCGTCAAGATTGACGCCACTCTGATGCAGTTTACTGAGAATAATAGCTTTACGTGTTTCGTAATCAGGCGGCTGGATATCTGCAGAGAGCCCCCAGTTGAAGCGTGATATCAGTCGATCTTCAATTCCCTTGATATCTTTTATGGGCCTGTCAGCCGAGAGAATAATCTGCTTGTTTGACTGATGCAGGGTATTGAAAATATGAAAAATTTCCTCCTGCGTTTTTTCCTTGCCTGAAAAAAACTGGATATCATCAATGATGAGGACGTCGATTGATCGATAGAATGAGGAAAATTCCTGGATTTTCCCATTCTGGATGGCATTGACAAAATCGATGGCAAATTTTTCACTCGAAACATAAAGCACTCTTTCCGAAAGCCTGTTTTCGCGGACACTGTTGCCAATAGCCTGCATCATATGGGTTTTGCCAAGCCCTACGCCACCGTAAATCACCAACGGGTTAAAGGCATTCTGGCCGGGACTTTGGGCAACGGATTTTGATGCTGCGAATGCAAGAGAGTTACAGTCGCCTCTTATAAGAGTGTCGAAGGTATACTTGGTGTTAAGGTGGGTTTCAAAACGGGCAAGATTGCGATCAAATTCTTCGGAATTTTTTGTGCGCACGACCGCAGCATTGCTTGAGGCGATGAAATCAGCATTCATGGTGTTCTGGTGCGGTAACTCTATAGTTACCGGCTGCCCCTGTGACTTATCCATCACTATAGAATACATAAGTCTTGCTTCGGGGCCAATGACATCTTTCAGAGCCTGCTTTAAAAAAGAAGAGTAATTCTCTTCGATCCATTCATAAAAAAACTGACTTGGGACTTCAATAGTCAGCTCGCTGCCTGCAAAGCTGAGTGGTCGAATTGGAAAAAACCAGGTTTTAAACGCAAGAGGATTAATTTTTTCTCTGATAGCATTAAGACATGCATCCCAGACTTGCTGTTCTATTGAGCCACCTTTCTGTGTGTTGGTTTGCGGAAAATCCGGAAACGCTTTTGACGTAACTTCGAGCATAAAAGAAAGGGATTTGAGCGGTAAGGGCCGGAATTGTCTGAACCATCAACATTTACTGTTCACAAGTTAGTGTTTTAAGTGGACAAAAAACAATTTCGTTTACGAAAATCCTTTCCTATGGAGGGGTACGTGCAGGTAAAGTTTTCAACATGATAACTTGTTGTTATTATTGAAATTAGAGTATATCGAAGGAAAAGTAATCAACATGTGTTGATTCTTTCGGTAACAGGGTTTTCGGGGTGCTGTGGTGATTGAGATTATTTTATCAACAAATTGTCAACACTGTTGATAACTTGTGCCGGGGTAAAAATTTTTTACAACATGAGAGTGCTTTTTTTTTGAGATTCGCCTCATGTTTTGCGGGTAATCTATTTGAAGTGACGGATGAATTTGTTAATGAACGTCTATTATGCTAAATTACGCGCCCTGTATTATGAATTATTAATAAGTTTGGAGCTATAAGCGATGAAAAGAACCTTTCAGCCACGGAATAGAAAAAGAAGAAACAAGCATGGTTTCAGACAGAGAATGGCGACCAAGAATGGCCGTAAAGTTCTGTCAGCAAGAAGAGCCAAAGGCCGTCACTCTCTTTCCGTAAGCAGTTCTATGGGTACAGCAGGACAGTAAGTGACCTCGGTGTTGACCCTTTCGGGGTTGACTCATGAAAAAAATTGCTCCTTCACGTTTTGAATAAGTTACACGTCCATTCTCTGCGAAAGCATGAGATTTTGAGGAAAAAACTACTGATTTCGCTCTTGTTCAAGAGAGGAAAAAGTTTGAAAGGCGATTTTTTGAAAATGGTATATGCCTCTCTCAATCCCGAGAACAACTCTGTTACCGGGATTCCATCGATTCTTTTTGCTGTGAGCAAAAAAACAGTCCCTTCTTCAGTTCAGCGCAACAGGGTAAAAAGAATGATGAGAGAAGCCTACAGGCTTGAAAAATCGGATGTAGAGCTTAGGGCGGGGCTTCAGCACGAAGGCAGTGCTCCCGAGCAGCTTTGCATTGCTTTTCTTTACACTGGCAGAAAAAAAACTTTTCCAAATCTTGACGCATTCAGAGAGGAAATCAGCAAGTTGTTGCATAATATGACCCTTTCGTGAACGGATGTGATAAAGGATGAGAGAGCATGAGTAGCTGGAGGTTATTTAATCAGGTGCCGATTATGCTGATAAAATTTTATCAGTCGTTTCTTTCGCCTTTGCTTGGCCCTTCCTGCAGATATTTTCCTACCTGTTCCAGTTATGCTCTTGAAGCTTTTCGGCAGCATAACTTTTTTTATGCATCCTGGTTGACCGCGTGGCGCATTCTGCGATGTAATCCCTTTGTGAAGGGAGGGTATGATCCGGTGCCTGTAAACAAAAAAAGAGTTTCATAGTTTAAAATAAAAGTGTGAGGTAATGGATAGAAATTCAGTAACCGGTCTTGCGCTTATTGGCTTGATCATGATTGTCTGGCTTCAGTTTATGACGCCGGAGAAAAAGCTGGTAAAGCCGGTAGCCGCGGTGAAAACGGAGAAGGTGGAACGTCAGGTACAGGCAGCTCAGGCTCCTCTGCCCGAAAATTTAGGAGTTTTTGCTTCAGCAGCCGGCGGTAAAGAGCAGCTTCTGAAGGTCGACAACGATGTTTTTAGTGCAACCCTCTCAACAAAAGGTGCAACACTGAAGTCTCTGGTGCTCAAACAGCATCTTGACAGCAACCACAAGCCGTTCAACCTTGTCAGCAATGATAAAAACGGCGCACTTTCGCTGCTTTTTCTGACCAGGGAAGGCAAAAAAATCGATACGAGAGATCTCTATTTCAGCAGAGTAACCCTGGATACCCTGCATACCGTTACCGGCAAGGAGAGCTATGCAGTGCGCTATCACCTTGATGTCGCTCCCCAGCAGTCTATTGATATAAGCTATCTCTTTGCAGGCAACAGCTATAAAGTGGGTTATGACGTCAAGCTGACCGGATTCGGAAATGCTCTCGCAGGTAATGAGTACCAGCTGCAGTGGGACGGAGGGCTTGCCTACTCTGAAAAAAACCGGCAGGATGAATCTCAGAGCTCCATTGCGGGTGCCTTCCTTGGCGGCAGCGTCGTCAAGATTGCAGCAAGCAAGGAGAATCAGGCCTATCGTGAAGAACAGTCGGGTGAAGCCAAGTGGGTTGCTGTCCGCAACAAATATTTTGTCGCAGCGCTTATTCCTCAGGGGCGCACTGAAGGTATTTTTCTTGACGGAAAAAGAAAGCCCGGTGATTTTACCGATTATATAGCCGCCCTTAAAATGGGTGTTCCTGCTACCGGCAATGTTACGGATAACCACTTCAGCCTCTATTTCGGGCCGCTTGATTACAATATTGTCAAGGCTCAGAACGTCGGTCTTGAAAAGATCATGGATTTCGGCTGGGACTGGCTGACAAGACCGTTTGCCGAGTTTATCATTCTGCCGGTTTTCAGCTGGCTCAATACCTTTATCAGCAATTACGGCCTTATCATTATCATATTCGCGCTGCTGATCAAGCTGGTAACCTACCCGCTTTCCATCGCTTCCACGAAGTCAATGAAAAAAATGTCGGCCCTGCAGCCGGCCCTCAAGGAGCTTCAGGAGAAGTACAAGGATAATCCCGCAAAGCTGCAGAGTGAGCTTGGCAGGATTTACAAGGAAGCCGGAGTGAACCCTCTTGGAGGATGTTTGCCTGTGCTGCTGCAGATGCCTCTGCTCTATGCGATGTTTTATGTGTTCCGTTCATCCATTCAGCTTCGTCAGCATGGCCTGCTCTGGGTAAAGGATCTGTCGATTCCTGATTCCATTCTGGATTTCGGTTTCAGCGTCCCCATGTATGGTGACCACATTGCGGTGTTTCCGATTCTGATGGCTGTGACCGTCTTTGTGCAGCAGAAAATCACACCTACGACACAGAGCAATGATCAGATGAAAGCGATGATCTATATTTTCCCGGCCATGATGCTGCTGTTTTTCAACAACATGCCTGCAGGCTTGGGTCTGTACTATCTGATGTTTAACGTTTTCAGCGTCGCGCAGCAGTTTTATATCAATAAAACCACCACCGTCGACGATCTGCCGAAAGTCAACCTCGGAACCTCTTCAAGCTCATCCTCGAAACAGAAAAAAGGGGGAGCTAAAAAGTAAACAAAAATTATGGCGCTGATTGAGCAGGCTGATGTATGGCTGTTCCAGTTGCTGAACCTTCATCTGGTTCATCCGGCAGCCGATGATCTCATGGTGTTTCTCACCAGGGAGAGGCTGTCGGGACATATTTTTTTACTTGCAGCTCTTTTTATAGCTGTCAGGAAGGGAAAAGAGGGTTTTGCAATTATCTGCTTCGCACTTCTTGCCGTAGGCCTCTCCGATTTTATAGCATCCGGCATATTCAAACCACTTGTTCAGCGTACCCGCCCCTGCTTTGCCCTTGAGCATGTAAGGCTTCTTATCGACCAGACGAGAAGTTATTCGTTTGCCTCATCCCATGCATCCAATACCGCTGCTGTTGCCTCCATAATCTGGATATTCTTTCACCGGGGCGTGCTGGTTGAAAAGCTGTTCACCTTCACCATGATTTTTTATGCCCTCGCTGTTGCGTTGTCGCGTGTCTATGTCGGCGTTCACTACCCCGGAGATGTCCTTGGAGGGCAGATGATCGGAGTGTTCAGTGCCACAGTTGTCTATCTGGTGGTTACGTGGCTCTGGAAGAACGTTATTCAGCTTCGTTTCATGCGTCAGGAGAGCTGCAGCGATGGCTGACGCAATCTGTGGAATAGACCTTGGTGGTACCAAAATTGAGGCGGTGGTGATTGACCGCACTATGAAGCCTCTCCTGCGCCGCCGGATTGTTACGGAAGCATCCCAAGGCTACCATCATATCCTCCGGCGCATCAGCCAGCTGGTTAGTATGGTCTCAGAGGAATCAGGCATTGCTTCACCGGAAGTGATCGGCGTCGGCACTCCCGGTCGTTATGACAAGGCCCTGGCCATCATGAAAAATTCCAATACGGTATGCCTGAATGGTCGCGATTTCAAAGGCGATCTTGAAGCGGTGCTCCAGAGAAGCGTGATCATAGAAAACGACGCCAACTGTTTTGCCCTCGCCGAATCCCGGCTTGGCGCAGCTGCATCAATCATGCGCGACCCGTCAAAGACAGCTTTCGGCATTATTCTCGGTACCGGTGTCGGCGGAGGGATTGTATGCAACGGCAGTGTGCGCCACGGAGCCCACGGCATTGCCGGCGAATGGGGGCATAATGAGCTTATCGCGGACGGCGAACCCTGCTATTGCGGCAGACGGGGCTGTGTGGAGACGGTTATTTCGGGCCCTGCGCTTGAGCGGTTTTATCAGAAACTCAGCGGACGCTTCCTTCCATTGGAGCAAATCTCGGCAACTGCAGGATCTGACGCTTCTGCAGCAGAAACGATTGAGCGCCTGCTCTTTTATTTCGGCAAAGCGCTGGCTCAGGTGCTCAATATCCTTGATCCTGATGTCTGCATTTTAGGCGGCGGAGTTGGGCAGGTTGAGCAGCTCTATTCAAAAGAAGCAGTGCTGGCTATTGAACGGTATCTCTTTAACAGTGAACTGAGGATTCCGCTACTGCGGCCACTTCTTGGAGACAGCGCCGGGGTTTTCGGAGCTGCTTTGCTGACTATGGGGAGGGGAGAAGAATAGGGCCTATAGGTCGTATGGGACATATAGGACTGATAAAAGACGGGGGTTTCGAGGAGGTAATCGTGTCGAATTCGAGGCAGTTGCAAAGACTCAAAATCGGACAGCCATCCCCAAAAGACCATTTCGAGGACTTCCTCGACATGGTTAAAATTGGCTCAGAAGCCAGACAAAAACTGAATTATTGTTTGGTGCTACTGCTGCTGGACGGAAAAACGTCATTATAAAATGTCTCTTTGTCAAGAGATTCCTGCCAGTTGCGATGTCGCTTTACGCTCTCCAGCCGCTGTTCCTTCGGTA
The DNA here is from genome assembly GCA_903851385.1 of uncultured Chlorobiaceae bacterium. Lineage (GTDB taxonomy): Bacteria > Bacteroidota > Chlorobiia > Chlorobiales > Chlorobiaceae > Chlorobium. Next base: position 6,597 of record CAINOC010000041.1, on the reverse strand, counting down.
GAGACAAAAATCTGACAGCGTCAGTATAGCCGAGTTCTTTAAAGAGCAGCTCAGTAACCTTTTCGATGAGGTCTTTATCCGGCATTAATCTTGTGATACTCATAGTAATTCTTCCTTTTCAAAATATATCTATAGTCTTTTGAAATGGCAATACATATTGAGAGAAGCGATCTAATGGCCATCAAGCTGTTCAAACTTGGAAGATCAACGTGGTTAAGATGGAGAGAAGAATAGGATTTATAAAAAGCGGGGTTGCGGCGATTTAATTTATGCTCAGCGTTTTGAGTGGATTGAATCCATTGCCTAGTTCATGCGGGTATCCTTTGGGGTTGCATATCACCTTTGTATTTCCAATTGAATATTCCATGGCGGTATGGCAGTGGCCACAGATCCAGTAGGCTATCTTGTGGGTCAGAACTTCTTTTTCAAGGTCAGAAACGTAAGCTGCATTCAGTGCATCCCCCCGGTAATCGGGCAGAATTCCCTGGAGTGAAGGATGGTGATGCGTTACCACGACAATCGTGTATCCCAGCGCAGCATAGTGATCAACAGCGAGAAAAAGCTTCTTTTTTTGCTTATGGTGCAAGGTTAGAATGTATTCTGGCCTTAACCGGCGGTATTCAGCGCCGACTTTTATCAGACTATAGTCGCTAAGCCCATGACTAACGTCAAACATTACCAGAGGATTGCCTCTATAAAAGTCCGTCCAGAGGGTGGTGCCGATTATTGCAATTTTTTCATCTTCAATAATAAGCTGACCGGTAAGCATGTTATTAAATCCGTGCTCAACAATGCTGTTCTGGTAAGAGTGTTTCTCAATGTTCCCTTTATACCATTCATGATTTCCCTCAACCACAAAGACGTATTTGAACTGGCTGGAGCATTTTGAAAGAAAACTGAGCCAGGTTTGCTTTCGGTTGAGGAGTCCAATATCTCCGGCAAGAATGAGGGTCGAATCCTTATCATCATCAAGTTCAGGAACCAGATAGTCACTACCGCTCTGCTCGTGGCAAAACTCATTGTGGATGTCGGACATAACCCTGATAAGCATCAGCTGTTTTGGGTGGGATTCTGTGCGTTCATGTCCTCTGCGATTTGCCAGACAATAACTCTCTCTTCGGCTACCGCAGTAACTTCATCCAGAAGAGCTTCTTCTCGAAGAAAATCATCGAAACTGCTACCAATATTGTTTTTGTTCATTCTTAAATATACCATATAAGTACACCTCATCAAGTATTCTTTCGCTTATCGACTTTTCTTTCATGCTTGGAAGACTAAAGTGGTTAAGATAGAGAGAAGAATAGGGCCTATAGGACTTATGGGACTTATAGGGCGTATAAAAGACGGGGTCGGCGGTACCTGTCTTTCGACCTATTTTACAGCTCTAAAACTGCCGAAGTTGATGAATGTTAAAGTGGTCGAAATCGATCAGTTTAGAAGCAGAGGCAGATAGCGCATTAAGATCACAGTCTGTGATCTTAATGGCGGGCGGGCAGGACGTGGCTGTTAGGCTGGCTTTTCAGTGACGACCTGAAATTTTACTCCAAGGGCGTGGAGTACGGCGTTTATTGTTTCAAATCTTGGATGAGCACCAACTTTTAAGGTCTTGTAAAGGCTCTCTCTGCCTAACCCGGCATCTTTGGCGATTTGCGCTATACCTCGCGCCATTGCCACATCCCTTAGTGCAGCAATAAATACCTCAGTGTTTGGATCGGAAGCAGCCGCAGTGAGGTATTCGGTAATAACCTCATCGTTATTGAGATAGTCCGCCACATCGAATGGAGCGTATGTTGTTTTCATTATTTGACGTCCTTTAGTTCACGAGCTAATTTTATTGCGCGGGCAATGTCTTTTTTCTGTGTGGACTTATCGCCACCTCCCAGCAAGAAATAAATTGTTTTTTCTGTTCAAGTATAATAGACCTGATAGCCCGGGCCAACATGAATCCGCATCTCCGACACACCTTCCCCAATAGGTTCACAATCACTAAAATTTCCGAAAACCGCACTCTGCAACCTGGCAAGGATTCTTGCCTTGGCTTTGTGGTCCTTCAGATTGGATAACCATGCATCAAAATCGGACGCACTAATGAATGTGTTCATATAATATCATTGTATCTATTTGGATACTAATAACCAAGTTTTTTCTTCGCATCCGTTTATTTGGAGAGGATGATCAGCAAAGAGAAGAATAGGCATTATAGTCCCTATGCGACTTATAGTACGGATAAAATATGATGATTTTTAGGCTGTGAGTGTAAAAAAAACGAATAAAGTGACGCTTTAGCATTAAATACGCTTATATTATTTTCTTTCAATGAGAAGAGGCTTCGGCAAAAAAATACCATAGAGTTCATCGACATCTGGCAACAGATATGCAACACCAATTTTAATTCCCCCGAATTCGAGGGAATTACAAACGAAGCAGTGAGCATGGTGCTCTTCGAAAAAAATGCCAAAGAGTGGCAGGATGAAAATCCTGATAATAAAGGCAATATCATCCGAGACTTTGCGACTGGAATCGCAACTGGTTTGCCTGGCCGATGGAAGACCATTTCGTGAAGATGCACGAGATGGTTTGCACTTGAATTTTGTAATTCATTTGTTGAAATGATTGTTATATGCTACATTTTAATCAATATCTGATTTATTGTAGCATATAGATAACAATTATGGTTGATATTGAGGAGGTTGGTGAGCAACTTCGGGTACGGAGGAAAGCTTTAGGGATGTCGCAGACAGATGTGGCGGCTCTTAACCGGATAAACCGGGTTACGCTGAGTCGGCTGGAAAACGGAAAACTGCCGGAAATCGGGATAAGAAAGGTTATGGCAATCTGCGCGACACTTGGGCTCGAACTCACCCTTAAAGTTGCATCACAGCGCCCTACTTTGCAGGATTTAGTAAACGAGAAGGAGGCTTAGCATGCTGGATGTCTGGGTCACTCCCCAAGTTGTCGGCTCTCTGGATCGCCACCCTGCTGAGCGGGGGGCTTTCACTTTTGCTTATCGCCCGTCAATTGATGACGGGAATGATGTTTCCCTGACGATGCCATGGTCTCTTGAGAGTTATCACTACAAGAGGGGGCTGCACCCGGTTTTTCAAATGAATCTGCCGGAAGGGAGACTGCGTGAGTCGATAGAGCTTTCGTTGAGAAAGCGTGTTGAGGGTTTTGATGCACTCTCCCTTTTAGAGGTTGTAGGTCGCTCCCAGATCGGCAGGCTGCGGTTTGCCAACGACCCTGAAGTGATAGACCAGGTTCCGCTGCAACGGGTTTCGGAACTGGTGGCCTATGATGGTGCTGAGGATCTGCTGCGTGATCTCCTTGAGCGGTTTTCTATGGTTTCCGGTGTGTCGGGTGTGCAGCCAAAGGTATTGATCAGAGATCAGGAAAAAATAGATGTGGAACCCTGCCCATTGGATCAGTCGAGGGTTACCGTTAAAGGTGCGACACATATTGTCAAAGGGTGGAATGCGAATGAGTATCCGCATCTTGCTGCCAATGAGTTTTTCTGCATGAGTGCGGCCCGCCTCTCCGGGCTGGAAGTGCCGGAGTTCTTTCTATCTGAAAATAATCAGTTTCTGGTTGTTCGTCGGTTTGACCTTACCCGGGAAGGTGTCTATCTGGGGTTTGAGGATTTCTGTTCCCTGAACGGCTTCGGCACGTCGGAAAAGTATGACGGCAGTTATGAAAAACTTGCCAAAAGGATTCGCCAGTTCGTTTCGCCGGCACAGCAGGCATCAGCTCTTGAAACCTTTTTTCGCTCTTTTGCTCTCTCATGCGTCGTGAGAAACGGTGATGCCCATCTTAAGAATTTCGGAGTCCTCTACGGTGCGTCGAACAAGGAAGTACGATTCGCGCCAGCCTTTGATATTGTTTCAACCACAGCTTACATCAAAGGTGACTCTCTTGCACTTACCCTAGGCGGCAGCAAGCGCTTTCCGACACAGAAGCGCCTTATTGCGTTTGCACACATGCACTGTAATCTTCAGCCCGCACGAGCAAAACTCATTCTTGAAGAGGTCGGCAATGCAGTTGCTGAAACCTTTGCGGGTGTGCGACAGCACATAACAGCTTATCCAGACTTTAAACCGATCGGCGAGGCTATGCTCAGTGAGTGGAATGATGGGCTTAATGGTCTGAAGTGAAGTTCAAAGAGAAGACTAGGTCTTATAGGCCCTATGGGACTTATAGGGCTTATAAAAGACGTTGTTCGCGGCGAGGATGATCTTCATTATAAATAGGTTGCTATTTGCACAAAAACATATTGTCTTGAAGCCTTTCAGGATTTTGCCGCTGGCCAATATTTCCCTTGAAATAGTTAATCCAATGGATTACATTGAAAATGAATATTACAATTGTAGAACTGCCGGAATTCATTCGCAAATCAGAGAAGCTGCTGAATAATGATGAGCATGATTTTCTAATCTCCTTTCTTGCAGCAAACCCAACGGCAGGGATTTTGATTCAGGGAACCGGGGGCGTTCGGAAATTGAGATGGGCAAAAGGGAACAAGGGAAAAAGTGGTAGCACTCGCATCATATATTTCTATCACAACCCTACTATGCCACTTTTTATTTTAACTGCGTTCAGTAAAAATGAACAGGCAAACTTGACCAAAGCACAGCGAAATGAACTTGCTGGGTTCACAAAGCTATTGATCCAAAACTACAAGGCAACCCATGGATAACGTATTTGATAGTATAAAAAAGGGACTGGAAGAGGCTGTTGATTATTCTCAGGGGAAAAAAGTAACTGTCAGGGTATTTCATCCGGAACCCGTCAACGTCAAGAGTATCCGACTAGGAACAAACCTTACGCAGGAGGAGTTTGCCGCTGCATTCGGCATCAGTGTCGCCACCCTGAGGCATTGGGAGCGGGGCGATCGAAAGCCACATGGCCCTGCATTGGTACTGCTCAATCTTGTCAAAAAAGCACCCGACACCGTATTGAATGTTTTGAACAGCTGATTTTGCCGGTGAAAGGCAAAGCACTGGCAAAGGTACTCCCCACTTCTTTTTATACCTCATGCCGTTATTGGCTAATCAGAAAACAACCATTTTTATTCTGCTGAATTAGTTCTGCAATATCGGGTTACATCAGGCCTTATTGTTCAACAAGAGCGCAATAAATTTGTATATTCAATTATATAAGGGTTTACCTTCTCTGTAAGAGCAGTTATTAATTTCCATCGTACCCATACGACAGACTAAAGATAATGGTCAAAGATCTCGAAAAAGCTCTTCAGGTTCATAGAGGAGTCGCCACACCTTGGGAGATGAAGAGGCGCTTTGAGGAGTACATTGATCAACTCCCCAAAGGTAAAGACCCTGCTAAGGTGCGGATCGTAATTGAATATAAAGGAGAGTAGTAATGTTGATACAGTCAATCAGGCTAAAACAATTTTTAAGTTTTGGTGAGTCAACAGAGGAAATATCTTTAGGCTCTTTGAATGTAATTATTGGCCCGAATGGCTCAGGAAAATCTAATCTTTTAGAATCTATTGAGCTGCTGAAAAATGCGCCTGACCAGTTATTAAAACCGATAAGAGAAGGTGGAGGGGTTAGAGACTGGCTCTGGAAAGGAGGGAAAGAGACGCCTGTTGCATCAATAGATGTTGTTCTCGCTTATCCGAAGGGTACACAAAATCTCCGATATTTACTCTCATTTACAGAGGTGGGTCAGCGTTTTGAGATAGTCGATGAAAAAATTGAAAATGAAAAACCACATACCAATAATCACCCTAACGCTTACTTTTATTATCACTTTAATGATGGTCGTCCAGCGTTGAATGTGAAAGGTGAAAAAAGATCATTACAGCAAGAGGATGTTGATCTTGAAAAATCCATTCTTTCTCAGAGGCGTGATCCTGATCAATATCCAGAAATAACCTATATAGGGCAGGCCTTTAGCAAGATTCGTTTATACCGTGAATGGAGTTTTGGGCGTTATACTGCACCCCGTCTACCGCAGAAAGCTGATTTACCCAATAATTTTCTTGAATCGGATTCAAGTAATCTTGGCTTGGTACTCAACCGTTTAAAACGTGAGCCATTGGTCAAGAAGCGGCTCCTCAAGGCATTACAATCTCTTTACGAAGGAATTGACGATTATGACGTTCAAATAGAAGGAGGAACAGTTCAGGTTTTTTTTCATGAGGGTCGTTTTACTGTGCCAGCAACTCGGCTCTCAGATGGAACATTACGTTATCTCTCTCTTCTTGCAATTCTGTGTCATCCCGATCCACCTCCTTTGGTATGCATCGAAGAACCGGAATTAGGCCTTCATCCCGATATTCTTCCAACCTTGGCTGAGTTACTGAAAGAGGCTTCAGAGCGCACTCAGCTTATTATTACCACTCATTCTAATGTCCTTGTTGATGCACTGTCTGATCAGCCTGAATCAATTCTTGTTTGCGAAAAAGGTGATGACAATAGTACTCAGGTGCGACGCTTGAGTGCTGAGGCTCTTAAACCGTGGCTTAAAAAATACAGTTTAGGTGAACTCTGGACTCGGGGTGAAATCGGAGGGACACGATGGTAGGTTTAAAATTATATGTAGAGGGTGGCGGAGATACCAACCAATTGAAAACAGCTT
>CAINOC010000040.1 GCA_903851385.1 uncultured Chlorobiaceae bacterium | reverse complement strand
TTCACGGGTAAACCACCGCCCGATCGTAGGAATCGCCGCACGCATCGCACCATAATCATAGCCTACGCCGGTCAGGCTTGTGCTCCAGTTTTTGTTGCCATACACTATTCGTCCAGCTCCGTTGACGACGCCGCTGGCATTTTTTACCAGCGTATGCAGTGAAGCAATTTCATCAATATCAGGGAACGTGAACCGCGCAACAGCACCAGCCCCCTGAGAGGCTCCCCTGATTTTCGCCGATCCGGCCCTGATCGAGAGCATGTTGGATCCCATCGATTTCAGCTGTTCCTGCATTGAGGCTTTAGCGCCCTCACCGAGAGCCATCATGGCAATGACTGACGCCACGCCAACCAGGATACCAAGCACGGACAGAAAAGAGCGCATCTTGTTGGCCAGAATTGACTGAAAGGCCTGTGCGATAAATCCTATAAATCGCCCATCCTGCAGCATCGACCCCTTTGCTGCGCCATGGATATTAAAGCCGCCTGGTACTGAAACCCGAACGCAGTGTTCTTTCCCCGGCTTACGTTCATCATGAAGAATGACACCGTCACGCATGGTAATGATCCGGTCGGCATACGCCGCAATATCGTTTTCATGCGTGACCATGATGATGGTTTTCCCCTCTGCATGAAGACCTTGCAGAATCTTCATGATCTCGGCGGAATTCTTCGTATCAAGATTACCTGTCGGTTCATCGGCAAAAATGATCAACGGATCACGAACCAGCGCCCTTGCTATGGCAACACGCTGCTGCTCGCCTCCTGAAAGCTGATTGGGCGTATGATCAATTCGTTTTTCCAGACCAACCATCTTCAGCCGATCAATCGCCTCGTTGCGAAAGTTTCCTTTCAGCCCGCTGTAGATATAGGGAAGTCTGACATTATCGACAATGTCCATCCGCTTGAGCAGATGAAACTGCTGAAACACAAACCCGGCTACATTATTGCGCACTCCGGCCTGTTCATCCTCCGTCATGGTGTTGACATTGTTGCCGAAAATCCGGTACTCGCCCTTGTCAGGGTTGTCCAGAAGACCGAGAATCTGCAGCAGTGAGGATTTGCCGGACCCCGAGGCTCCCATGATGGAGACAAACTCCCCCTGCTCTATCGTCAGGGAAACACCGCGCAGTGCATGAACAGTGCTTTCACCGATCAGGTATGTCCGGTGCACATCAATAAGCTCAAGCATGCTGCTCATGGTTTCGGCTTACGCTGCTGTTGAGGCGAGAACGGGTTTGCACCTGCTTTGTTTTTCGGCAACACAAAGGTGGTATCGGGCAGCAGGACAACCGAGCTCTCCGTTAACCCGTCAAGGATCTCGATATTGGTGCCATCCTGCAATCCTGTCTCCACTCTGGTGTATCGCCTTCCTTTTTCAGTATCGTCACTTTTCTGGCGCACAAAGGTTTTGCCGTTTCTGTTCTGCACAGCGCTGATCGGTAAGAGAAGTGCTCCTTTCTTTTCCTGTACGATAATCTTGATATTGGCACTCATGCCGGAACGAAATACATCGGGAATGCGGTCGGGAATAATATCGACATTGTAGATGTTGACGTTGTTCTGCAGATGTGACTCATAGTAGATATGCTCAACAGCACCGGTTACCCGGATGTCAGGATAGGCGTCAAGCCCGATAAGCGCTTTCTGCCCGATTTTTACCCGACCGATATCGGTTTCGTCAACAAACGCTTTCACAATAAGACGATCTGAGAGCACAAAGAGTGAATCACTCGCCGTCACGGTCTGGCCGGGGTCGACACTGCGCACAATAACCTGGCCGTCCATAGGAGCAAGAACTGTGGTTTTCTTATACACATTGTTCCAGTAGCTCTCTTCATTTTTACCCTGCAGCTTTGCAGCATCAAGCAAAGCTGCACGTTCAGTTGAACTCAGCATGGCAAGCACAGCTCCTTTTTTGACAACCCGGCCCTCTTCGACAAGAATTTCCTCGATTCTTCCTCCCACCGATGACTGGATTTTAACCCGGTTTTGCGGCTCAACCGCACCGGTCGTCGATATGGATAGCCTGATGGTTCCCCGTGAGGGATGAATTTCATCAAATTGTTTCCCTGTTTGCCGTGTTCCCTTAAAGAGAAAGAATCCTCCGACTCCCAGAACTGCTACTGCAATTGTAATGCCCCATACCAGCTTCTTCCTACTGACCTTCAAGCGCTCCTCCTTTTGACTGGATCCATTGAGCCTCGGCAAGCAGCATATCGGCCTCGGCGTTGAG
>CAINOC010000039.1 GCA_903851385.1 uncultured Chlorobiaceae bacterium | reverse complement strand
GACAGCTTCACACAAGGTACTTGCTTATCTCGCATGTGTCGGTTGGCTTCGCTGACTGAACAGCGAGTCCGTTCTACCGGACAATTCCAATACGCGACTTCACGTCGCACTAAGTCCTATAAGTCACATAAGCCCTATACGCCCTCTTTTTTTGAGCCAACTGCCAACTGCCAACTGCTTTTCTTTAAAGTACGATATTCCCGTGTTCATCAAGCGGAGGATAAGGAGTGCCGTTCACCCGTAACTCATGGCTCAGGCGCGGATAGGTAGCTTCAAAAAGCAACTGTTCAAAGAGCTCAGGGTCAAGCTGCTGTGTAGTGTACATCCTTTTGTTCTCCCTCTGGCGCTGCGCCTCAAAAAGAATAACGCCTGTCGCTACAGAAACATTCAGCGACTCAACCATCCCCAGCATCGGTACCGAAATAGTATGATTTGCGCCATTGACAGCCTCCTCTGAAATTCCGTCCCATTCAGCCCCCACCACAACTGCAGTCGGAACCGTATAATCAACATCTCTGAAATCAACACACCCTTCCTTGTTCGTTGCAACAAGGATCTGCATGCCCTCCTCGGCCAATTTTTCATAGACCGTTGCAATGTCATGATAGAGATGCAGCTTTGTCCATTTACTTGCCCCGGCACCAGCATTATTCTGTCTGGCATGAATGTATTTTCGGTAGGAAACCGCCTGGACATGACCGATACCGACAACATCACAGCTGCGAAGAATCGCCGACAGATTGTGAGCCTTATTCACATTATCCATCACAACAGTAAGATCAGGCTGCCGATGAAGAAGCATCTCACGGATTTTCTTGAATCGCTGGGGAGTAATCAAAATTTCACGCAGAAAATTAATAAATCATGACTGGTATAAGCTGTGATCACAAGAAAGCTATTTTTTCTCTTTTTCCTTAATCTTACGGGATGGCTCAGCTTCTTTCCATATTGCGAGGGTAAAATATTTTAAGTATATCGTAATAACTCTTCGTTCTGGAGCCCAAGTAACATGCTGAGAGGGAGACCTTACAGTAGAAACATTATGAGTCTAAGTACAAAAAAACATCCCCAGCTTGAACGACTGCTTCAGCAAGCGAAGCCGGTTACTCTCGGTCAATCCTCAAAAGTCCTTATTCTCAGCGACCTGCACATGGGCAATGGCGGCAGGCGTGATGATTTTCGTCGCAATGCCGAATTGGTCAAAGCTATGCTCGAGAGTTATTATCTGCCCGAAAAATACAGTCTGGTACTGAATGGCGATATAGAGGAACTGTTCAAATTTCCTCTTGAAAGCATTGTGGAGAAGTGGGGTTACCTCTACGATCTTTTTCTCAAATTCGAGCGTAACGGTTTTTTTTGGAAAACCTATGGCAATCATGATGCCGAATTGCTGGAAGAAAAGGCATACCCTCTTGCCTCATCGATGCTCAAATCCCTGAAATTTCACTACGGCGATGAAACAATACTTGTTCTTCACGGTCATCAGGCATCAGTACTGTTGTGGGAAACCTATCCAATAGTCAGTCGCTCTGTTGTCTTTTTTCTCCGTTACATAGCAAAGCCGGTAGGGATAAGAAATTTTTCAACTGCCTATAACAGTCGTCGCAGGTTCGCTATCGAAAAATCAATTTATGAGTTTTCAAACCAGGCGAAAATTGTTTCCATTATTGGTCATACCCATCGTCCCTTATTTGAATCGCTCTCAAAAGTGGATTTTCTGAACTTCCGTATCGAAGAGCTCTGCAGGGCTTATCCAACAGCCGACAGCGAAAAACGCGCCGCAATCGAGAAAAAAATTTCAGCAATGAAAATTGAACTCGCTACCTGCTACAAACGGGGTAAAAAAATCGGTCTCCGCAGTGGCCTCTATAACAGCCTTACCATCCCAAGTGTTTTCAACTCCGGCTGTGCCATAGGTAAACGAGGTATCACAGCCCTTGAAATTGAAGGAAATAAAATACGCCTTGTCTACTGGTATAACGGCAAACAAAGCCGCAAATTTACCAGCGATCGTGATAACCGGCCTATGGAACTCGACTCAACTGGTTTTTCCAGAATTGTTCTCAACGAAGACTCTCTCGACTACGTATTTTCCCGACTTCATCTTCTCGCTTGACCTTTTTGTGTAGTAAATCCTATAGTCGTCGATATGCATACAGTAGATAAAATTTAGCGCAATTTGTTTTGATGATGACGAAACAACGAATGAAAATACTATGATGAACAGCAAATGGTTACTCGTCTCTTACTGAGTGGCTTACCGTCTTTTTTACTATAATTTCTAACCCAGAGAAACGTTCTGATACAATTACTTATCGTGATGATCGAAGACCTGCTTCTACGATCAGCTATATAAGCAACCCCGCCGGTATCTTTTTTTAACCCTGCCTTAAAGCTTTAACCGCATTTTCATTATAAAACGCGAAGAAATAGCACTATCCATCACCTCGGAATATGAACCGATAATGATAATAATATAGATGGTGTTGTCTCAAAATAAGACGTTTCGGAAGTGTTAAAAGGTTTGTTTACCACTTCATGTATTTATAATGTATACCATTCTAAGGCATTGTAACACTTGGTGCGAGATTTGGCATGATTATTGATGATTAAAATATAAAACGATTGCATCGGTTATTTAGGCAAATGCAAATAATCATTTGATACCAGCAATGAAAAAATATTTATTCTTTCTATCGATATTTGTATTAGCTCTGCTCAATAATCCTGCTCAGGCAAGAGCCGAGCTAATCAATATTCAATTTCGGGATAGTTCCGGTACAACTTATTCTGGGGCTGGAGTTATAGGTTCTTCAGGCGATACTTGGAATCAGCTTACGTCTGGAAATGGAACAAATAACTCGCTTGTAAATTCTTCAAATGTCAACTCAACTCCTACTATTTCATGGACTGCGGATAGTGTTTGGACCACTATATCTGGTCAAAACAATGGATTTCAAGGTCAAACGGGAGATGACCTGATGAACTCATACCTTTTTTCCTCGCCCGGTGTCTCTAACACAATAACTTTCAATAATTTAACCCCATTAACCACATATGATCTTTATGTTTATTCTGAAGGTGATAAATATTCGAACGGTAGAACACTCTCTATAACTTTGAATGGAGTAACGCAAACAACTGCATCTACAGATTATACAGCATCTACATTTATTGGGGGGCAGAATTATCTTAAAATAGGGGCAACAACTGACGTCGCTGGGGTATTGGCTATTGATTATCAGGGAAGTAGTGGTGAACCAAATATCAATGGAATGCAGCTTTTGTCTCCAGTCCCAGAACCCAGCACTTTTGTTCTTATGGGGATTGGTGGGTTGATTGTGCTGTTTCTTTTGAAAAAATCCACAGTAGTTTCATAACCTGAACAATTTCAGAAGCAACCAAAAAAGGAGAAAAGTATAATAAGATATTATATTAATGTGAGTTATTTTTTTTCTCAAAAGTCCTGATATGTAGCTTTAATCTACAAAAAATCATTTGCGAGGTTCTTGATTGGACCTAAATTTGCGTCTTCTATATAGCGATTAATCCCCTCTAAACGACTGAACCTCAGTAGGTAGCGTTCCAAGATCCGGTGTTTACGGTATCAGAACAGCTTGTAGTACCAACAATAATTGTTTGAAAAGTTTTCCAGACGCACCGGGGGCTCGAGACACTGCTGAAGGCCTGTTCTTCCGATACTTACCATCAGATGCTGACCATGGCCAATTATCTTGCCATTCAGGCTGGAGCGATCAGCCACTGCACCTCTTGGGTGAAAAGCTATGAACCTGATCTTGCAATCTCCTCGACCAATCGTTGCATCTGGCTGGTCCGCCAGATAGTGATTGAGATGAAGGCAGAATTGCGCATTCCTTGTACCCATAAGGTTGTTTTTTCAGGTACTCTTCCCATAAGAGTTGTCATTTCAAAATTCCTGCTTTGATGGGGCTCATGAATTCTATGAAATGTTTTAGCTCTGGGTTCATGATTATTACCTGAAACCACTACTGTCCAATTGTAAGTCAAATAAATTCAATTGTTTACCGGTATAGGTCTCTGGAATTGTGCTGACAGAATTGCTAACTAATTGTAAAATATCGACTTGTTCAATCACCCTTACCCTTAAAATCTGTAGAACAGTGTAGATGACTCAGTGAAAATTAATGCGTTTTTCGCCTAAACCATATGCATTTCAACCGATATTGACGTACAAATCGGAGATTTTATTGGATTTATGGAAATAATCCAAAGAATTCATTTTCAAGTCGGTAACGGTATAAAAACGCCATATTCTATTTTATTATTATAACCTACAGGGATTTAT
>CAINOC010000038.1 GCA_903851385.1 uncultured Chlorobiaceae bacterium | reverse complement strand
GGCTCAACAACTTCTGTAGGCAGCTATCCTGAAGGAGCTACACCCGAAGGATTGTATGATATGGCTGGTAATGTATGGGAGTGGATGGGAAACTGGTATGATAAAGATGAAGATGCCCGTTCGTTGCGCGGCGGTTCGTGGGTCAACAAATCTGATTATCTGCGTTGCTCTGCCCGGTTCAACTTCGTTCCGTACTGGGTCAACGTCCTCATTGGTTTTCGAGTTGTTCGCCCTGGTCATTCTTCCTGACATTCTGACCGTCTGATCTCTGGAAATCTGGAAAAAATGCAAAAGGGAGAGTCGACAAAAGGGGAAAGGATAAAAGGGTTATGGGGGCAGGTCGTGGGAGCTGTCGGTAAAGTGAAAGGGGAAATTAAATTTTGTTTTTTTGTAATGTTGGGAGGATGAGCGAAACTTCCTTATTGTCCATTTTCAAGTATTAACAGACATCTTACATGAACCCATCTGTCCCCCTGCAATCCCCGCTCTCTGTTGAAGAGGTCGCCTTGCTGAAAAGCTTTCTTATATCTGACTGTCGGCCCGAAGAGTCCTTCTCTTCCATTGAAATGCTTGATGGTTATATGACAGCACTGACTGTCGGCCCTGAGGTTGTAGAGCCTGACATCTGGATTCCCTATATCTGGAATCAGGAAAAGAGCGGGGGACCCTGTTTTTCATCGGCAGATGAAGCAACAGTAATAGGGGAGTTGCTTGTCCGTTATATGCACACCACGGTGCAGCAGTTTCATGCTGATCCTGATGGATTTAAACCGCTATTTGAACGGGTTAAATATTCCAATAAGCAGCAAAAGGAGCAAGCCATTGAAGATTGGGCTCTTGGATTCACCATGGGAATAGAGCTGAACCATGAATCATGGAAACAGCTTTTTACTAATGAAGAAACCGGAATGCTGGGGATGCCGATGTTAATACTCAGTAAAGTCACTGACGATTATAAGTCTCTGAAGAAAGAAGAAATTTCCGACATGGTTCAACTGCTGCCCGACTTCGTTGTCAAGATATATTTCTACTGGAAGCAGCAAAAAGGGTAACTTGTTTTTCGGCATTTATTGGCAGCCGGCGTAAACGCAACTATTGTGAAAACACCATTCAGCTATAATACGATAACGGATTTTCTGATTTCCCAGCCCTTAACCATCGATGTTGAAATTGATGATCCGTACTCTGGCTGTTTTTCGGTAAAGGGAATTGAACTTGAGGCTACGGTGCTTTATGCTGGCATTTCGGACTTTGCCCGACTCTCCGTTGAGCTCTCTCCAGCCGAAATGCTCATCTATCTGAACATGTTTCTTGTCTGGATGCGTGAATCATCTCTTATCGAGAGCTTCTGTGTTCTGGAGAGATTTCTTGATAATGCCCTCGTGCTGCTTTTTTCAAAACGATTTGGTTCCGAAGATCCATTTCTCGATGCCCTGCAGGTAGCCCGGTGGATGGGTGATCATGATGCGATGAAGTTCAGTCCCGATATTGGTATTGCAAGCGGTTCTGTTATGGCTGGATTTACAGGTACTCCCAAAGAGTATTCAACCTCTGTTTTTGGCCGTCCATTGATTCTTGCTGCCGGATGTGCGAGGCTTAATCCGAAGGGCAATGTTGCTTCAATGATAACCTTTCCTGCCGAAGAGTGGCGAGACCGCTCCCTTGAGGATGTGTTTCAGCCCATCGAGTCTGATCACCCTGAAAAAGGAAAGGTGAAGCAGCCGCAGACATGGATTCTTGGAGCTCCCAGAGAGGTTGAATTTCCCGGAACAGGCAAGCTGGCCTTAAGGGATATAGCCAATGTTATTCACTCGATGCCATCAATTTCAGCCGAAACTAAGGCAAGGGAGTGGGTTCAGCTTATCAGGGCAAAAGGTTTTTATAAAAAAAACGATTAGACCTTTTATGCTGTTGGATTATTGCGGAACCATGATTACTATTTTTTCGTTACCATAAGTTGCTAATTTTAAAGAAAATAAAAGGAGAAAAAACGTTTATGTCTACAACAAATGAGAATCTGAAGGACGCTTTTGCCGGTGAGAGTCAGGCAAACCAGAAGTATCTTGCTTTTGCTAAAGAAGCGGAAAAAGCGGGCTTTAGTAATATCGCAAAGTTGTTCCGTACAACAGCTCAGGCCGAATCGATTCATGCCGAAGGGCATTTGGCAGCTCTTGGAGGGGTAGGCTTAACAGCCGACAATCTGCAGTCTGCCATTGGCGGCGAAACCTTTGAACATACGGAAATGTATCCCCCGATGCTTGAGCAGGCTGAAGCTGATAATCATCCGGCTAAAAAGATGTTTGCTTTTGCGCTCAAAGCTGAACGTCAGCACGCTACGCTCTATAAACAAGCACTGGAAGCAGTTCGGAACGGTAAGGATATAACGGCTACCGAAGTTTGGCTTTGTCCCCATTGCGGTTACATTGAGCTCGCTAAGCCACCTGCAATTTGTCCGATTTGCGGCGCAACAGCTTCGCAGTTTGTTCAGGTATAAGAGATTTGCAATTGTTATAAGGGAGGCGGCCCGATGTGCCGCCTTTTTTACAGCAAGTTCCTGTAATTATGCTACTGCTCCGCGATATGATTTTTTGTAGAGAGCAGGATTACTCCAGCAATAAGGTCAATCGGTATCCAGAACTCCCTGGCCAGATTAATTTCCATAATCGGATTAAATACAATGGCGAAGAGCGAATATACCAGGGGCAGTACGAATAGCTTTTTTCCGAAATTCCGGTATGCTCCCCACGCAAATGTCCCTGCAGCAATAACTCTCAGCAATGAATAAAATTCCATAGGAAGCGGAAGTATGGCGGCAAAAAGAAGGAGGGCAGTAATATAGACTACTTGAACGGGCATAACAGCTCCATCGCAAACGTTATGAGTAATTCACAGATTGCATTAAAAAAATTGATTATCAAAACTTTACCTCCGCTATGTAGGTTGGGGTGATTCCTGAACCCCAACAAAACTAAAGTTGTTCTGAACGGGATAGAATGCCTGGTGTGATTAATACACAACATTGTCTTATCCCTGACTCTATTTTATACTTTCATCCTCTACCTTTAAAAAATACTTTTCTGTATGTTTTTATTTCCTTATAAATAGAGATACTGTAACGAAATAAAGTTGCATCACAACTAAACCACAACTCAGCACTTAGAACTTTCTTTCCTCAGCACTTTCTTTCTATGCATGAATTTGATTTTCTTGGTGAACTGGTACTTATAGGTGCTCTTGCAGTTGCCATCATTCTGGTTTTCCAGAAGTTAAAGATACCCTCGGTTATCGGGTTGATTTTTACGGGTATTCTTATAGGTCCCTCAGGTATTGGAGCTGTTTATGACCAGAAACTCATTGCCACGCTTGCAGAACTGGGCGTAATTCTTCTCTTGTTCACCATCGGCCTGGAGTTTTCGCTCGATGATCTTAAAAAACTGAAAAACATTGTTCTTGTCGGCGGTGTCGTTCAGATTCTTTTCACCGGTTTGTCTATCAGTGCTCTTTCCTACTGGTTCATGTTTGCCATAGGGCACAGTATTACCTTTTCCTCTGCAGTGTTTCTTGGATTTACCTTTTCGGTCAGCAGTACGGCAATATGTCTGAAAATTCTTGCCGACCGGGATGAGCTTGCTTTACCGTATGGTCGAATTGCTTTGGGGATTCTGATTTTTCAGGATATTGCGGTTGTTCCCCTTCTGATACGGATTAATTTGTTGAATCCTCAGGCGACACTCTCTTTCACTTTGCTGGCTCAAAAAATCGGCATCATCGTCTTTTTTGCCGCCGCCATATTTATCAGTTTCAGGCTTCTCATGCCGAAAATAGTTCACCTTATAGCCTCACTTCATGCCCGTGAAGTTCTGGTGATCGGGGCACTAGTCATTTGTTTCGGTGCGGCGTATCTGACCTCTCTTGTCGGCCTGTCGCTTGCTCTAGGTTCATTCGTTGCCGGTATGATTATTGCCAGTACCGACGAAAGTCATCAGATAAGTGTGACCATTGATTCCTTTCGTGAAGCGTTCAGCAGTATCTTTTTTATATCCGTAGGGCTTCTGCTTGACGTCAAAATGGTTAATCTTCCGCTTTTTATTTCAATAGCTCTTGTCGTGCTTCTGGTTAAAGGATTGATTGTCGCCGGGGTCTCCCTTTCTCTTGGTAACTCACCGAGGGTCAGCATGATGGCCGGTATGGCGCTTGCTCAGATCGGCGAGTTCTCCTTCGTACTGGCAGAGACCGGTTTAAAGAACAACCTCATCAATCATGAAGTTTTTCAGGCTATGCTGGCTATCAGTGTGGTCACCATGATTGTTACTCCCGCAATGATTGCCATTGCGCCAAAATTTGCCGATCAGATGGTCCCGGCTCTCGGCTTTATTCCACTTGTCTCAAAGGATTCTTCTGCGCTTCCAGTGCGGCCCCCTGACAGCACCATTATTTGTGCAGGGGAGATTCATGCTGCTATTATAGGTTTTGGCATCAACGGCCAGAATGTGGCCGCAGTGCTTCATGCAACCAATATCTCCTACTCTGTGCTTGAAATTGACAGGGTTATGGTAAAAACCATGAGAAAAAAAGGAGAGCCGATATTTTACGGAGACTGCACCGATAAAAAAGCACTTCTTCGTGCCGGGATAGATCATGCCCGTGCGGTTGTCCTTGGTATTTCAGATGCAACCGCAATCGGCAAAAGTATAGCCGTGATACGCCAGATCAACAAGAAGGCCTTCATTATTGTAAGAGCACGAACTCTTGATGATGTAGCAGCTCTTTACAAGGCCGGAGCTGATGTTGTCGTAACTGAAAAATTTGAAACATCTATCCAGATTTTCTCGCTTTTGCTCAACCATTTTACCGTTGAGCCCGAACTTATTCTCGAACAGCAGGAAATTATCCGACGTGAATGTGAAAAAATTTTCACGACAGCTCCAGCTCCAGACAAATAACCAGACTGTTGCTGTTTGCCCCATTTCCTGATCATGGCCAATATTGTTATATATTTATATAAGTAAGACCATATCTCTTTTCACCCACACTCGATATGCGTTATGGCACACCACCAGTCACCTCCCACACAAAAATTTATTCGTTACCGCGAGGAACTGCTTGAGCTTCAGGCCTCCGAGGACAATGCAGCTGCAAAGCGTGCAGCCTATGAGCTTTTCTTGATTGAAAAGAGCTGTTTTGTCGAGCTGAATGGCATTGTTCATCATTATCATGATTCCGGCCCGAAAGATGCTGCCGAGACAGTGCTGCTGATTCATGGCTGGGATTGCTGGTGGATGTGGTGGCATCATGTGATCAAGTACCTCAATGACCGCGGGATTCGAACAATAGCCTATGATATGCGCGGACATGGCTGGTCTGACAACGATCCAAAAAACCACTACCATATTGATTTTTTTGCGCACGATCTCAATGAACTTGTCATCAAACTCGGTCTTGGACAATTTCATATCGCAGCATTTTCGTTCGGCCCGTTTGTTGCGCTTGACTATGCTCGGGTTCATCCCGAACTGATCCGTTCGATGACCTTCTTTAATTTCGGATACCTGCCCAACAGTGCGTTTACCCAGGCAATTGCCACCGGCACCATCACGTTTGTGTTCAATAATCTTTTACGCAAACTCACATGGTGGCTTCCAGCCTATATGTTTGCAAGGCTTGTTCTATCCAAAAATACGGTTATGCTGCATGATATTCTGATCGGGTTTAAAAGTCTCGGGCTCTGTGCCCCCGATGCTATCGATCAGACAACCCGTCAGATAACCTCTTTTGAAATTACAGAGTCAGTGCCTGATATGGTTAAGGCTGTCGATATACCAATTCTTTTTGTTGCAGGGGAGGGAGATGCTATCATGACCAGCGAAAATACCAAAAAGCTGAAGGAGTATGCCCGGAAAGGCAGCTATGTCTCAGTGCCTGACTGCGGGCACCTTATTACGGTCGAATTGCCCGAAACTGCTTCGGAGCTGATTTTTGGGCAGGTAACTGCCTGCAGAGCAGTTTAATCCCGGCTTTCGCCTACGGCACTGATAAAGGCTTTTATTTTTACGGGATCTTTTATCCCTGGAACACGTTCAACACCACTCGCCGTATCGACAGCGTATGGATGTGTACTTCGAATAGCATCGCCGACGTTTGAATTGTTCAGCCCGCCAGCCAGTATGGCGAAGCATGAGCTCTCCAGCTCATTGAAAATGCGCGATGCGAGAGTCGCATTGATACTTTGTCCCGTCCCACCCGGCATTTTCGCCTGGTATGCATCGAACAGAAAGGTATTGATGCCGCTCTCTTTTGCGAACTCCAGAACCTCTTCTACAGTAAAGCCTTCCTGAGGACGATAGACCTTTATTACTTTTGCATTGGTAATGGATCGGGCATCTTTAGCGCTGTAGTGTTCATGGTGCAGCTGCGCGATATCAAGCCTGCAGAAGCGGCAGATGGCATTGATATCAGCGGGTGAATGGTCGACGAAAATACCTGCGGATTGTATAAATGGCGGCAGCTTTTTGATGATCTCCTTTGCAACTTCCGGATCAATCATTCGAGGGCTTATGCTGCTGAAATTAAAACCAAGAGCGTCAGCTCCAGCCCGACTTGCTTCAAGAGCATCCTGAAGCCGGGTTATTCCGCATATTTTTATTTTTGTCATAACCGAGAAGGTGTCCGTTTAGCGAATCTCTCTCTAACTCGGCAGCTCAATCAGGTTGAACTTTCCGATGGGGTTGAGTTGAAGATACGTGTTAGAGTGCCTATCAGCAAGCTGTAGCCCCCTTCTTCTCTTGATATTTCCTGTTCAGGGTACCTCTTTATTCAAATGGGATGCATTAAAAAAATTGATTGTTCTATAGTAAAAATAGAGGTGACCTTCAGTGGTTTTTTCTGCGCCTTGACAGCTGCAACCAGCTTTCACCTCCATTTATGAACTCCCTGAAGGGAGTAACAGCAAGAGCATATACCGGCTGCTTATGGCTCTTTTATGAATTACTAAGAGCATTGTATTGTTACTGTTTCCAAGAGTGAAAAAGCAAAAATATGTTTTTCTAACACTCTCAAATCACTTTAAGGAGGGTGAAGAGGATGCTTATCAGGAAGTTAAACACCCATGCCAGAGAAAAATGGGGAAATAAAAATTCAAGCCAGACAATAAACGGAGCGGCTAAGGATGTTCTCCATCGTAACCTGAGCTCCTATATATAGCACGGTTACGCTTACTATCGGATGATTACCGATGAAGACAACCATGTTGATTTTATTTATGAGGAGGTTAACGAAAGTTATGCAAAACTGACAGGATTGCATGACGTTATAGGCAAGAGAATGACGGAAATTCGACCTGGTCTGGCCAAGTCAAATCCTATGTTTATCGAGAAATATGCAAAGGTAGCAGAAACAGGAGTCCCCGACAAGTTTGAAATCTTCATCGATACCGATAACCACTGGTATGATATCTCCCTCTACAGCCCTCAGAAAGGTTACGTCTTGTCAATGTTTGATGATATCTCTGAACGCAAGCGCTCTGAAGAAACATTGAAGAAAAGTGAGGAGCGGTTCAGGAGACTCTTCGAAAACCCTTCTATAGTTATTCTTCTTGACCTTGATACAGGCAGTATCATCGATGCTAATCATGCCGCCGCAGATTTTTACGGCTGGTCAGTTGAACAGTTGAAACAGATGCGTATCCAGCAGATCACAAGCGCTTCAGCCGATGAGGTGAGGGTGAATATGGATAAAGTCAGAACCTCAACACAATGCCAGTTTTTATTCCGCCACCGCCGAGCAGATGGTTCTATCCGTGATGTTGATGTCTTGAGCAACAAGATGGAACTTGAGGGAAAAGATATTCTCTATGCAATTATCCATGATGTTACGGATCGCATACTTGCTTACAATCAACTGCAGAAATTGAGTGTTGCTGTAGAGCAAAGTCCGACTGTTGTTGTCATGACCGACCCTATTGGCAATATTGAATACGTCAACCCCGCTTTTATTGAACACTCAGGATATTCCGCTGAAGAAGCAATAGGGCACAATCCCCGGATTCTCCAGTCAGGTTTCATGCTAAAATCAGTCTATGAAGAGCTTTGGAAAACGATTCTTTCAGGCAAGGTGTGGAAGGGAGAATTACAGAACAGAAAAAAAAATGGTGAACTTTTCTGGGAACGTGCAATTATTTCCTCAATAAGGAATAATGAGGGTGTAGTAACCAATTTTATAGCGGTCAAAGAGGATATCACCGAGCAGAAATATATGGTGGCGGCATTAATCGAGGAGAAAGAGCATGCAGAGGAGAGCGACCGGTTAAAGTCAGCGTTTCTGGCAAATATCAGCCATGAAATTCGAACCCCCATGAACGGCATTCTTGGTTTTGCACAACTCCTGAAAGAACCTCATCTGACAGGAGAGGAACAGGCTGAATATATTGATCTGATAATGCAAAGCGGCGACCGGATGCTGAGTCTTATTAACAACCTTATTAATATTTCGCGTATTGAAGCCGGTGAGACTATGCTGCAGATAAGCGAAACTCCTGTTAACGAACTCCTGCATGATATCTATTCATTTTTCAAACCTGAAATAGACAAAAAAGGGTTGCTTTTAAATTGTACAACAGGGCTTCCCGACAGTGAGAGCATTATTGAAACAGACAGTGAAAAGCTCAACCAGATTTTGACAAACCTTATTCAAAATGCCCTGAAATTCACGAGCAAGGGAGAAATTGATTTCGGTTATCACAGTATAGACGGTACCCTTGAGTTTTATGTGATCGATACAGGTGCCGGTATTGCACCTGACATGATAGAGAAGATTTTCGATCGTTTTCATCAGGTTGACAACGTCATAACCCGCACTCATGAAGGTTCAGGTCTCGGATTGAGCATTTCAAAAGATTATGTTGAACTGCTTGGCGGCACCATTCGTGTCGAATCAAGGTGTGGGTTTGGAAGCGAATTCTATTTCACACTGCCCTATAAGCCAGTACACCAAAAACTCCCAACCCAACCCAACCCTGAACCCCAACTCAGCACTCTGCACTTATTTCCAGTAAGTCCTGTTGGTAACTGGTTGTGATTTTATCATATTGTGCGTATATTCGGCACCGGATGTTTCATCCTGCCCGGGAAGTTACAAATAGAGTGGGGCGTCGCCAAGTGGTAAGGCATCGGCCTTTGGAGCCGACATCCGCAGGTTCGAATCCTGCCGCCCCAGCAAAAAAACAAACAAAAAAGGCAACCTTTCATGGGTTGCCTTTTTTGCATTCAGTAAGGAAACATCCGCAATCAATAGCGGTAATGTTCCGGCTTGTAGGGCCCATCAAGAGGAATCCCGATGTATTCAGACTGCTCTTTGGTAAGCCTTGTCAGTTTTACACCAAGCTGCTCAAGGTGAAGTCTAGCAACCTCTTCATCGAGTTCTTTCGGCAGCCGGTATACACCGATTTCATACTGCTTAGTCCATAGTTCTATCTGTGCAAGAGTCTGGTTGGTAAAGGAGTTGCTCATGACAAACGAAGGGTGGCCGGTGGCGCATCCAAGGTTGACAAGGCGTCCCTCTGCCAGAAGATAGATGGAATTACCGGTTTCAAAAGTGTATTTATCCACCTGCGGCTTGATATTCAGTCTCGTTGCTCCAGCATAGTTGTAGAGCTGCTCAACCTGAATCTCATTGTCAAAGTGACCGATGTTGCACACAATCGCTTCGTCTTTCATCTGCTTCATGTGCTCAAGAGTAATAACATCTTTGTTGCCGGTTGTGGTAACAAAAATATTTCCCTCCTTGACAGCCTCTTCCATGGTAGAAACTTCATAGCCTTCCATGGCAGCCTGCAAAGCGCAGATTGGATCAATTTCCGTAACAATCACCCGTGCACCATAAGCGCGCATAGACCTGGCAGAGCCTTTGCCGACATCGCCATAACCAAGCACAACAACAACCTTACCGGCAACCATGACGTCAGTTGCCCGCTTGATGCCGTCAGCAAGTGATTCACGGCATCCGTACAGATTGTCAAACTTTGATTTGGTGACAGAGTCATTCACGTTGATGGCAGGGAAAAGAAGTTCACCTTTTTCCAGCATCTGGTAGAGGCGGTGAACACCGGTAGTTGTCTCCTCCGATACACCCTTCATTTCCGCAGCAACCTTATGCCAGCGCTGCTTGTCTTCTTCAAAGACCTCCCTGAGCTGCTGGTAAAGTGCTTTCTCTTCAGCATTGCCTGGAGTTTTTTCAAGCAGTTCCGGGTTGTTTTCAATTTTGTAACCCAGTATGATCAAGAGGGTTGCGTCTCCGCCATCATCGACAATGAGGTTCGGCCCTTTTCCCCCTTCAAATTCAAGGATCTGGCGTGTACACCACCAGTACTCCTCCAGAGTTTCACCTTTCCACGCAAAAACCGGAACACCGGATTTTGCGATTGCAGCAGCAGCATGGTCCTGTGTTGAAAAAATGTTGCAGCTTGCCCACCGAACCTCAGCACCAAGATCCACCAGGGTCTCAATGAGTACGGCCGTCTGGATTGTCATGTGAAGTGATCCGGCAATACGGGCACCCTTCAGAGGGAACTTGCCGGCATATTTCCGTCTCGTAGCCATAAGGCCAGGCATCTCTTTTTCAGCGATATCAATTTCTTTGCGTCCAAATTCAGCAAGAGAAATATCCGCTACTTTATAATCAAGCACCTCAGCAACTGTCATATCGATAGGAGTAATTTAATAGGTTAAGATTGTTCAGCAGAGATTGAGAGCTTTTTTCAGCTCATCGACCTTTTCAGTTTTTTCCCATGGAAAGATATCACGGCCGAAATGACCATAGGCAGCTGTATCCTGATACTTCCAGCCCTCAGGTTTGTCAAGGCTGAACCGTTTGATGATAGCTGCAGGACGGAGATCAAAAATCACTTCCGCTTTTTCCTGGATCTGGGCATCATTCAATCCATGCTTGGCCGTATCGTGTGTATTGATATAAATCGATACAGGGCGGGCAACACCTATCGCATAAGAGACCTGAACCGTGCACTTCTCTGCAAGTCCGGCAGCAACAATGTTCTTTGCAACGTGACGAGCTGCATAAGCCGCACTGCGGTCAACCTTGGAAGGATCTTTGCCGCTGAATGCACCGCCGCCATGAGGAGCTGCTCCACCGTAAGTATCAACAATGATCTTGCGACCGGTCAGGCCGGTATCGCCGTGTGGTCCGCCAATAACAAAGCGACCGGTAGGATTGATGTGAAGTTTTGTCTCATCATCCATCAGGCTCGCTGGAATAACAGCGTTAATGACGTGCTTGATAATATCGCCTTTAATGACCTCCTGCCATGCAGCTTCACTCACACCTTCCGGTTCCGGATCATGTTGGGTCGAAACAACAACTGCATCAACACGCTTGACTACATCGTTTTCATACTCAAGAGTCACCTGGCTTTTCGCATCAGGACGGAGGTAGGCTACTGCCGTTCCATCTTTGCGCACGTCAGCAAGTTTTTTTACAAGCTGCTGTGCAAGCTGAATAGCTGCAGGCATCAGCTCAGGAGTCTCCGTGCAGGCATAGCCGAACATCATACCCTGATCACCGGCACCAACGCGGTCAAACTCGTCAGCAATCTCTTCCTTGCGGTCAACGCCACGGTTGATATCGGGTGACTGGCTATGGAGAGCTGAAAGAACGCCGCATGAATTGGCTTCAAACATGTATTCGCCTTTCGTGTAGCCTATTTCTGTGACCACCTTACGGGCTATTGTCTGGATATCAACAACACCTTTTGTTGTAACTTCACCGCCGACTATGACCTGGCCAGTTGTAACAAAAGTTTCACAAGCAACACGAGAGCTGGAGTCCTGACGAAGAAAATCATCAAGTACAGCATCGGAAATCTGATCGGCAACCTTGTCTGGATGACCTTCTGATACGGATTCTGAGGTAAAGAAATACCTTTTCTGTGACATATTTCAATAAGTTTTTGATTAAACAAATACAGTAACAACAACAGAAAAAACTGTATTAACGGAGAGCTTTTCAGTGAGAGGATTTCACGGGGAATCGACTGGACACGGAAAAACTTCCGACAAGCTCAGGGCGTAACCCTTTTTAAAGCTTGCGGCACCGTGTCCATAGGTAATGGGGATGCCAAAAAAATACAGGTAAAATGTAAGCAATCGTCTTCTTCTATGCAAAAAATCTCTTATCCTAACCGTATTTCCGAGTAATCGCCGATATTTATTTTGCGGTGTGTTCCTGTAATGGAGGCATTGTTCCCGACGATTGATTGTTCGAGAATGATATGCTCAACCTGCGCATCATTACCGATAATGGAATCCTTGATAATGGAATTCGAAATGACAGCATGTTCTCCTATAGTTGTATTAGGGCCTATAATGGCGTTTTCAAGAGTGGCACTGTCAGCAATAAAGACCGGATTATTGATAATACTTCCTGGATATTTTTTTGTCGAGGTGTTGTCTTTCAGAAGGATTTCATTGGTGGAGAGAAGAGTTTCTGATTTGCCGCAGTCATACCAGCCCTGAACGGTGAATGTAGTGAATGTCTCTCCAAGTTCTATCATGTGCTGCAAGGCATCTGTGAGCTGGTATTCTCCTTTTGTCTTTATCTCCTTATCAATGAGGTAATCGATACTTTTAAAAAGCGATCCGGCCTGTTTTAGAAAATAAAGTCCCACAATGGCAAGATTGCTGACGGGAGTATCAGGTTTTTCAACAAGTTTAAGAATTTTTTCATCACGGGTTACAGCAACTCCAAACCTCCTCGGGTCCTCAACCTCTTTTACTCCAAGGGTAGAAACAGGGCTTTTCAGAACAGCATCAAGATCAACATCAAAAATGGTGTCACCGAGAATAATAAACAAAGGCTCGTCCTCAGTGACGTAAGGCTTGCACATCCAGATGGCATGAGCCAGTCCCAGCAGCTCCTTTTGAGTGACAAAGGTGAATTTTATGGAATAGTGCTGCAGAAGCCACTTTTCAATCATATCACCCATATAGCCGACAATAACAATGGCTTCATCGATTCCCGATGCGATCAGCTTATCCATAATATGGCCGATAATGGGCTTGCCAGCCACGTTAAGCAATACTTTAGGATTCGAAAGAGTGTGCGGGCGCAGACGACTGCCTACCCCGGCAACAGGAATGATTGCTTTCATGTTTTTCCGATGGTTTTTGTTGTTACATCAACCCCTTTTTGTTTCTCTTCTTATGTTACAAAAAAGAGTTATTAAACTAAAGAGACCAATTGCCCCGATAGAGTAATTTAAATACAGAAATCAGTTGTATTTTACGTTCATGGCATGCATATTCGTCAACTGATTCTACTCATTAAGAGCTGTTTGTTCCTGATTGAAATCATATTTCAGAAAATAACTTGATCCCTTATGGCAGGAAGCTTCAAAGGAGTGTTTAAGCAATCAGGTGTTATTCCTGTCCTGGACAACAGGCTGGTGCTTATTACCTCCAGAAAGAAAGAACGCTGGATCATTCCTAAGGGATATGTCGAAAAAGGGTTGTCACCCGCAGAATCAGCAGCAAAAGAAGCTTATGAAGAAGCTGGTTTAATAGGTGTTGTACACCACAAAGAAGCTGGAAAGTACCGGTACCGCAAGTTTGGCAAGTCATTTTCGGTTCTGGTTTATCCGCTTTTCATTGAAACCATGCTTGATGAATGGGATGAAATGCATGATCGCCGCCGAAAGCTTGTTACTCCTGCCGAGGCCATTGAGATGGTCTGTCATGCTGAGCTGAGGCAGATCATTGGTGACTTTTTCCTGAACCATCGCTGATTCTCTGTTGCAGGCAATCAGTTGGGGGGAATTTTATTGTTCCAATGATTCATTTTTCCTTGGATTATTGCGTCTATCCCTTTTTTACGAAAGCGTTTAAGTTCGGATTGTCGAGGTAGTGTTTTTTGAAATTATTTTTTGGTAGTTATTGTTCTTGTGGTATATTAGGAGCCTTCTACTGTTATGGAAGACGGGGTGTGGCGCAGTTGGTAGCGTGCCTGGTTTGGGACCAGGAGGCCCCGAGTTCGAGTCTCGGCACCCCGACAGAAAGTGGAGAAGTTCTGATGATTGATGCTGTGCCCGTAGCTCAATGGATAGAGCATCAGCCTTCTAAGCTGAGGGTTACTGGTTCGAGTCCAGTCGGGCGCACAAATGGAAGTCCGTAGTTTTTCCATGGTGATTGTAGCTCAGTTGGTTAGAGCGCCAGGTTGTGGCCCTGGAGGCCGGGGGTTCGAGTCCCCTCATTCACCCATGTTTTTTGGCCCCATCGACTAGCGGTTAGGTCACCACCCTTTCAAGGTGGCGGGACGGGTTCGAATCCCGTTGGGGTCACTCTTTATATGTAAAGCTCTGTTCGTTGCCGGCTCAGGGCTTTTTTTAATTCATGAATGCAGATTTTCCCGCGTCTTATGAAAATATCTGTCAACTGGCTCAAAGATTTTCTTCCCGCCTTTTCCTCCAGTATCCCATCACTTGTCGAAAAGCTGACGTTTCTCGGGCTTGAAGTGGAGGATGTTCATGAGTGCACTCTTCCTGATGATCTCGTTGTTGTCGGCCGAATCGAAGAGGTTCTGCCACATCCCAATGCTGAAAGACTGACCATTTGCAAAGTTGATGTTGGCCGTGATGAACTCCTTCAGATTGTATGTGGCGCACCGAATGTAAAACCGGGAATGCTGGTTCCTGTTGCTACTGAAAAAGCGAAGCTTCACTTCCCAGATGGCCAAACCATCACCATAAAGGCATCAAAAATACGTGGCGAGCGCTCTTTTGGAATGATTTGCGCTGCCGATGAGCTTGGATTATCCGGCGACCACTCAGGTGTCATGGAGCTCGAACCAACATGCACCATCGGAGAACCATTTGCACGCTACCTTCAGGGCGATGTTCAGCTCGACATTGCAGTAACACCTAACCGTCCCGATGTTCTTTCCCATCTTGGTGTTGCCAGAGAGCTTGCAGAACCGGAAAAAATACACTACCCGAAGCATACGCCGGTATTCTTTTCAACAACCAGTCCGCTTGTGGATGTCAAGGATGCCGAGGCCTGTCCCTATTATACCGCCGTTGTCATACGAGGCATAAAAGTTGCCCCTTCACCCGAGTGGCTTTGCCGGAAGCTTGAAAGTATTGATCTACGGCCAAAGAATAACATCGTTGATATTACCAACTATATCCTTCATGCGCTTGGTCAGCCACTCCACGCCTTCGATCTGGGCAAGCTTTCAGGAGAGCGTGTCGTCGTCAGAAGTGATATGCGCGGAGAGTTTACAGCGATCAATCAGCAGGTATGCCATGTTGAACCGGGAATGCCGGTTATCTGTGACAGCGAAAAACCTGCAGCTCTTGCAGGTGTCATGGGCGGTCTTGATTCAGCAGTCAGTGATACCACAACTGATATTCTGCTTGAAGCCGCATATTTCGATCCATCCATGATCCGGAAATCAGCAAAAAAAGCCGGTATTTCTTCTGATTCCTCTTACCGGTTTGAAAGAGGGATTGATCCGGGAAACGTCAAGCGGGCTGCCGAATGCGCAGTAGCTCTTATTCTCGAGCTTGCCGGTGGAACAGTTGACGATACCCGCGAGTGGGGTAGTGTCTGTGATGATCTTCGTCAGGTAGTTCTGAGGCCCGACAAGGTCAACGCCCTCCTCGGCAGTTCCATAAGTGCCGCCGATATGGCAGGCATGCTTCAGCGAATCGGTTTTTCTGTCCACGGAACTGACGAAAAGTCGATAACCTTTATTGTCCCGTCATTCAGGGTTGATGTTTCAGGAGAAATAGATCTGGTTGAAGAGATTGCCCGTCTCTATGGTTACGACAATATTCAGCCCTCCCCAGAGATGGCTACAACCTACCCGGAGTCCCGCAAGTATCCGGAGTTTTTTCCTGATTTCCTCCGTTCCATCATGGTCGGTTTGAATTTCAGGGAAATTCTTACCAACCCGCTCATCAAAAGAGAAGAGGCCGGGTTGTTCAGTGACCGGCTTGTCAGTGTTCTTAACCCTATCAGTGAAGGTCTTGAGGTTCTTCGGCCAGGCCTCATTCCTGGGTTTCTCAAGGTTATCAGCCATAATATCAGGCACGGTAACAGGGATTTAAAGTTCTTTGAGGTAGCAAGGGGGTTCCGGACAGTTCCAGAGGCTGAGAGAGTTGGTCAGTCGCAGCTTGATGGCTTCCATGAACAGGAGTATCTTGTTATCGCCATGACGGGCAGCCGTTTTCCCCGCGTATGGAACCTGCCGCCGGAAAAGGCTGATTTTTACGATGTTATGGGCGCAGTAGAGATGCTTTTGGAGAAGCTGAATTTGCTTGATAAATCAGCGGTGAATATTTATAATGAAAAAACTGTCACTGTTGATCTTCAAGTGATAGAAAAGGGAAAGACCCGCTCCGAGAGAGTGGGGGGTGGTTCAGCAGGTCGATACTGGCCTTTTGGATGCTTTTGATATAGTCCAGGACGTTTTTGTCGCTGAAATTGATGCGGCAGTTCTGGAATTATGTTTCAATCCGGATGTTACCTATGTTCCACCGTCCAGATTTCCTGTTGTTCAGAGGGATTTATCGCTTATTCTTCCGCCGTCTGTTACCGTTCAGTCACTTGTGGAGCTTGTCCGTTCAAGTGACTCTTTAATCAGGGATGTGAATGTGTTTGATCTTTTCCAGCGCACCAAAAAAGATGGGGGAGAGCGCAGTGTTGCACTCTCACTTGAAATTGCTGATTATACGGGAACATTGCAGGACGAAAGAATCAGTGATATTCTTTCTAAAGTCGGCAGTAATGCCGAGAGTAAGCTTGGTGCGGTAATTCGACAAGTCTGATACTCTTTGTTCTATGCAAGATTTCGATGGGCAGAACATCAAGGTTGATGTCAACCTTCTTGAGGAAAATATTCAGCTCCTCATTGCCCGGTTGAACGAGTGCCGGAAAGAGAATGATTTATTGCGATCTGAACTATCAAGTCTGCAAAATATCTTGAGGTCATGTAAGCTGCCCGGAAGTGTCGGTTCAACGGTCATGGAAGCAAGCGGAAGTTCCGAAGGCGTGTTTTCCTATGCAGAACAAATGCAGGTAAAACACAAGTTAGTCATGATTTTGCAGAAAATAGAAATGGAGCTCAGAAACAATCAGACCTTGTAACGTAATGAGATGGAAAAAATTGATGTAAATGTTTATGGCGACAGTTATCCTTTAAGGGTCGAGAGACGGGAACTGACCGAAAAAGCAGCTCGTGATGTTGATGGAGTGATGCGGCTTTTTGCCGAAAAGGCACCAACATTTGAGTCTGCAAAGCTGGCAGTTCTTGCAGCAATTTCGTTCGCAGAAAAAAGAATCGAACTTGAAGAAGAAATTGTGTCGTTGAAGCAGACCCTTGCCAGGCTCAATGTTTTAATAGGGCAAAATCTGCAATAAACCGTTACATTAAAAGAGAAGAAATATCCGCACCAGCTGATTGAGGTGTCTTGTAAGTAAAAGAACTAACTCTAAAGAATAGGGAGCCAAACTCTTCTTTTTGATTGCAGGCCTTGTTGAATTTCTGTTCGTATCCGTTCAGTATTCAAGAGCATTGGAAACACTGTTCCCTTGGAAGCAAAAAATCTGAAGGAGGCACCCACCGTGTACAACGGGTTCTTGATCTTACACACCTCAAAACATGGTGCGGATTTTTTTTGTTTAAAATGGTGCTTCTTGTTGCTAACAATAAGAGCATGAAAATGGAGGTAGTTTAATGGGAATAGTTATAAACCTGTTTTTAATTGTTTTTGCTTCGTTAGTTTTTTTTGGCGTAGGTTTTTTCGTGGGACGTTTTTTTCTCGAACGGCTGGGAACCACCAAAGTGCTCGAGGCCGAAGAACGTGCGGTGCAGATAGTACAGGAAGCACAAAAAGAGGCTAACGAGTACAAGGAACTGAAAGTCAGCGAAGTTAATCAGGAGTGGAAAAAGAAGCGCAGGGAGTTTGATCAGGAAGTTGTCATCAAAAACAACAAGTACAACCAGCTTCAAAAGCAGACTCAGCAAAAGGAAGCTCAGCTGAAAAAACAGAGTGATGGTATCCGCGATCTCGAACGCAAGCTGCAGGATCAGCGTAAGGAGATCGAGCAGACTACAGAACTCGTTAAGCACAGGGCAGAAGAGCTTGACCGGACTATTATAGAGCAGAATCAGCGCCTTGAAAGCATCAGTAACCTTCAGGCTGAGGATGCCAGGCAGATGCTGATTGACAATATGGTGGCAAAAGCTCGTGAGGAAGCGACTGAAACCATTCATCAGATTCATGAAGAAGCAGAGCTGAAGGCCAGTCGCCTTGCCGAAAAAACACTCTTGACCGCTATCCAGCGTATCTCATTCGAGCAGGCAACCGAAAACGCACTCTCTGTCGTTCATATCCAGAGCGATGAGCTCAAAGGTCGCATTATCGGACGTGAAGGACGCAATATTAAAGCCTTTGAAAACGCGACCGGTGTCGATATCATTGTTGACGATACCCCTGAGGTTGTTATTCTTTCCTGCTTTGATCCACTGCGCCGTGAGCTTGCCAAGCTTACCCTCAAGAAACTTCTTGTTGACGGAATCATTCATCCGGTTGCTATTGAAAAAGCCTATGAAGATGCCAAAAAGGAGATTGACGATGTTATTATCAGTGCCGGCGAAGAAGCGCTCTCCTCACTGCAGATTTCTGATATGCCTGCCGAGGTTATCTCTCTTATTGGTAAAATGAAATTCTATACCGTCTACGGTCAGAACCTTCTGCAGCACAGTCGTGAAGTTGCCATGCTTGCAGGCCTTATGGCTGCCGAACTCAAGCTTGATGCCCGTATTGCCAAACGTGCCGGTCTTCTCCACGATATCGGGCTTGTCCTGCCTGAAAGTGATGAACCTCATGCAATCACCGGCATGACCTTTATGAAAAAATTCAACGAATCTTCCGTGGTACTCAATGCAATTGCAGCTCATCATGGTGATGTAGGCAAAGAGACTCCCATTGCAGATCTCATTGATGCAGCCAATGTTATTTCGCTCTCTAGGCCGGGTGCCCGTGGCGCGGTAACCTCCGATGGCAATGTAAAGCGTCTTGAGAGCCTCGAAGAAATAGCCAAAGGATTCCCCGGTGTACTGAAAACCTATGCTCTGCAGGCCGGAAGGGAGATCAGGGTTATTGTCGAAGGTGATAATGTCAGCGACTCACAGGCAGATGTTCTTGCCCATGATATTGCCCATAAAATCGAATCTGAAGCGCAGTATCCTGGCCAGATCAAAGTCTCTATTGTTCGCGAAAAACGCTCAATAGCCTACGCCAAATAAGAGCCGCTCAAGCCCCAGCAAGGGAAAGCTTAAAGCTTTCCCTTGGTTGATGGGATTTCTGATCCTGTAACCGCAACAGCCGCTTTCATCGCATACGCAAAAGATTTGAAGAGCGCCTCAATTTTGTGGTGCGTATTCTCTCCCTCAAGGATCGACAGGTGTATATTGGCTTTCATGCTTTCCGAAAGCGAAACAAAAAAATGCTTCACCATTTCCGTCGAAAAGCCTCTGATGACCGCCCGTTTGAATTTCGCATCAAAGATACAAAAACTTCTCCCCCCAAGATCAACCGCACAGCGGGCCAGAGCCTCATCCATGGGTATGATTGACCATCCATAGCGTGCTATGCCGCGTTTATCACCAAGAGCATCGGTAATGGCATTGCCAAGAACAATGGCTATGTCTTCAATGGTATGATGGTCATCCACTTCAATATCACCCTTGCATGTTAGTGAAAGATCAAATCCTGAATGTTTGCTGAAATTCGTCAGCATATGATCGAAAAATACCACTCCTGAATTAATCGAGCTTTCTCCTGTACCGTCAAGAGAGAGAGTCACTGTTATATCAGTCTCTTTTGTGGTTCTCGTTACCGTAGCGGTACGCAGCGCGGTGTTTGCTTTTTCTTGCATGTGTATAGTGATTAGCGGATAAATTTGTTGATAAGAAAAAGCACGAAGCTCACCAGAACTGAAAGAGCTATTGAGGAGCCAATTGGAAAATAAAACCGGAAGTTACTTTTCTCTATCTTGATATCAAGCGGGATGTTTCCCAGCCAGCTGAACCACCGTCCTCCAGCTGCACCCTCAAAAGCCATAAGGAGCAGGCCGAATCCCACGATTATAAGACCTGCTACTACAACTATTTTTCCAGCATCAGAAAACACGATTTGGATATTTTTTAAAAGTTGCTAACTTAAGGCCATTATCATATGAAGATACGATATTTGCAAAATTATTAAAGCGGCTGTAAATGCATGTTTTTATTGTCATAGTAGGTTTACTTGCATCGATCCTGCTTATTGGCTCAATTTTGCTGCAGAGTCCCAAGAGCGGCAGCGGCCTTGCCGGCGGAATGTCAGGCCTTGGCACTGTTCAGACGCTTGGGGTAAGAAGGACTGGTGATTTTTTAAGCAAGACTACCGGTATTCTTGCTGCTATCGTTATGGTGCTTTGTTTTATAGCACAGTTTACTCTTCCTGGCAGAAAGGCTGCAACAGCCACGCCGGAAAGCATACTTCAGAGAACTATTCCTGCAGCGCCTGCGGCTCCAGGTAATACATTGCCTGCAGCACCATCGCTTCCAGCGTTGCCTGCAAAATAAGATTATATGCGCCTGTGGCTCAATGGTAGAGCAATTGACTCTTAATCAATGGGTTGGAGGTTCGAGTCCTCCCGGGCGCACCATATAACATAAGGACTTACAGGTTCAGGCTTGTAAGTCTTTTGTGTTTTTACTCCCTGGAGTCTGCTTTGGATGAGGTGTTTATTTTGATCTTGGGCCTCATGCATTCAATTGTACTTTAAACCTTAGGAACAAATAGAGGTGCCCCCTATCGACGTTTGGGGTGATTCCTGAACCTCAACAAAACACAAGCTGTCCTGAGAGGATAGCTCTTTTCAGCCAGCAGCTAAAGTTGGTCTTCCGTCTTTTATCTCAGTAATTAATAGCGGTTCAGAGATATATTGAAGGATAATGCAAAATCTGGCGTAATTATTGTATTTAAAGTGGTGGGAATTTATATTCAGGTATGGATGCTATTGTTTTTAACAACCGGACACCAGTGATGCAGTTTATTAAAAACATATTTCTATTTGTATTCTTTGTTTTAGCTTTGCTCCATAGCCCTCAGCGAGCACTAGCCAGTGATGTTATTACTATCAGCTTCAGTAACTCATTACTTCCAGGTTCCTTTTTAGGGGCAATCAATGATCCTGCATTAACCAACAGGTTGGTCAATGTTACTAACTCCAATTATAAGGCAAATAATGGATCGAGTACCATTTCTGATTTGGTTGGATTAGCGACCGGTAACACGGCTAAAGTGACTTGGGGTACCAGCCTAACCTTAACGAATGGGTTATCTGCTAATTCAAATACCATACTGGAAGGTTATTCCTACACAACCAGCAGCGGCAGCGGTAAGACGGTGTCGTTTTCAGGGTTAAATACTAACAGTAAGTACACGCTTTACGTTTATAGCCAGAGTTCAACACCTGGTGACAAAACAAACATAAAGTATTCAAATGGTAGTAACAAGACTGATCAACTCGCTGGGACACTCACAACCAATACAGCAACAACAGGTTACGTTATAAATCAGAATTATTTTGAGATAACGGCTTTTTCAGATGCTACTGGGTATCTTGCAGTGAACTATTCCAAACTATCTGGAAGTGGAGTACTCGATGCTGTACAAATCAAATCAGGTGATCCAGCCTTAGCTCCTGTACCTGAACCCTCAACCGCTGTTCTTATGGGAATAGGCGGAATATTTGCAGGGATTGTATGGAGAAAAAAGCAAAATCAGTTAACTCCTTTTACCAATATCGAGTAGTTCTGCTAATCGGTCAATGATCTCGAGTGTGGTGTGTTTTAAATAACATTTCGATGTAGGGAGATAAAGTGAATTCTTTTATCGATCAAGTCGCCGCCGGAACCCCTCAAACCCCAGATTCTCTTTTAGGCTAAAAAAGTCCACTACTGGACAAAATGATTAACCTGTACCATTCCTGCTTACGTTCCACCGTCTGAGGCCGCCGACCAAAGCATACGCTGAAAACCGCCAACAATTATCTATGCCGATTTGAAACTGGCCGAGGGCATATATGAGCATATGTAATATCTTGAAAAGAAGAGATGCGCAATGTGTCTTAAAAAAGGAAGTTTTTTTGAGAGATCGAAATCGTGCTACCGGGTTGTGTATAGGTTAAACATTTCCACTGTCTTTTACAGTTTGTCCCACCTTCGTCGGTATATTGCCACTTGAAACACGTCAAAATATCGTCCGTAACCTGCGGAATATCTTTTATTCGATATGAATAATTGGTAAATATTATGCGTTGAGTAATCTCGGACTTTAATGAAATTGTTCTAACCTTTTCCATCATGCACCGATTGGTTACGATTCAAATAGGAAGTCCTCTTCTATGAAACTCGTTCAGAACAGTGGGACAGATAGAGTCATCGATCTCCTTCGTCAAAGTCTCACAGCTGGTTGCCAGCTTTATATTGTAACGCCCTCTTTTTCGCTTTTCGCATTTTCCGAAATGTGTCATGAAATGGGAGCACGTTTACAATCGAGTCTTCTTTTGCCTACAGTCACATCGGAACTTTCAATTGGTGGCACTGAATACAGCAATGGTGTCGGGGAGTTTCGCACTTGCAGAAAACGCACAGAGTATGCTGTAGCTCCCCGTAATGCCTTGCGGGAGTGTGGAGTGTTGCATGAAGAGATCGGTTGTCTGCGCACTTTGGCGGCAAAAGAGAGGCAGATACTTCGGCAGGTTGAACTGAACCTGGAACTCAAGCGGATTGAAGCAGAACTGGCAGCAACAAAACAAAAATTATGACCGAACACGAAGAGGCGAGCATGAAACCGTTCACTGCAGATGATCCCAAAGCCCGATCAGCCGATATTCTGGCAGGCAATATTGAGCAGTTGAGGGTACTCTTTCCTGAGGCGTTCACCGAGGGGCAGATTGATTTTGAGGTGCTCCGCCAACTGCTCGGCGGTGCAGTGGAAGAGCGGGAAGAGAAATACGGTCTTAACTGGTATGGCAAACGGAAAGCTAGGCAGCTTGCTCTCACTCCATCAACCGGTACGCTGCGTCCATGTCCAGAAGAAAGTGTAGAGTGGGATACCACAAAGAATCTGATGATTGAGGGAGATAACCTTGAAGTGCTCAAGCTGTTGCAGAAGAGCTATTCCAGCAAGGTAAAGCTCATCTATATTGATCCGCCATACAACACAGGCAAGGATTTTGTTTACCCCGACAATTTCCAGGACAACATCAAAAACTACCTCGAACTTACCGGCCAGGTTGAGGGAGGGAGGAAGATCACCAGTAACACCGAGGCAAGCGGGCGCTTTCATACCGATTGGCTCAATATGATGTATCCAAGGCTGAAGCTGGCGAGGAATTTGCTGCGGGAGGATGGGGTGATTTTTATCAGCATTGATGATGGTGAGCTGAGTAATCTACTGAAAGTGTGCGATGAGATTTTTGGAGAGGAAAATTTTTTGGCAGACATTTCATGGGAAAAAAGATTTACAAGAAGTAATAACTCTAAAACGTTTGCATCACTTGTTGAGCATATCCTTTGTTATCGAAAAAGCGAGTTATTAGCAGAAATAAAAGAGCCAAGGAATGAAAAGTCTGATTCAATTTACACAAATCCCGATAACGATTCTCGTGGATTATGGACAAGTGTGTCTTATGTAAATCCTGCAACAAAAGAGCAAAGACCTAACCTTTACTATGGTATAGAAAATCCTTACTCTGGGGTAGTTGTTTGGCACCCTACAAATGCTTGGAAATATGAAAAATCTACATATGAGGCTCATAAAGCAGGGAATAAGCTCTATTGGGGGAAAAATGGTGAAAATACTTATCCACGGTTAAAGAAGTTTCTCTCTGAAATGGATGGTGGTATGGTGCCAGTAAATTTTTGGTCATATGATGATACTGGTTCTACTGATGAAGGGAGTAAAGCCTTAGAGAGTTTAATGGGTGGTAAAGTTTTTGACTTTCCCAAGCCACATGGGTTGATTCAAAGAATGGCAAAAATAGTTGCAACACAATCTCAAGACCTCATTCTTGATTTTTTTGCTGGTTCAGGTACTACCGGTCATGCCGTGCTTGACTTGAACAAGCAGGACAATGGTACCCGGAAATTTATTCTCGTTCAGCTACCTGAACCCTGTGCGTCCGACAGCGAAGCCTTCAGGGCTGGCTATAAAACCATTGCAGAACTCACCAAAGAACGCCTCCGCCGTGCCGCCAAAAAAATCAAGGATGAGAGTCCCCTTTTTCCCGGTGATCTTGGTTTTCGCGTCTTCAAGCTGGATTCAAGCAACATCAATACCTGGGAATCGGATCGCGACAACCTCGAACTTGCCCTTTCCAACTCTATCGACCACTTGAAGGCTGATCGCAGCGAGGCGGATATTCTCTATGAGTTGCTCCTCAAGCTTGGTCTTGATCTCTGTGTACCTATCGAGAAACGGACGTTTGCCGGTAAAGAGGTTCACACCGTCGGCGGTGGCGTGCTGCTCGTCTGCCTTGCCACTCCTATCAGTCGTGATGAGGTTGAGCCTCTCGCTCAAGGCATTGTTGCATGGCATAAAGAGCTTGCTCCGGCAGGTGCCACAACCTGCGTGTTCCGCGACAGCGCCTTTGCTGATGATGTTGCAAAGACCAACCTTGCAGCTATTCTTCAGCAGCATGGGCTCGAAATCATAAGGAGCTTGTAGCAATGGCAAAAAATAAACAGAGTATCGATCAAGCCGGTGATTTGATGAGCCGGGTCATCTTGATTCTGGATCAGGCTCGGGCCAATGTGGTCCGGGCAGTCAACAGCAACATGGTGATTGCCTATTGGCTTATCGGACGTGAAATAGTGCTCGAAATTCAGCAGGGTGAACGGCGTGCGGGGTACCGCGAAACACTCTTGCGCAACCTTTCTCTGGGACTTACTGCCCGATATGGCAAAGGTTTTTCAAACTCGAACCTGAAATATTTTCGCCAGTTTTATCGGGTTTATGCTGACCGTGTTCCGGCAATTGGCCACCTCTCAAGTGGCCAATTCGATACCATTGGTTTTGGAGTCAGCGAGATTGGCCACACGGATTGTGGCCAATTGGCAGGCAAGAGTTTCGAGGATGCAAGAATATCAGAAGATGGTATCATTGATGACCTCTCTTTTGCGGCTGATAGCCTAAAATTGCTTGGTTTTTCAGCTTCGGTAAGTTGGACCCATTATCGGGCACTTCTGAAGGTCGAGAACCGTAATGAGCGCCTTTTCTATGAGATTGAGACAGAAAAGGAGGGGTGGGACGTTTCTCACCTCGAAAAGCAGATTCACAGCTTTCTTTTTGCCCGTCTGCTCAAAAGCAGGGACAAAGATGGTGTATTCAGACTGGCCAGTGAAGGGCAAGTGGTCAGTAACCCGATAGACGTTATCAAACAGCCGTACATACTCGACTTTCTTGGCCTTCCAGAATTGAGCTGTTTTCAGGAATCGGATTTGGAGTCCGCCATTATTGAACATCTACAGCCATTTCTGTTGGAGCTGGGCAAGGGATTTGCATTTGTTGCCAGGCAACATCGGGTTACAACCGAATCTCACAACTTTTATATTGATTTGGTCTTTTACAACTATCTGTTGAAATGCTTTGTGCTGATTGACCTGAAAATCGGGAAATTGACGCATCAGGATATTGGACAAATGGAGATGTATACACGGATGTTTGATGAGCTTCGGCGTAGCGATAGCGATAACCCGACGGTTGGGCTGATTCTCTGTGCTGAACACGATGAGGTGGTGGCGAGGTATTCGGTGCTCAATGAGTACAAACAACTCTTTGCGTCGCGATATATGCTTTTTCTGCCGACAGAGGAAGAGCTGCAACGTGAGCTTGCCCGGGAACGCGGGCTCATTGAAGCAAGGCAAAGAGCCAGAAAGGAGGAAAAAGAATGAAACTGCACTTTGAACCAAACCTTGACTATCAACTTCAGGCGGTTGAAGCGGTGTGCGACCTCTTTCGCGGGCAGGAGATCTGCCGCACAGAGTTTACCGTTACTATGCCGACAACGAAAAATATGCAGTTTCCCGGCATGGAGAGTGATCTTGGCATTGGCAATCGTCTGACTCTGCTCGACGATGATCTGTTCAGGAGCCTGCATGATATTCAGCTCCGCAATGGTTTGCCGCCTTCCGGCACCCTTGCTTCCGGTGACTTTACGGTAGAGATGGAGACAGGAACGGGAAAAACATACGTCTATCTGCGTACCATCTTTGAACTCAATAAGCGGTATGGCTTTACCAAATTCGTCATTGTTGTCCCTTCAGTGGCAATCAAGGAGGGGGTTTACAAAACCCTTCAGATTACCGAAGAGCACTTCAAGGGGCTCTATGCTGGTGTGCCTTTTGAATATTTCCTCTATGACTCCTCGAAGCTGGGGCAGGTGCGTAATTTTGCTACCAGCTCGCAAATCCAGATTATGGTGATGACGGTTGGTGCCATTAACAAAAAGGATGTCAACAATATTTATGGGAAGGGTGCCAATGAGCCTACTGGGGGGGAAAAGCCGATTGATCTTGTGAAGGCGGTGAGGCCCATCCTGATAATCGATGAACCGCAAAGCGTTGATGGCGGTCTCTCAGGTGCAGGAAAGACTGCGCTCGATGCCATGAACCCGCTTTGTACCCTGCGTTATTCCGCTACGCATGTGGACAAGCACCAGATGGTTTATCGTCTTGATGCGGTTGATGCGCACGACAAGGGGCTGGTGAAGCAGATCGAAGTTGCGGCTACTACGGTGGAAGATGCCTACAACAAGCCATATCTTCGTCTCTTGAAGGTCGAGAACAAGCGTGGTACGATTTCCGCACTTATTGAACTCGACAAGCTGACAGCCATCGGTGTCAAGCGAAAAGAGCAGCTTGTGGCTGATGGAGATAATCTTGAAATGATTACCAGCCGCTCGATCTATGCTGACTGCTCTATCGGTGAAATCCGTGTTGAAAAGGGTAAGGAGTTTATGGAGTTGCGCTTTCCCGGTGGTGAGCAATTCCTGAAACTTGGCGAGGCTTATGGAGATGTAGATGCTCTTGCCGTTCAGCGCCAGATGATTCGCCGCACCATCAAGGAACACCTTGACAAGGAGCTGCGTCTGCGCCCGCAGGGTATCAAGGTGCTTTCGCTTTTCTTTATTGATGAGGTTGCCAAATATCGCTCTTACGATGCTGACAGTAATTCAGTGAAGGGCGATTATGCCCGCATTTTCGAGGAAGAATATCGGCGGGCGGCAAAGTTACCTGATTATCTCACGCTGTTCAGTGAAGTTGACCTGACGCATGCCGCCGAAGAGGTTCATAACGGCTATTTCTCAATCGACAAAAAAGGTGGCTGGACCAATACCGAGGAGAACAATCAGGGTAATCGTGAAAGTGCTGAACGGGCCTACAACCTTATCATGAAAGAGAAGGAGATGCTGCTCTCTCTGGATACGCCGCTTAAATTCATCTTTTCCCATTCAGCTCTCAAGGAGGGGTGGGATAATCCCAATGTTTTCCAGATTTGTGCTCTGCGTGAGATGGGTTCCGAGCGTGAACGCCGCCAGACAATAGGCCGTGGTCTGCGGCTCTGTGTAAACCAGCAAGGCTTACGCCTTCGTGGTTTTGAGGTCAATACGCTGACGGTTATTGCAACCGAGAGTTATGAGCAGTTTGCTGAGAATCTTCAGAAAGAGATTGAGCAGGAGACCGGAATTCGTTTTGGGATTGTGGAGGAACACCAGTTCGCAGCCATTTTCGTTACCACTAATGAAGGTGAGGCGATTCCACTGGGCTTCGAGCAGTCAAAGCTCTTGTGGGAGCATCTGAAAGAGCAGAGCTATATCGATAGCAAAGGCAAGGTGCAGGATTCGCTAAAGAGAGCACTTAAGGAAGGTACTCTCGTTGTACCGGAGCCATTTACTGGACAGCTTGATCAGATTACTGCAGTGCTCAAAAAGCTTGCAGGACGGCTGGAGATCAAGAATGCGGATGATCGCCGGCAGGTGCTTACCCGCCAGGCAGTGCTGCACAGCCCTGAGTTCAAAGAGCTTTGGGATAAAATCAAGCATAAAACGACCTACCGGGTGCAGTTTGACAATGAAAAGCTGATTGATAGCTGCACCAAAGGATTGCAAAATGCTCCGCCCATATCGAAAACGCGCTTGCAATGGCACAAGGCTGATATAGTCATTGGGAAATCGGGAGTGGAAGCTACAGAACGGAGTGGTGCCGCAACGGTTGTGCTTGATGAACGCGAAATTGAGTTACCTGACCTGCTTACTGATCTGCAGGATCGAACACAGCTTACTCGCCGCACCATTCATCGTATTCTGATAGAAAGCGAACGGCTCAGCGATTTCAAGCGCAATCCTCAGCAGTTTATTGAGCTTGCTGCCGAAGCCATCAATCGATGCAAGCGCCTTGCAATTGTGGATGGTATCAAGTATCACCGGCTTGGCGATGAATTTTTTTACGCCCAAGAGCTTTTTGAGCAGCAAGAGCTGACAGGTTACCTGAAAAATTTGGTTCCGGTTCAGAAATCAGTCTATGAACAGGTGGTTTATGATTCCGGCGTTGAAGCTATCTTTGCTGATCAGTTGGAGAAAAATCTGGCCATCAAGGTCTATGCGAAACTGCCGGGATGGTTCAGGATTCCTACTCCTCTCGACACCTACAATCCAGACTGGGCGGTACTTGTCGAACATGATGAAGAGGAACGGATATATTTTGTTGTCGAGACCAAGAGCGGGCTATTCACCGATGATATAGGTGACAAGGAAAGCGCAAAGATTGAGTGCGGTAAGGCCCATTTCAAGGCACTCAGTCTTGGTGAGACGCCTGCAAGGTATGTTGTGGCGCGGTCGTTGGAGGACGTTTTGAATGACTGATATTATGGATGTTATTAGCAAGGTTTCTCCCGGTACGCGAGGTAATAATTGACTCCGACTCGGATACTGCTTGTGCGGGCATTACCCAGAAGGCGTGAAAGTCAATGGGTAACCCTACAAGCACTTAGCTGAGATTCTTCATTTTTTAGCGGTTCAGTTCGCACGTACCTCCTGATCAATGGTATTTTATTATATATTTTCAGCTGATAGAGTATTTCACTCTATTGGTACAGCCAGAGTGTTCCTGCAACGAAGGAGAGTGAACAAGAGATTTTTATGAAGATTATCGACCGCTATATCCTGAAATCGCATCTTGGTCCTTTCCTGTTTGCTTTTATTACTATTGTTTTTGTTCTGATTCTGCAGTTTTTTGCCACTTTTGATGACCGTTTTATAGGCAAGGGGATTGAGTTTTCTGCTATTGTGGAGCTTATTGTGCTGCAGTCTGCGTGGATGGTTGGGTTGGCTGCGCCTATGGCGGTGCTTATTGCGGTTGTGATGGTTTTCGGGTCGCTAACCACTACATCTGAAATGACCGTTTTAAGGGCGTCAGGGATCTCGCTTTACCGTGTCATGATTCCGGTTCTCATTGCTGGTCTTTTTCTTTCAGCACTTGTTGAGCGCTTCAATAATGTCATTATGCCGGAGGCTAACTTTTACGCAAAATCCCTGATGATTGATATTACAAGGGCAAAACCTGCTTTTGGATTGAAAGAAAATGCCTTCTCAAACCTTATTGATGGTTATTCAATCTATGTCCGTAAATCTGATGACCGCTCCAAAGAGATTATGGGGATTGTCATTTATGATACTACAAGGCCCGATTACAATGCTATGGTGAGCGCTGAAAAGGGGAGTATAGATTTTACTCCTGATTTTCAGTATCTGGTCATGACGCTTAATAACGGTGAAATTCATCAGATCAGTCAGCTTGATCATAAGCCATACCGACACATGAGCTTTAAAAAGCATCGTTTTATATTTGAATCAACCGGTTTTGGCTTTTCACGAAACACCGCAGACAGGGTGCGTTCGGGAGATACAGAGCTCTCTGCAAAGGAACTCCTGCTCATTGTCGATGAATTCAGTAAAAGGATATCGGTATCTGAAAAGCACATACAACTGCCGCTTGAAAACCTGCAGCGCAGCATTACGCAAACAAGTGTTGATACCACCCCACATCGGCACTCTCAGTCTAGTGCCCAAATGAACCCGGCAGGGTACAATACCGCAGCAGCATATGTTGACCGCCAGATTGATACTCTTGATGGAGAACTCAAAAGTATCAATGCAAACAGGGAGATGAAAAACAAATATATGGCGGCGTATCACAAGAAATACTCACTCTCACTTGCCTGCTTTATATTTGTTCTTGTCGGAGCCCCCCTTGGTGTCTTGGCAAGGCGAGGTGGGTTTGGAGTTGGCGCGGCAATGTCCTTGCTCTTTTTTGTACTCTATTGGATGCTCATGATTTCGGGTGAAAAAATTGCCGAACGGGGCATCCTCGACCCCTTTCTCTCCATGTGGCTGGCCAATATCGTCATGGCCGTTATCGGCATTGCCCTTGTCGTCAGTTTAAGCAATTCAGTGCTTAATACTTCGCGGTAACAGAACGCATAAAAAAATGCCCTCAAAGGCAGTTTTTACCTGAACCCGATGTTTTATACCCGCAGCAAAGTTCCTTTTTTAGGCCACTCTCATCAAGGCATACAAAGGTGATATGCGTGCTGAACGCAAGAATCCGTTCACCAGTTTCAATACTTTTTTTATAGACATGGACGGTGTATTCTACTGAAGTTTTTCCTGTTCGGGTCTTTTCTGTTACAAAACAAAGAATTGATCCTCCCAGTATGCTTTTTTTGAACTCTACCTTATCCATCCCTACCGTGACAAAGTTGCAACCGGGATAATCCAGTGACACAGTAATGTAGCTCACC
The DNA here is from genome assembly GCA_903851385.1 of uncultured Chlorobiaceae bacterium. GTDB lineage: Bacteria > Bacteroidota > Chlorobiia > Chlorobiales > Chlorobiaceae > Chlorobium. The sequence continues at coordinate 7,946 of CAINOC010000038.1, read as the reverse complement.
TCGTCGATCCATTTCAAAAGGTTGCCGCCAAACAGAAAACCATAATGGTTAAGGTGTTCAGGTAAGACAAGTTTATAGGTTTCCATAGTGAGTGCGACTTGAATAAAGTTGTTAAAACATACTGGTTGATCGTGAAAGAAAATGGCTCTTTTCTTGCAATAATAAAGAATAAATAGCCCAGCTATTTTTAAGAATCCAATATTACCCGATACTGAAAAATTAAGCGAGGTTTTTGGTAATTTCTTATGCCAAACCAGTCGTTAATTTCCTTTTTTTCAATCACGTCGAAGCAAAGAATACAGCAGTAACTTGTTACATAGCGATGAGATCTGTGATTGCCTATGCATCTGGTGCACCCGTTTTTGACGGTCTGACCATCACTACCTCTTCACGGTCAACAATTACCTGACCTGTTGGAAGGTTTTTCCCACGCCTGACATATTTTTTAAGGGTATACATTACGGGTACGAGTTCAGAATGTTTTGCAGCAGAATACCATGCAGCAATTTCTGCGGCTTTTTTGATTTCATTCTGATGTTGTAATGTTGCACCTTTCAGCACACAGTGAGAGCCAGCTGAACCACGGGCATGGAGCCATATATCATTGGGACGGGCATGGGTAAAGGTCAGTAACTCATTGTTTGCTGCATTTTTGCCGATGAGTAAAGAGGCGCTCCGGGATAGTTGTATAATTCTGAACGGTAAAAGAGACTGGTTATTTTTCGGCGCTCTAGCCCCCGTATTCCCCAACAGGTCGGAATGGTCTTCAATAAATCTGCGAGCATCTTTTAGAGTTACAATTGTTTCTGTCGCGGCAAGAAGTTCTTCAAGTGCATTTTTATCCCGCTCAAGTCCAGCAAGCCGTTCCCGCATTACTTTGAGTTTCCCTCTTGTTTTCGATGCCTTCGAAAAATACTCTTCAGCATTTTTCTGAAGCGTCAACGCCTCTTTCAGGCGGATGGTTATATCCTGCATCCCTGGCTCGAAAATGTTTTTAACAGTAATGCTCTCTCTTTCAGTTCTTGGCTGGTAAAGGGAAGCCATAAGCAGGTGGCCCGAGGTTTCATAGTTTCGGGCAAACCCTTCGAGCATTTCAGGGTTGAAGCCATCAACACTTTTTAGTTTCTTCTCGAGTTCCCGCTTCAGTTTTTTTTGAACTGTTTTCAGCTCCTCTTGTGTTTCAGCAAACTGCCACATTTTTATGCTGTAATACGAAAGGCCTTCAAGAATCGAATCAAAAAAACGTGTTTGCTTTCCGGCGATCTGCAGAAGTGAAAATACCGGTTCACCATTCTCTTTTTCCCTCACGCCCCCTTTGGCGTCAATCAGTTCATAAAAAAGAGACCGGAACGCGATAAAGAGTGCTTCGGGGCTTTTCTCATCAGTCGCCATATTGAGCATCTCTTTTACTATCGATCGATCAAAACCAGGAAGCATGGCCTGCAGTTTTTCAGCGAGGCTTTTTTCATCCCTGCTGTTGAATTGCTCCAGAAAAAGGGCTTTGTTCATCGCCAGCTTTTCCAGTTCTTTCAATACACCCGCTGTATCACTCCCGAAATGATAGGGTTGACCTGCCAGGGAGTTTTTCTGCTTGAACGCATCGATAATCAGCTTTTCTCTAACGAGAAAAACGTTTGTCTTTGAACTGAACAACTGCATCACAATTGTCACTTCATCAGCAAGAGTAATGCGTATCTCCCTGTCATATGGAGAAATGTCAACGCTTGACACCTTCTTATTATAGACCTCGTTCATCAGACTTGCTGAATCGCGAGATTTTTTGCTGGCACCCTCTCGTATATAAAAAGAGAGCAGGGGAGTGTGCGTAACAACGACAATCTGCAGATGCCGGCCTTCAACGTCAATGAAACTGAGTCTCAGTTCATTTTTATCCTGTGAATATATCTCCGCCACAACTCCCCCTTGTAGCCGTTCATGCAGCTCCATTGCCGCATGGTAGAGAGTAAAGTAGTTGCGTATCATTATCCTCTTGAAGGTTTTTATAAGTCCTATAGGTACCATAGGCCCTATAAGACTTATATCTCCTCTCCTATTCCGGTTTCAAATGCGGAAAGAAGATCACATCCCTGATGGAGTCCTGCCCGGTAATCAGCATCACCAGACGGTCAATCCCAATGCCAAGCCCCGCGCATGGAGGCATGCCATACTCGATTGCCCGAAGGAAGTCTTCATCAACAATCATAGCCTCCTCATCTCCCCTCTGTCTTAATCGGGCCTGCGACTCAAGCCTTTCGCGCTGTATGACCGGATCGTTCAGTTCTGAAAAAGAGTTGCACACCTCTTTACCGCCGACAATAAGCTCAAACCTCTCAACGATTCCCGGCTGTGAAGCATGTTCCTTTGCCAGGGGCGACATTTCAGTAGGGTAATCGGTTATAAATGTTGGCTGAATAAGCTTTGGCTCAACAAATTCTCCAAAAATTTCATCGATAATCTTGCCGCTGCTGATTTTTGGATCCAGTGACAGTCCAAGATCTTTTGCCGTATTGCGAAGCTCCTCTTCCGATTTCCCCCGAATATCCTTACCTGTGTATTCCATGATAGCATCGATAATGCTCAGGCGCTTGAAAGGAGGCTTCAGATTGATGTCGTTGCCGAGAAACGTGGTAACATCGCTCTGGTTGACTTCGAGAGCAGTCTGGTAAAACAGCTCCTCAACCAGCTTCATCATCCAGTTATAATCCTTGTAGGCAACATAAAGCTCAACCTGGGTGAATTCAGGGTTATGGAAACGGTCGATTCCCTCATTTCTGAAATCCTTTCCAAATTCGAATACCCCGTCAAATCCTCCCACAATAAGTCGTTTGAGGTAAAGCTCATTGGCAATACGCAAATAGAGCTGCATGTCGAGTGCGTTGTGATGCGTCGTGAAAGGCCTAGCGGCCGCACCACCGTATATCGGTTGCAGTATAGGTGTTTCAACTTCAAGCCACCCTCGTTTGGCAAAAAATTGCCTCATGAACGAAACAACGGCTGAGCGCTTTATAAAGGTCTCTTTTACCTCCGGATTGACAATCAGATCAACATATCTCTGGCGATAGCGAAGTTCCTTGTCGCTGAAAGCGTCAAAAATCACTTTTTCCCCATCGACCTCTTTTTCCTTGGCAACCGGTATCGGTCTCAGAGATTTGGTAAGCAGCTCCAGCTGTTCAGCATGTACTGATATTTCACCGGTTCTGGTTTTGAACGTATACCCCTTCACCCCGACGATATCACCGATATCAAGTAATTTGAAGGTGTCATAGGCAGCTTTCCCTACCTCATCTTTTTTAAGGTAAATCTGGATTCTGCCTCTGGAGTCCTGAAGATGGAAAAACGATGCTTTTCCCATCTTTCTAATGGTCATGATTCTTCCCGCAACCGACACTGGTTCGTGAATATCATCCTGAAAATTGATGAGAATATCATGTGAAGACCGACTGACATCGAACTGGCAAGGGTAAGGATTAACCCCTGCATCAATGAGGTGTTGCCTTTCTTCCAGTCGGCGCAGCATCTGGTCATTCAGGGAGGGCTGACTCGGTTGTTCAGGGTTGTTCGGGTTCTGTTCGTTCTCTTTACTCATGATGTCGTATACCTGTGAATTCTGTATGTGAAAAAATATGATCAGCCTTGACTATCCGGTTTCTCAGCTGCCCACACGGGTTTTATACCAGACGTAAGGAATGGTGCTGATCTTCTGATAAAAAGAGCGATATGCCCTTTTTGAAAAAACATCATAATTGTTTTTCTCGATTGCGCTTAAAATATTGCCGTAATTTATGCTGCTGATGCATACACCAAAGCGGCTTTGCCTCTCAAGCATCGGTATACCTTTTTCCGAAGAGCGGTAGTAGCTCCGAGCTCTTTCGATCTGAAACTTCATCAGATTGGTGAAGTTATTATTTATTCTTTTTTGCATGAACTCTTCTTGCGAATAGTTGAAACGCCGTAGATCCTCCAGTGGAAGGTATATTCTTCCCCGGTCCACATCTTCACCTATATCACGCAAAATGTTGGTCAGCTGCATGGCTATTCCAAGCTCAATGGCGTGCTCCAGCGCCTTTTTATCACTGTATCCGAAAATTTCAGATGTCATCAGCCCGACCACCGCAGCGACCTTGTAACAGTAAACGTAAAGCTCCTCAAAGGTCTCAAAGGGCTTGAACTCGATATCCATTGCAACACCATCCATAAGATCAAGCGGGAGCTCAATCGGGATTGCATAGCTTTTCAGGGTATCCTGCCATGCCATCATGATCGGATCATTATCAACGTTTCCGGCATAGCACGCTTTAAGCCGCAATTTCCAGCTCTCAAGCATCACGCTGATCTCTTCGCTGGTAATCAGGCCATCTTTAAGCTTGTCCTCTGCCATATCGACGACATCATCAACCGTTCTCAAGAGGGCATAGATTGCAAAAATCGGGTTTTGCTGCTTTTTTGGGAGAAACAGGCTGGCGAGGTAAAATGTTTTAGCGTGATGTCTGGAGATATTTCTGCAGTAACTATAAGCTTCTTGAATCGTTATCAGCTTATTTATTTCTTTCCCGGCAGTATTCTCATTATAGCTGTAATTCATCTGACATACGCGCTTATATTAGCCTGTTCCGGTCACCACAGCTCAGTTATCCTCTTTAATGAATGCCTTGCAAGTAAAAATATGTAACTTTTTAGGTCGTGACAACGTTAACAAAAAGAGTTTGTCAAGATAAAACAATGGTTGTAATATAGCAACAACACATGTTACCGTTCATTATGCTTCAAATACTTACCTAATTAATTATTGCCCTGTTGAATATTGTCGAATCTGAAAACAAAAGGGAAAGGGCCATTCTTATAGGCCTCTGTTCCCCCCCCGAAATACCCAGATCCCTTGTTGAGGAATATCTTGATGAGCTTGCTTTTCTCGCCGATACTGCAGGAGCTGATATTGTAGATACATTCATTCAGGATAAAAAACTGCGCGACCCTGCTTACTGTATAGGAAAAGGCAAGGTCGAAGAACTGGTTTTGTTTGTCAAGGAGAAGGAAATTGATCTTGTAATATTCGATGACGATCTTTCTCCAGCCCAGGCAAGAAATCTCGAAAAGACTCTCCAGTGCAAGGTTATCGATCGCACAGCCCTGATTTTGCAAATTTTTGCCATAAGAGCGCAATCGGCTCAGGCAAAAATGCAGGTTGAACTTGCTCAGCTTGAATACATGCTCCCGCGCCTGTCCGGACAGTGGACTCACTTGTCAAAACAGAAGGGAGGTATTGGCAACAAAGGTCCCGGTGAAACTCAGATTGAGACCGACCGCCGACTGGTTCGCAACAGGATCTCTCTCTTGAAAAAGAAGCTTAAAGAGGTTTCCCTGCAGCATGACACCCAGACTCAGGGCCGGCAGACAGTCCCGAGAGTCTCTCTTGTGGGCTATACCAATGCCGGTAAGTCTACCCTGATGAACACGCTCTGCCCGGAGGCCCAAGCCTTTGCCGAAAACAGGCTCTTTGCCACGCTGGATACCAAAACCCGCCGTCTGGAACTGAACATCAACAAGCTTGTTCTTTTGTCTGATACGGTCGGTTTTATCCGCAAACTGCCGCACACCCTTGTCGAAAGTTTTCAGTCAACCCTTGATGAGGTGCTGCAGGCCGATTTTCTGCTTCATATCATCGACATAAGTCATCCTGGCTTTGAGGATCAGATGCAGGTTGTGCGCGACACGCTCAAAGATATCGGGGTTATGCATGATCATGTTATCGATGTATTCAATAAGATTGATGCCCTTGAAGATCCTTCGCTGCTCAGGGCGTTCAGTGAAAAATATCCCGATGCGGTCTATATATCCGCTGTTCGTGGTCTCAATATTACACTCCTCAAAGAGATAATCAGCCAGCATGTAGCCCGCGACTACCAGGAGCGCCACATAAGCATTCATGTTTCCAACTATAAACTCATCAGCTATCTCTACGAGCACACAGAAGTTATTGATGAGCGCTGTATTGATGAAGAGGTTGAGTTGACCTTCAGGGTACACAAACACCATCTCAAACACATCGATGCTCTTATTGCATCCTCACAAAAGCTTACAACATGACCCTGCAGATTTATAACACGACTAAAAGGGAGCTCCCTGAACAACTGCTTGAAAAAGCAGTTCTGTTAGTGCTGAAGAATGAAGGCTATACGGTGGAGTCCATTGTCGGAGTCTATTGCGGCAACAAAATGATGCAACGCATAAACCGCGAATTTTTGCAGCATGATTATCCTACCGATACCATTACATTCCGTTATAACAAGGGGAGTGATATCGATGGTGAGTTTTATATCTCGCTCGATGTTGTCAAGGAAAATGCGTCCAGGTTTTCGACTGATTTGCAGCAGGAACTTTTGCGCGTTACCTTCCATTCCGCACTTCATCTCATTGGTTATGACGATCACTCTCCTGACGATCGAAAGCTGATCGAGGAAAAAGAAGCCTTCTATCTCAATCTGTTCTCTCCCGAAACAGCATAATTCTTTTGAATCCATGAAAAACAGCACTGACTTGCAGGAAATTCCACAGACAAAGTCCTCAATCTGGAATCGTTTTCTTCTAATCACTATTTTCCTTGTTATAGTTGCGCTTGTTGGAGGGATTTTCTGGACCCGCTACCAGGGAGAGCAGAAGCAGCAGCAGTTTACAGAGCGTGCCGAGATTCAGTATATCGATATGCAGCGCCAGGAGATGAAGCTTTTCGCGCTTCCTCTTGCCTGGTCTGTGCGCAAAGAGCTGATGCGGTTCAATTATGAGCAGATAGACGAGTATTTTAATGCACTGATCAAAAGGAAAGGGTTCGGCCTGATCATGCTTGTTGACCCATCCGGTACCATCAAGGTATCTACTGATCGCAAGCTGCAGGGGAGTCCCTTTTCTCGTTCTTATCCCGGAATGAACCTTGGTTCATCTGAACTTGTTTTTTATCCGGTGCAACAGGGCAAAAGCATGTTTCTGGTTCCTGTTATGGGCCTGAATGAGAAGATTGGAACCATTGCTTTTGTATGCACTTATCAGGAACTTATGCTTCCTTGAAAATTTTATCACTTAAAGAACGCTTCCAGTTAACCATAAAACAGGTACCATTATGCGAAAAGTCGTTTCTACGCTTCTGCTCGTTCTCATTGGTTTGCTCGCACTCGGTGCTTGTAGCAGCAAAAAGACTGAAACCGGTTCATCCCCAACTTCTGGTAGTACTGTCGGCTCAATCCTGCCGGGTCTCCAACCTTTTGAAGGAGTTCTTACCATGCAGACCATTATACCTGAGGCAGGAACCACTGAAACAAAGCTCTTTATTGCCAAGCAGGGAGTCCGGACCGAAAGTTCTTCACACATGAAAAACATGCCTTCAGACGTACAGATGGTTATAATTTCTCCTTCTGAAACTCCGAATCTTGTTTATCTCGTCAATACTGCACAAAAATCCTATTCAGTTATCGATACAGACGTTATGAAAAAAGAGGTAGCCGGAGTTGAAAAGTCTGATGGGTATAACAATGCGAAAATTGAAAATCTCGGCAAGGAACAGGTTAATGGATACAATTGCACGCATGTCCGAATCACTCATGGTGAATCGGTGATGGAGATGTGGGTTTCAAAAGAGATACTTGATTATTTTACCTATGCTCGGATGCAGAGTACAAATGACAAGAACATGCCTGAATTAGCCAAGAGAATGAAGGCTGAGGGTCTTGATGGATTTCCTGTGAAAATATGGCATAAGCAGGCCAACATTACTACCGAGTTGACCAAGGTAGATAAACACGGACTTGAAGCCTCCTTATTCAAGGTTCCCGAAGGATATACTAAAACTGAATTTCCTGCAATACATCTTGGCTCGTCTGCAAATAAAAAGAAGGAACTCGAGGCTATGGTGAAGAAAATGCAGGAGGAAATGAAAAACCAGAAAAGGTAAGATTCTG
>CAINOC010000037.1 GCA_903851385.1 uncultured Chlorobiaceae bacterium | reverse complement strand
GAGGCATTGCAATCGGAGAGTGCTATGTGTTCATAAAAGACATTGGCATTCATGAAGCCAGAGAGCTGAATGAGAAAAATGTATCCGAAGAGATCCAAAGGTTTCTCACTGCCCTCGAACGGTCTGAGAAGGAACTGAAAAAAATTGAACGCGTTACCATTAGAAAACTTGGCAAGGGCTATTCAGATTTGTTTCAGGCCCAGATCATGATGCTTCACGATTCAGTGCTTATTGATGCCATTAGCGACCGTATACGTTCGGAACGTAGATCTGCTCACTTTGTCATTGAAGAAGAGTTCGATCACTATCTTGAAAAATTTATAAACTCTGATGATCAGATATTTCAGGAGCGGGCTGATGATCTGCACGATATCAAAAACCGCATTATCAGAAATCTAAACATCAGGAAACTGCACTCATGGATACCAGAAGGGGTTGTTGTTGTTGCCGATAAACTTTCTCCTGCTGATATAATTCTTTTGAGCCGCAGCAATATTAAAGGGTTTGTAACCGATTCAGGGGGAAGTACTTCGCATATTTCCCTGATTTGCAAGTCTCTCAACATTCCTATCGTTGTCGGACTCGGCAACCTCTCACAAAAGATCACAACCGGCATGCAGCTGATCCTGGATGGTAGTGCGGGTACCGTCATCATACATCCTGATAAAAACACTATTGCACGTTATATCGGCAAGTTTGAGGCTGATAAAAAAAATGAAGCCGATAAATCCCTGACTGCCATGCTTCCTGCAACGACAAAATGCGGCATAAGAATCACCTTTTATGCCAATGTTGACTTCAAAGAAGAACTGCACGCCATTAGCCCTGCAGGAGCTGAAGGTGTAGGCCTGTTCAGAAGTGAAAACCTCTTTACCAACGGCAATACCGTGCCCAAAGAGTCGGAACAGTTTTCCTATTATCGTGAAATGGCTGAAATGATATCGCCAATGCCTCTGGATATCCGGCTTTTTGATATTGGCGGGGATAAACTGCTATACTCTCCGGTCAAGGAGGAAAACCCCAACCTGGGATGGAGGGGAATAAGAATCCTGATTGATCTGCCCGACATTCTCGATAACCAGGTTAGGGCTATAATACGGTCAAATACCCATGGAAACCTGGCTATCCTGATTCCTATGATCATATCCCTCGATGAGATCCGCCATGTCCGGAAAGTCATCGACAAGCACTACTCGGAACTGACAAAAGAGGGAAACTGGCAGATTGAAAAACCGGGAGTCGGTGCCATGATTGAGGTACCTGCAGCGGTAGAACTTATTGAAGAGATCACAAAATGCGCTGATTTTATAAGTATAGGCACCAATGACCTCACGCAGTACACTCTTGCCGTTGACAGAAACAATGTCATTGTGCAAAATCTTTTTGAAACATTCCATCCTGCAATTATCAGGCAGCTGCACAGGGTTATCACAACTGCCAATAGAAACCACTGCAAAGTAACGATATGCGGCAATATGGGTTCAGATCCGCTTGCACTGCCATTCCTTTTAGGATGCGGACTGCGAAGGTTCAGCGTAGTCAGCTCGGATATCCCGAAACTCAAATCACTGGTATCGTGCTTCTCAATTGCCGAAACTGAAGCACTTGCAGAGGAGTGCCTTAGACTCGATACTCCGGCAAAGATCAAAGCCTGCCTGGAAGCCTTCCAGGCAGCACATTGACAACATATTGTTTCAGGGACGCAAGTCCTCAATTTTCGCACTTTTGCGTACTGCAGCAAAATATTCGGCAAACAACTGTTCCTGTTTTGCCCGGAGCAGTTGCGGTGCCACGCCGGCATTTTCCACCTTGAGGTCAAGCCCGGCAGGAAGCGTTTTCTTCCCAAGCACCACAAGAGCGTAACCTTCTGTCGTTTTCACCGGCCGGGAGAGCCTGCCAGCATCAAGCCCTGATATCGCCTCCACCAGTGGCTTATCAACAGCATATCCAGGGATAAATCCATCGCTCCAGCGAATCTCCTCAGCAGTAACAACATGCAGCATCGGATTCTGTGCCGCAATCTTTTCAAGGCTCTGCCCCGGCACTTTTGCCATAACCGCAAGTCTACCCTCCACAGCAGCACCTTTCTTTTCCCTTACAAGTTCAGCATTAATTCTTGATTTCAGCTCTGCATCGAGGAGGTGATATCCTGTATCATTTTTACCGGTCAGACGCAGAACAAAAAAACCTTTTTCAGTTTCAAGAACATCCGACATGTCACCTTCGCTGGCCTTAAAGGCAAATGCTGTAACTTTTTCATTGTAACCAATCGGAGCGATAGGCATATGTTTTCCGAACTCGGCGGTCTTGTTGACGGTCAACCTGGAACTTGCAGCGCTCTTATCGAAACCTTTCTCTTTGGCATTGATCTGAAAAGCCATAGCAAGTCGACGTCCACTGTCAATCGTCTCCGTTGAAGGCCTGATCTTTCTTACAATCTCCGAACAGACCATGGCACTCTGGTCAAAACCGGTAACCTTGATAATATGCAGCCCAAACTGTGTCTGCACAGGCCCCACAATCGCACCCGGCCTGGCACTAAAAACAGCTGCAGAGAATGCAGGCACCATCCGATCTTTGCTGAACCATCCTACATCGCCACCATTGACGGCACTTGCCGTATCGGCGGAATATTTTTTTGCCAGCTCTTCAAAAGGAACACCAGCCTGAAGCTGTTTGGAAATAAGCATAGTGAGCTCGCGAACTTTCTGAACATCCTCGCGACTTGCAGGATTAAACCGCAGCAAAATGTGCGAAGCCCTGGCAATCGGCTGGGCCAGTGTGGTGAGCTGCTTAACCTTTATAACGCGATATTCACCCCTGTCAGCTATCGGACCGATAACCGTTCCCGCTTTCAGATTTGCTGAACTGAAGACACTCTCCCCCGCCGAAGGCGAAAAATCCGCACGGCTATAGGTAACGTTGCTCCCTGTCGGACGGTCACTCTGAACCTTCACATAATCAGCATCATTAACTGGCCCGGCAAACTCAGTCCGGATTGTTTCAAGCTCCTTGCGAACCGCAAGACTATCTTTAGACGAAGGAGTAAGCGGGAAAAACACAAAATCAGCCCTTCTCGAAGGAACCTGTTTAAACAGCTCTTTATGATCGTCAAAATATTTTTTTGTTTCCTCTTCCTTTACTGGAAAACTGCTGTCCGCTCCGGCAAAACTCAAAGGAACCGGGATAAAAGAGGCTGAAAAGCGCGAAAACTGCCTGGCGACTATATCGCTTATCTCCCGGTCAGTAACATGATCAAGGGTCTGAAGAGCCCTGATCAGCTTGTTGATTTTAAGCTCCCGACGGACAATTTGTTCAACCTGCAGCCACAACTGCTTATTCTGCGGATCCCGGCGCGCACTCTCCAACTTCTTCCGATCAACCGCCCCAGTGGCAGGATCACTGAAATTCTGGCGAATAACCAAAGGGGGGTTCGGGCTGTCGAGTGCTTCAACAACCTCCTGGTCTTGAAGTCCAATTCCAAATTTTACAAACTGCTCTTCAAGCAGGGTCTGGTCCACAATGGTATTCCATGCCTGCTCCTGAAGCCCGAGTTCGGTTTCAGAGGTAAGTTCGGCTCCTGGATTATTTCTCCGGTAATTCTCGGTATACTCTTTGTATACCTCATCGTACTGAGCGAATGGAATAGACTTTCCATTGATTTTACCAGCCTGATTTGTCTTGCCGGTAAATCCGGAAAAATTCATTCCCCACTCAAAAACAATCAGTGCAAGAAATGCTGCCAGGAGGGTATACAATATAATATGAGTCTTATCCCGCAAGCTGGACATTACAGCCATAAATCATCCCTTCGTTAATATGTTGTTAAAAAACAGTGTCATGCCACCCTTCCTTGCCGACAAGCGGCACAAAAGAAAACTGCTGAAATACCTCTTTCCTGAAATCCTTGCCCGATCTGCTGATAACTGTCATGTGCTGTGAACTGGAGTCACCAATTGGAAGAACCATACAGCCGTCTGAGGCAAGCTGGTTCATAAGCGACTCCGGCTCCTTTGGAGCTCCTGCAGTTATCATCATACCATCAAAAGGCGCCTCATCAATCCATCCCAGACTCCCGTCTCCAAAGCGACAGTCAATATGCCGCCCAAGCGTTGAAAAGAGTGCCCCGGCCCTTTCATAAAGTTCTACAACCCTTTCCACAGTAAAGACTGAATAACCAAGAACATCAAGAATTGCTGCCTGATACCCCGATCCTGTACCAATTTCAAGCACTTTTCCCGAAGAACAACGTTCAACAAGCAAGGTAGTCATAAAGGCTGCCGTATAGGGCTGTGAGATGGTCTGACCCCATCCTATGGGATAGGCTGCATCCTTGTAAGCAAACTCCAGGGCCGCTGCATCAAAAAAAAGATGGCGAGGAACCTCAAGAAAAGCATCAAGCACGAGCCGGTTTGCAATACCGTACCGTTTCAACTTTGCAACCATCTCCCTTCGCCTGAGCTCCAGAAGCTGTTCCGGTTTTTTCATCAATAGCACACCCTTTGTGCTGTTACCAATCGAAAACTTCCCTTCCTTAATAAGTATCTTTCCTGCAACCAGGAGAGTATTTGCTCTTACCCCTCCGGACCCGATAATATTGCATCAAAAACAACAAAAAACAATGTCTGGTTCACAGTTTACCATTTTTGGCAGTAAATACACTATGGGCTCCTATATCCTGTTCATAAGGATTTCAAGCTCTTTTCAGCTTGCATTCGGCAGGTTTCAGCAATCCAGACAGTTTTCAATTCCTGAAGGGAACTATCTCTACATCGGCTCAGCACTGGGCAGAACAGGCGATCCTCTTGCAAGGCGACTTATCCGCCATTCGTCACGTTCCCGTGGAAAGCAACCGCATAACATTCAGGCAGCGTTAATAAAACTTTTTTCCAAAAATGATGCCGCCCGAAACTGCGCTTTCAGCGCCACAAAAAAAAAGCTCCACTGGCATATCGATTATCTTCTTGAGCATAGAGAGGCAGAAATAACCCATATCGTCATCTTGCGACATCCTGAAAAAATGGAGCATCATTTATCGGAGTTTCTCGCATCGCTCAGCGATACCTCTCTCGTTGCTCCGCGCCTTGGCGCCCAAGATACCCGCAACAGCAGCCACATCCTCCGAATAACCGATCAGCAAAGGATTCTTGAAGAGCTTGGGCAATTCATTCCGAAATTGACCGCAACGCATGAAGAACAATAGACCTATCGTCCAAGAAGTGCTTCCACAAACTCAGCTCTGTCAAAAAGCTGCAGATCATCTATTTTTTCGCCGACACCAATATACTTGACCGGTAAATTAAGCTCACGAGAAATGGAGAGCACAATCCCGCCTTTGGCGGTTCCATCAAGTTTGGTAACGACAAGTCCGGTAACCTTGACAAACCGTGTAAACTCCCTCGCTTGAAGCACTGCATTCTGACCGGTAGTGCCGTCAAGTACAAGCAACACTTCATGGGGGGCTTCGGGAATCTTTTTTGTAGCGACCCGCATGATCTTGGCAAGCTCCTCCATCAGGTGGCTTTTGTTGTGCAGACGGCCGGCAGTATCGATAAGTACCACATCGGCATTTCTGGATACGGCAGCACTGACAGCATCGTAGACCACAGATGCCGGATCAGCACCCTGCCCTTGACCGATAAGCGGCACTCCTGCCCTGTCAGCCCATATTTTCAACTGTTCATAGGCTGCAGCCCTGAAGGTATCAGCCGCAGCTATAATTACCTTTTTCCCGGCTTTTTCGTAGTTATGAGCGAGCTTGGCAACGCTGGTGGTTTTGCCTGCACCGTTCACTCCAACAATTAAAATCACATAGGGTTTTGCTGGAAGCACTGCCTCAAAATCCAGCGGGTGCGCCTCTCCTGTTTCACTGAGCATCTGCTGAATCTCCTCCATGAGCATGCCGTTCAGCTCTGCTTCCGACCGGTAGGTCTCCTTTTTTGCCCGCTCTGTTATTGTATCCACAATCCCGAGCGTGGTTTCAACACCGACATCGGCTGCAACAAGAATAGTTTCAAGTTCTTCAAGAAACTCGTCGTCTATCTCTGTCTTTCCCTGCGTTATAACGGAAAGTTTTTCCCGAAGCGTATCCCGGGTTTTTCCGAGTCCTTCCTTAAGCCTTGATAATTTGAACTTGTCAAAAAAACCCATAAAAAGGAGATATTACCATCTGGTTATTGAAATATTGAAAACCCGTCAGCGTGACTGATAGAGAAGCACGCCAGAAATAGTTCAGGGTGAAATTTAATTTACGCAAAAATATGGCATATAAAGCTATCTCGGGAATTGGTGAATTCGGACTGATCGACAAAATCGCTACTATCGTTGAACCAACCCTTCATACCGTTCAGAACCTGATCACAGGAATCGGGGACGACTGTGCTGTCTATCAGCCTTCCTCAGGGCTTTTGCAGGTAGCGACAACCGATATGCTTGTCGAGCAGATACACTTCGATCTCTTGACAACACCTTTAAAACTTCTTGGAAGCAAATCGATCAGTGTCAATGTCTCTGATATCTGCGCCATGAATGCCATTGCGCGCTATGCTCTGATTTCGATTGCTGTCCCTGCATCCTTTTCAGTTGAAATGATTGAAGCGCTTTACGAGGGGATGGCCTATGCTGCAAAGGAATACGGGCTCGGTATCGCTGGAGGGGATACCTCTTCATCCCGTTCGGGACTCGTTATTTCAGTCTCCATGATCGGTGAGGTTTCTGCTGAGCAGATAACCCATCGAAGTGGCGCCAAACCTGGAGAACTTATCTGTGTTTCCGGGACCCTTGGTGGCGCCGCTGCAGGGCTCAAACTGCTTATGCGTGAAAAGGAGATCATGCTGGAGCATATCGAAAACAACGAGCCTTATACTAAAAGCACCATGGCAGACCTTAAAGAGTATAGTAATGCCATACAAAACCAGTTATCTCCTATAGCACGCCTCGATATCGTAAGGTTATTGCACTCGAAAAATATCCATCCCTCTTCGATGATCGATATTTCCGACGGGCTCAGTTCGGACCTCCAGCATATCTGCAACAGTTCAAATACCGGAGCCCTGATTCATGAGAGCCGTATTCCTATCCATCCGGGCACTCGCCGCATTGCCGATGAGCTTCAGGAAGATGCTCTTACTTGGGCTTTGACGGGTGGTGAAGACTATCAGCTGCTGTTTACGATTTCGAAAGAGAAGTATGAGGCAATTGCAGATAATAAGGATATAGCAGTCATCGGGGAAACAACCGATAAGGAAGAGGGCCTGCTCTTGAGTGATATTTATGGTATGACCATTGATCTCAAAACAGTTAAGGGATTTGATCATTTCAGCTCCTGACCCTTTGCATTACAGGGAAAAAAGGGTTGGGCAACTACCATTTATTTTTTGGGAAACACTTTGAAGATAGTAAATTGCTCGTCCTGTATAATGTGATAGCAGGCCGAAGTGGCGGAACTGGTAGACGCCCAGGACTTAAAATCCTGTGTTCAGCAATGGACGTACGGGTTCGATTCCCGTCTTCGGCACCACTTCTTTTTTTCTCCTTTTCATTTTCCTTCGATATTGCTTTTTCGATCTTGGTTTTGTAATGTTCATGTTAAAGCAAGAGATTACTTTAACATGACGCCGTAGCCATTTCAACTATTAAAGTCTATTATGCCTTCAATATCGATGTTTTACGGGATCATCATTTACATGTACTTCAATGATAATAAACAGCACAAAAAGCCTCATATCCACGTTGTATATCAAGGAATGGAAGTGATTGTCGAAATCCCGAATGGTGAGGTACTTGAAGGTCATATTCCTCAATCAAAAATGAAACTTCTTCAAGCATGGGTTGAGTTGCACAAAGATGAACTTTGCGCGGATTGGGATCTTACAGTATCTGGCCAGCAACCTTATAAGATTGATCCACTGAGGTAAGCTATGAATCCACGTATTTTGGAAGTTATTCCAACCGATGACTATAAACTTAAGCTGCTTTTTACTAATGGAGAGCGAGGGTTTTATGACTGCGCAGGATTGTTGAACTTTGGGGTATTCAAGGAACTGCAGGATAAAAATTATTTCAAAAAAGTACAGGTTTTACATGGAACGGTGGTCTGGCCCCATGAGCAAGATATATGCCCGGATACAGTGTATAGTGACGCAATAAAAGAAAACACCTGACAAAACACCTCGTTCTAAATTGACATATAAAGTAATATCGCAACAATCTCCACTTTTTGACCTGCTTATTACAAGAACAACAAATCATCTCCATCATGAGTTCTGAATTCACGAAGATCCTGCTGACTGAAGACGAAATGCCCCGTCAATGGTATAACATTCAGGCTGATCTGCCCACGCCGCTTCCGCCTCCTTTAGGTCCAGACGGTAATCCTGTCGGACCGGATGCTCTTGCAAAAGTTTTTCCGATGAACTTAATCGAGCAGGAAGTCAGTACTGAGCGGTGGATCGATATCCCCCAGGAGATACAGGCTATTCTGAAACTATGGAGACCGTCACCGCTCTACAGGGCAAGAAGGCTTGAAGCTGCACTGCAAACTCCGGCAAAGATCTTCTACAAAAACGAAGGAGTCTCTCCGGCAGGAAGCCACAAACCCAATACCGCTGTTGCCCAGGCCTGGTACAACAAGCAGTTTGGCATAAAACATCTCATTACTGAAACCGGTGCCGGCCAGTGGGGAAGCGCACTTGCCATGAGCTGCAAGCTTATCGGTATTGACTGCAAGGTCTTTATGGTGCGTATCAGCTTCGACCAGAAGCCGTTCCGCAAAATCATGATGAAAACCTGGGGAGCCGACTGCATTGCAAGCCCAAGCGATCAAACCGCAATAGGACGCAAGATTCTCGCTGAAATGCCTGATACTCCGGGAAGCCTTGCAATAGCGATCAGTGAAGCTATTGAACAAGCTGTAGAGCGCGATGATACACGTTATGCGCTCGGCAGCGTTTTGAACCACGTGATGCTGCACCAGACCATTATCGGTCTGGAGGCTCGCAAACAACTTGAAAAAGTAGGTCTCTATCCTGATATCGTGATCGGTTGTGCGGGCGGAGGTTCAAACTTTGCAGGCATCAGTTTTCCCTTTATCTGTGATAAAATTCATGGACGCGAAGTTCAGGTCATTGCAACAGAGCCTGAAGCGTGCCCGACGCTCACCAGGGGTCCCTATATTTACGATAACGGGGATGTTGCAAAAATGACCCCCCTGCTTCCAATGCACAGCCTTGGTCATGGCTTTATTCCGCCAGCTATTCATGCCGGGGGATTGCGCTATCACGGCATGGCCCCGCTGGTAAGCCATGTAAAGCAGCTCGGTCTGATTGATGCAACAGCTATTGGACAGACGGAGTGTTATGAGGCGGCCCTGCTCTTCGCTCATACCGAAGGATTCATCCCCGCGCCAGAAACATCACATGCTATTGCACAGACTATTCGTGAAGCCAAACAGGCAAAAGAGGAAGGAAAAGAGAAGGTGATTCTCATGAACTGGTCGGGCCATGGCCTGATGGATCTTCAGGGCTATGATGCCTTCATGTCGGGGAAGCTTCATGATTACCCGCTGCCCGAAGAGCTTCTGCAGCACTCTCTTTCAGCAGTGAAAGACCATCCACTACCTCCGCAGTAGCTCCATAATAAAAAACCCCCGGAAACCGGGGGTTTTTTATTGCGTTATTCAGTATCAAGCTTTTCCTCTCGCTTGCCATTTTTTGCGGGAGCTGCTCCATCAAGAAAACGGAGTTCATTCTCCTTTTCGTCAAAGGCAATCCGAATTGTGCTGCCTTCTGAAAACCGTCCTTTCAGCATCTCTTCGGCAAGAGGATCTTCCACATATTTCTGCAGAGCCCTTTTCAGTGGACGTGCACCATATTTCTGGTCGTATCCCTTATCGACAAGGAACTCCTTGGCTTTGTCATCAATTTCAACCTCAATGCCCATTTCATGCAGCCTCTTGAAGAGCTTGCCGGCAGTAATATCGATAATTTTGAAAATATGCTGTTTTTCGAGCGGGTGAAAAACGATAATATCATCGATACGATTCAGAAACTCTGGATTGAACACCCGCTTAAGGGCATCCTCGATTGTTGATTTCATGGCCTTGTAGTTCCCTGTCGAATCATCTGGAGCTGTAAAGCCCATGCCTGATCCTGCACCGAAACTCTTGATATCTTTCGCACCGATATTCGAGGTCATAATGATAATGGTGTTGCGAAAATCAACCTTTCGTCCCATTCCATCAGTCAAAATCCCCTCATCAAGCACCTGCAGCAGAATGTTGAACACATCGGGATGCGCTTTTTCAATCTCATCGATAAGAACGACTGAATATGGTTTGCGGCGGACTTTTTCCGTAAGCTGACCACCCTCTTCGTAACCGACATATCCTGGAGGAGCTCCAACAAGACGACTAACGGAAAACTTCTCCATATACTCGCTCATATCAGCTCTGATCAAAGCATCCTCGGTATCAAAAATATAGCGGGTCAAGGCCTTGGCCAGCTCGGTTTTACCGACACCGGTAGGACCGAGAAAAATAAAAGATCCAATAGGACGCGAAGGATCTTTCAACCCTGCACGGGTACGCTGTATGGCCTTGGTAATCTTTTTAATTGCCTCATCCTGACCGATCACCTCTTTTGTAAGGTCAGCTTCCATAGTGAGCAGCCTTTTCGATTCAGACTGGGCAACCCTCGCTACCGGAATACCGGTCATCATGGCGATAACAGAGGTTATATCAGCCTCGGTAACATCGTAAACACTTTCGGATGCACGGTCTTCCCACTCCTGTTTTGCATGATCAAGGGCATCAAGAAGGTTTTTCTCCTTGTCGCGGAGCCTTGCAGCTTCCTCGAAATTCTGCATTTTCACGACCTGATTCTTCTCGGCTTTGACCTCCTCAATGGATTTTTCAAGCTCAAGAATCTCCTTCGGTACATGAATATTGCTTAAATGAACCCTGGCACCCGCCTCGTCCATAACGTCAATGGCCTTATCAGGAAGAAAGCGATCGGTGATATAGCGTTCGGAAAGCTTTACGGCTTTTTCAATAGCGTCTTCGGAATAGTTCACATGATGATGTGCCTCATACTTCGACTTGATATTGTTGAGAATCTGGATGGTCTCATCAACAGAAGTAGGCTCGACCATGATTTTCTGGAACCGGCGGTCAAGGGCCCCGTCTTTTTCAATAAACTGTCGGTATTCGTCAAGTGTGGTTGCTCCGATACACTGCAGCTCGCCACGGGCAAGAGCAGGCTTAAAGATATTGCTTGCGTCGAGCGAACCCGAAGCACCGCCAGCTCCAACAATGGTATGCAGTTCATCAATAAACAAAATCACATCGCGTGACCGCTCAAGCTCGTTCATGAGGGCTTTCATCCTCTCCTCGAACTGTCCCCGGTATTTGGTACCGGCAACAAGCGCTGCCAGGTCAAGGGCAACAACCCTTTTGTCGTAGAGTACTCTGGATACCTTCCGCTGGACTATCTTGAGGGCAAGACCTTCGGCGATGGCAGTCTTTCCGACTCCCGGCTCTCCAATCAGCACTGGATTGTTCTTTTTACGGCGGCTCAAAACCTGGGCCACACGTTCGATCTCCTTTTCGCGTCCGATGATCGGATCGAGCTTGTCTTCAAGGGCAAGGCGGGTAAGATCGCGACCAAAATTGTCGAGTACAGGGGTTTTGGTTCTCTCGCCTTTTCTCGGATCCGGTTTTTTCTGCTGCCGTTCTGCACCTCCCGACGAAAATGATCCCTCCATTGGAGGCTCGTCCGACTCACTCTTGCTGCTTGTGATGTTTATCAGTTCATCCCTGACAAGATCGTAGGTCACGCCAAACTGTTCGAGAATCTGAGCGGCAATATTATCATCACCTTTCATGATCGAAAGCAGAAGATGCTCGGTTCCAATAACGCTTGACTTGCAAATTTTCGCTTCGAGATAGGTAATTTTCAGTACCTTCTCGGCCTGCTTCGTCAGAGGGACATTGCCCATCTGGGTTGCCGGAACCTTGGGATGGGTACTTTCCTCAATTTTCTGTTTGAGGCTGAATAAATCTATCTTGAGATTCTTCAATATTCTGGCACCTATACCTTCACCTTCCTTTATAAGACCAAGAAGAAGATGCTCAGTTCCGATATAGTCATGACCTAACCGAAGAGCTTCTTCACGGCTGAGCCGAATGACATCCTGTACTCTATTTGAAAAATTGCCTTCCATTATTTATGTATCGATATAATTGTTGTGAATACCCTTATAATTCACTCAGTAAAAAGAGTGCGTAAAAATAATTTATTAGTAAAGATAGCTACTTATAAACCCAATTCCATAAATCAGTAAACTCTTTTGAGCTGTTAAAGGTTCTCCCTATCCTGACTAAGCTATGAACGTTCAGCACATCATTATCAACGACAGCAATCCCGAACATCGTGAATTATCCATTTACCGGACCGGAAAGGTAAACAGGGTAAAGCTTCATGACAAAACCTATACAACATACAGCTCCCTTGCAATGGACGGCCACGACTATGCCGCGTTTTTTTATTATGGAATAGCAGAGGCATTAAACAAACTGCCATTCCTGTCTGAAAGCAACAATGGACTTGACAGCTGGGACGAAGCCTTTCTTCATAACAGTAGCCTTGCATCAATGAACAGGATTCTTGATGAATGCACGACGACAATCAACCCGGAAAAGAAGGAAACAATTCTGCTTGGCTGGCATGATCAACCATTGCGGGTAGCTTACCTCCGTGAGATTGATCCTGCAAAATTTCTTGCTTTTATCGCCAGGCTCAAACAGTTTGTCGAGGAATCGGAAGCGTCAGGGTGTGATCTTGAGTTTATACTGTAAAACAGAAAAAGGAAGTTCAGAGAGTAAACAAATAGTGCGGGAAGAAGCGGTTTTCGCCCCAGTAGAGGTGAATGTAGGAGGCTATGGTATTTTCCGTTCTGAACACCGGAGTTTCGACACTTTCTCCCCGTGCGTTCTTCACTGCTGCAATGTTGTGCAATTCTCCCTCTCTACTGATTCGTGAGTAGTGAAATTCATGGCCAGGAAGCTCTACCCCCGGCATCTCTTCCAGAACAACTTTTCTGTATCCAAGCGAGAGTTTCGAATCCTGTATGGTAGTATCAAAATCGAAGACGCCGCACATCGGATAGAGGGCTCCATCCTTGAGGGTCATAGCTTTTCCAAGATACATCATCCCGCCGCATTCAGCATAGGCAATACCCCCGTTACGGCAATACGAAGCGATTTCTTCACGCATGGCACCATTTGAGGAGAGTTGTTCCGCGTAAAGTTCAGGGTATCCGCCCGCAAGATAGAGCATATCAGCTTTCGGAAGCCGCTCATCATCGATCGGACTAAAAAATACAATATCACCATGCTCACCGAGTGCCTCAAGGTTTTCGTGGTAGATAAAGTTGAAAGCTGCATCCCGGGCAACAGCAATCACTCTACCGCCTTTCCGCCCCGACACGGGAACTGGATCACACGGGGGAAAAGCAACTCTTGTGAGATCAAGCAAACGTTCAATAGCAAAAGTTTTTTTGACATGCTCCGCCATAGCAGTGATAACACCCTCACGGTCATACCCTGTTGATATATCAAGGCCGAGATGACGTTCGCTGATGGCAACCGCATTGCTGTAAGGAAGATAACCAAGTGGTTCAACGCCGGCATCACGGGCGGCTGCTTCAAGGTAGCGGTAATGGGAAAGCGTATTGACCTGATTGAAAATTACTCCGGCAAGGTTCACTCGTGGGTCAAACGTTCTGAATCCATAGAGCAGGGGGGCGGCCGAATAGGCCATACTTTTTGCGTTGACCACCATAATGACGGGGATGCCGAGAGCAGAGGCTATCTCAGCACTGCTGCCTTCAGATTTTTCCGCGCCGTCAAAAAGGCCCATCACACCTTCGACTACTGAAGCGTCAGCATCAGATGAATAACGGCAAAAGAGCTCCCGCACATGCTCTTTTGATGCCATGAAGGTATCAAGGTTGATCCCTGTCCGGCTGTTTCCGCCCCATGAAGCCGCAAGAGAGTGCAGGCGGGTATCAAGATAATCCGGTCCGCATTTGAAGGGTTGAACCGAAAGTCCGCGCTCGGCAAATAGCCTCAGAAGAGCCAGAGTCAAGGTGGTTTTTCCGGACCCGCTTGAGGGTGCAGCCAGAAGAAAAGCTGTTTTCTTTACTGCCATCGTTATGCTACGCTATCCCTCATGAGCCGCCGGGTCGGGATAGAGAAACTGATAGTGCAAGGCACTGGTAAGCTTGTCGCTATTCACTATTTTATATGGCGCAGGCTCTGCTGATGATGCCAGAGGAGGTAATGACATCCCTGCCTCTGCAGCCGCTCTGGTGTAGTAGTCGCGTCGCAGGGGATGAACCGGACTGCAGGCATTGAATACCTCACCCCACTGCTGAAGACGGATGATTTCAGAAATTATCTTTACACAATCATCGCGATGAATAAAGTTCATCGGCTGATCGGGATTAACTACCTCTTTCATTCCTGAGAGATACTTTTCCGGGTTACGGTCATAGCCGACCAAGCCGCCAAAACGCAGCACAGTAGTCTGAAACCCGCTCTCCTGCATCAGCATCTCCTCAACAAGCAGCAAAGCCTGCCCGGAAACGGCTTCAGGATCAACAGCATCCTCTTCGGTAACTTCCCTGTTGAGGGATGGATAGACTGATGTTGAGCTGACAAACAGCACTGAACGCACCGGCGATTGACCGAGAGCATCGATAAGGGATGAAAACTGTTCTATATGGTACTCGACAATGTCGTCGCGCCTCTCTGGCGGTATGTTGACGATAAGAATATCGCTGTGAAGAAAATCTGTAATGTCCTCTCCGTTCACTTCTGGATCAAGCTCTACAAGAAAAGGCTCGAGGCCAGCTTCGCGGAGTGTTTCAAGGTTCTCCTCTCTCGTGGTTGATCCCTTCACCGCATAGCCCGCTTTGACAAGGGCTTTGGCAAGTGGCAACCCTAGCCAGCCGCAGCCGAGAATAGTGATGGTTTCTTTTTGCATGTGCATGTTTTGCGGTTACTCTACTCAATGACCTAATGTACTGGATAAGCCACAGCATTTCAACTGAATTCACACGGAGTTTTAAGTCTTGCATTCAATGAAAATGCTCAGGCACTTTCTCCGGAACCGGCATTTGCAATCAATTCGTCGAGACAGTTGCTGCAGACGCATGTTTTATAGCGTTCGGCAAGGTGCTCTTTGACTGCAACAGGAACGACTCTCGTGGCGCACCAGCATGCTGGTGAAAGGCTGCAGGTAAACGATTTCCCGCATTGAGGACATGTTACCGTTTTTCCTTCGCCAGAAGTTTGATCAATGGAATTTGTCATAACAACATAGGTTTATAATTGAAATGTGTTCACTGCTAAACCGCTATAGTCTGGCGCAGCGCTTTCTGCCAACCGGTTAAAAGCTTCTCTCTCGTTTCGGTCTCCATGGCAGGCGTGTAGGCGGTTTGTACCTTATGCAACCTGAGCAGCTCCTCACTTGAGTGCCATATTCCTGTCTGCAATCCGGCCAGATAGGCAACACCGAGCGATGTTGATTCTATATTGACAGGTTTCAGGATCGGAATATCCAGGATATCGGCCTGAAACTGCATGAGGAACGCGTTGCTCACTGCCCCGCCGTCAACCATGAGTGCATTCGGAACAATTCCTGTGTCAGCCACCATAGCCCTGAAAACGTCGTACGTTTGATAAGCTATCGATTCGAGGGCTGCACGGATAATATGGTTTCTGTTCGTTCCTCTCGTCAGCCCCACAATAGATCCCCGTGCCTCCATCTGCCAATGTGGCGCACCAAGGCCTACAAAAGCAGGCACAATATAAACTCCCGCATTAGTCGAGGCCTCCAGCGCCATTGTTTCGGATTCCCTGGCATCCTGAATCAGCTTGAGCTCATCCCTCAGCCACTGAATAACTGCCCCTCCGATAAAGACCGATCCCTCAAGTGCATAACACGGCCTGCCTAAGGCAGTTATGGCGAGTGTTGTCAAAAGACCGTTGTTCGACTCAATAAAGGTATCGCCTGTGTTCATAACCATGAAGCAGCCTGTACCATAAGTATTCTTGATTGACGATGGATCAAAACAGCACTGCCCAAAGAGGGCGGACTGCTGATCGCCAGCAACGGCGGCAATAGGAACATCGTAAAGCTCCTTAAGAGCAGTTACCCTGCCGAAATCATCCATTGAGTTCCTCACCTCCGGCAAGAGCGACTCTGGAACAGCAAAGAGATCAAGCAGCTCTTTATCCCACTGTTTCTCCCTGATATTGAAAAGAAGCGTTCTGGACGCATTGGTAAAATCGGTTGCATGAACCCTACCATCGGTCAGTTTCCACACCAGCCAGCTGTCGACTGTGCCGAAAAGAAGGTTCTTATGTTCGATGCTTGAACAATGATCGAGAATCCAGCGGATTTTTGTAGCGCTGAAATATGCATCGAGCAGCAGTCCGGTTTTGGCGGTGATGCGCTCTTGTTCCTTTTCATATCGTCGACACAGTTCGCTGGTTCGCCTGCATTGCCAGACAATGGCATTATAGATCGGTTTGCCGGTTATCCGGTCCCAGACAATGGTGGTTTCACGCTGGTTCGTGATACCGATGGCTGTAATTGGCTGATCATACCTCGCTCTCAGCTCTCTCACCCCATCGACTGCAGTTTGCCATATCTCTTCCGGATCATGCTCTACCCACCCTTCCTGAGGGTAAATCTGGGTTAATTCCCGGTAGGCCTTGGCAATGACCTGCCCTCCGGAGTTATAAAGGATAGAGGTAGTTCCTGTTGTTCCCTGATCGATTGCCAGAATTGCCATGCTTTATTATTCATGCGTTGCACTACATCAGCCTGAAATCGTGAATATCAAGGTGAATCAATACCGGACCACCGAGCGGCTTGCCTTTCGGCCCTTTGGGAGTTACCCGCCTTATCGAAGGATAGACAAGTCCAATACTGTTTTGCGCGTGCTGCAGAACAACATTGGATGCGACTGCAAGCGGGCTGATGATATCGGCAGTATAGTCGTGCTGCATCAGGCGACCAGTCGCGCGGTCAAACCTGAATCGCTGCACCCGGCTGTGGTTCGGAATTGCGTCCGGAAATCGCGCCTCCAGCCAACCCGGTTCGAGCTCCTTCCAGGCAATATCCTCTCGCATCAGCAACGCCGGCAGGGTAAAATAATTCCAGGAAGCATAGTTGGCGAAATATGACATATCGAGGTCATCCCAATAGAACAACCTTCTGCCGATTTTGAAATAATCCCTCGCATTCCTCCGCTCTGCAATGACCTTCCCCTCTGCATTTTCCAGCCGTACATCCAGACCATCAAGTACTCCAGTGATAGCAGGGCTTCGACCTATCGGGGTCAAGGTTGAAAATGGTCGGTGAACATCTAAAACCATTCTGGCATGTCGGAAAAACGGTCGACGTTTGAGGGTAAACGCCAGTCCGGAAGCACTTATCTCGGTTTCCAGAGTTTTTGTGTTTTCCCAAAGCGTCCGCCCACCATATGCGGCAATTGCTTTTTCTGCTGTTTCTGTCAGTTTCATAGGCGTATTTGGTAGCGGTTGTAAGATAAACAATCTGGATTCAAAATTAATTTTTCACGCGGCAGTTTACCCACGTATACCGGCGCTCAGCTCATCGATACAGTGAGATGTACCAGCCGCGTTCTTGATTTTCACCAAGCCTGGTATTTGAAAACTGATTGTGACTTTTGCAACAAAATCATATACCTTTGAAAGTAACAAGTTCTATGAGCACTACAGGGAGGCATGAGGACTATGGAAAATCGACTCGAATTACTCGAAGCTGAGGCAATGAAACTGTCAGCAAATGAACGTGCTGCTTTGGTCCAGCTTTTACTCGCCAGTCTCGATGAAGATGACGAGATTGAGGATGCCTGGGCTATCGAAACCGAACGAAGGATTGAGGAAATCGAGAGTGGCACAACACCCAGGTCATTCCTATCGCTGATGCACTTGCACAGGTGCGCGCAACACTGAAATGAAACTCGTTATTGCAAAATAGCGTAGAACACATTCATCATTCCCCCTGCTTCTCAACAAGATATTTCCAGTATTTCATGGGCATGTTGGATTTCTGGAGGCGAGGGTTTTTGCGGTCGGGTATAGCAATAGTTTTAAAGAAGGCCTGCCAGAGTGCCTGAACCTTTTTTTCATCTTCCGAGAGGGCTGGCGTGGTGAATTGTTCGATGGTACCAAACTGAAGAGTGCCATTGTTCCAGCGGGCTGCCATGCGCCGTTTGACATCATAGAGAAACCAATGCTGCGCTCTCAGCCTGCTGCTGAAGTGATAGGCAAGAGGGTGGATAATATTATAGTCGGGTTCCATTTTCGCAAGGTAGGCGCCATCCTGAAGTTTTTCAAACCTCAGAAGCCCTTTCATCCGGTGCAGCTCCCTTCCTGCTTTTTGTGCAACATTGACTATATCCCGAACAGCTGGATGGGTAAGATAACCCTTGACCTTGTCGCCATGCTTGAAGGCTAACGAGACATAGTGCAGCAAGCTGGTTTCCATCCCCTCCTTTTCTGCAAGCATGAATGAATAAAGGGTATGTGCAGCATCTGGTGCATGCTGTTTCAGCCGAAAAAATAACGATTCTGCCAAGGTTGCATCAGTGCTAATAGTGAATCCCTCTTCAAAAAGAGTATCCATGCGCTTTGCAAGCGTAACCTTTTCCGGATCAGGCTCCTCTTCAAGGATCCATGCAATGGAAGACAACAGGCCGTCAGCAGTACCATCGTAAAGGTAACGGTTCATAATTATGCAATAAGACCGGGCAATACAAGTTGTTTTGGAAGTATCGACATTGGCGCTTCACTGCTTTCACCAAGCAACAGTCGCTGGCGGATGAGTGCTGGTGGCTGATCAGGGTTTTCAAATGACCTGCCAGAGCAAGTGATAAAATATTTTGCCCTTTTAATAACTACCCCGATTTTTTTCAAACCTTCAGGAGTTATGCGTGAAAATCGGCGGGCAGCAACAATGCGTTTGGCCGAAAGAACCCCGATACCCGGGACTCGCAATAGTGTGGCATAGTCAGCGCGATTAATCTCAACAGGAAAAAATTCCGGGTGGCGCAAAGCCCAGGCAGTTTTGGGATCAAATGATTCATCAAGATGAGGAGCATCATCCGAAAGGATTTCTTCGGCGGAAAAACCGTAAAAGCGCAACAGCCAGTCGGCCTGATAAAGGCGGTGTTCGCGTAATAGAGGAGGTGCCGCAAGCACGGGAAGGCGATTATCTGCTATAACCGGCACATAAGCCGAATAGTAGACCCGTTTGAGGTTCATTTTTTTGTAGAGCCCCTGGGAAAGTCGCAGTATCTGGAAATCGTTTTCAGGACTCGCCCCAATAATCATCTGGGTGCTCTGGCCTGCCGGAGCAAACCGGGGTGCCCGACGACTCGCCTTGCGTTCTAAAAGGCTGGTAGCTATCTCCCGCCCGATAAGCGCCATGGGCTCAAGAATAGCATGTTTATGCTTTTGGGGAGCAAGTCGCTGCAGGGAAGCCTGAGAAGGCAGCTCAATGTTGACGCTGATACGATCGGCATAGAGCCCTGCTTTTCGCACAAGGTCCCGGCTGCAGCCGGGAATGATTTTCATGTGTATGTAACCGCCGAACTGCTCTTCGGTACGCAGGGCTTCGGCAACCATGACCATGCGTTCCATAGTCTGATCGGGGCTCTGCATGACAGCCGAGCTTAAAAAGAGCCCTTCAATATAGTTACGGCGATAAAAATCCAAGGTAAGATCGATCACTTCGCGGGCAGTAAACGATGCGCGCTCAACCGGATTGGTCGACCGGTTCACACAGTAGGCACAGTCGTAAATACAGTCGTTGGAAAGAAGAATTTTCAACAGTGATATACACCTGCCGTCATCCGCCCAAGAGTGGCAGATGCCGCTGCTGGATGTATTCCCGGTTCCGCAAGCGGGCCCCTCACGCCTGCTTCCGCTGGAAGCACACGAAGCGTCGTAACGCGCTGCACCGGAAAGAATCTGTAATTTCTCAAGGATATCCATGATGGAAATATAGTGAAGAAAGGACGAAAGAGAAGGCGGATGAACAATTGTCTATTGTTGCAGCCCCCCCGTTTTGTCATTACGCTGCAAAAGCAATTCAACAGCGCGACGGGCACCGGTCACAACACCTGGAAGGGACTGCCCGGGAAAGATCGAGTCGCCAACAAGAAAAAGGTTGTCGAACGAAGTGGCCGGTCCACGCACCTTGAAAAGCGAGGTCTGGGGATAACCGCCCACCGTGCCTTGAAAACGACCGGTATATCGCTCCCAGGTAACCGGTGTTGCAGCCGTTATGCTTCGCACGGCATCGCGGGCTTTGGGAAACTGTTCTGAAAACACATCAAGCACATGTTCGGTATAGGCACTCTTCAGTTCCATGTAGGCAGAACGACTCTTCTCTTTCGCTTCAAACCATTGTCCAGGAAGGGTATGTGTGGAAATTGTGACTCCACAAAGACCTTCGGGAGCACGATTCGGCTCGTCACCGGGCGAAAATGAGACAAATATGCTGTTCCCTTCTGCAAGCTCGCCGCTCGAACCGATGATTTGGATATGATGGGTCGGTAATGCACTGAACAGGTCAGGATCCATGCCGAGATAGAGGACAAAGGCACTCCAGTGAGGGCTTTCGCTCATGACGGCATTTGGTTTATTTTCTTCTCCAGTGAGCATCGCAAGAGATTCAGGCGTTATGTTGGCAAGCACAAAATCAGCAGCAATGGCACTGCCATCTGAGGTTTCAAGACCAAATACCTGTCGGCGAACTGAATCGATGCGAATAACTTTTTTATCATAAAGCACAGCCCCTCCGTTCTCCTCAATGGACCTGGCAAGCAACTCTGATACAGTTCCAATACCTCCTTTGACACGGTATGAACCAGAAAGCGGCAGATCAAGCGCTATGGCTGCATTAACAGCATTGGCATAGTTTGCAGTGGTCTGTACTGAAACCAGCAGCTGGGCATCGATAAATCGCACAAAATCAGAGTCGCCATCGAGGCCATGGGAGGCAAGCCAGTCAAGCATCGTTTTTTTAGAAAATGAAAGTAGATGGGCTGATCCGGGAAGTCCGGCAATACCTTTACGGGCAAGACGGGCAAGGTCACGAACCCCTTTTGCCGGCCATGAAAGCCCCCCTTCAGCGAGATGCCAGAGCAGTTTTGCAAGGTCGGCCTGCTCCTTCCAGAAGGGTGCCGACCGGGGAAAGCGCTCAAGAATCGCAAGGCGCTGGGGAGGAAGATCAAGGTGAATGGAGTTGTGGCGGTACTGCCATGCAACCGGTTCCGGCGAAACCGGCCACACAATGCCGAGCTCTTTGCCGAGCATATGCATCGGACCGCCATCATGAAACCCGCAGCCAATTGTAGCTCCAGCATCGAAACGATACCCTTCTCTTGCAAATGTTGCCGCGCAACCTCCGGGGTAGTTCTGCGCTTCAAGCACAGTAACCATTACTCCTTTCCGGGCAAGCAAGGCTCCGGCAGCAAGCCCTCCAACTCCCGCTCCAATTACCACAACGTTCAAATCCTGCAGTTCCATAGCCTTAGTCTTTAGTTTACCCTTCTCTAAAAACTAACCAATGATATCTCTTTGAAGTTCTTCAGCAATAATCCCACATGAACGAGTAAAACGCAAAAGCCACTACACAGGCTACTGAACGCAAGGGTGAAGCGAATATTTTAAATGTTGAAAATGAAAAATCAGAAGATTGTGCAGGTAAGAGAGTCGGCGTAGCGGGATTTGAACCCACGACCCCTTCCACCCCAAGGAAGTGCGCTACCAGGCTGCGCTATACGCCGATAAGTCAGATGAGGAAGTAATTATAAGAAAATTCGTGAATTAAAATAATCTTTTTTCGAGGCACGACGCCCTGGAACAAGCGCATTTCATGAAGAATCCAATGGTACGGCTGCACTTTATCAACATTTCTTTAAGTAATCAACATCATTCTGCGCATTGCGGGACAAGAGGTTGAAAAACTGCCATGTAACCGCAATACTATTCGTATCATCAATTTAATAAATAAGTTAACTTCTTCGCATGATCAGAGTACGATACAATTGCCGTGAGACAGCACACCTTAAAATGCAATGTTATCAACATTCTATACACACCCAGGGTTGACCTATATACGATTGAATCGATGCTTCAGATACCCTATAAGAGGAGGCGAAATGGAGAGCGCAATGATAGCGAGGAATATCAGCTTTCTATGCTGCTGCACAAAGGGAAGCTGACCTATAAAATAACCACCATAGCAAAATAATCCCACCCAAAATATTGCACCAGTAATACAGAACATAAGAAAGCGACTGTAGGGCATGGCACCTATTCCGGCAACAAATGGAGTAAATGTCCTGATAATGGGAATAAACCGGGCAATGATGATCGTCTTGCCTCCATGTTTTTCAAAAAAACTATGCGTCCTGACAAGATGTTCAGAATTGAAAAAGCGTGATTTTTGATAATTGAACACTTTTGGGCCAAGCTTGTAGCCGATCAGATAGTTGAGGTTATCGCCGAGCAGGGCTGCAGAAAAAAAGAGAATAAAAAGCAGGTGAGGATCGAGCGCTGAGTCAGGCATGGCTGCAAGTGACCCGGCAGCAAAAAGCAGGGAGTCGCCCGGAAGGAAGGGCGTAACGACAAACCCTGTTTCGCAGAAAATGATGAGAAAAAGAATAGCATAAAGCCAGATTCCATACTGTGCGGCAAGAAGAAGAAGATGTGTATCAATATGGAGGATAAAGTCTGCGAGGGAAGAAATGAGAACGGTAAAAGAATAATCCATGTGTGTGATATGCCTATTCATTAACAAGTTAAACCTCTCTGTGGTTTTAGCCAAGGTAATGTAGTCATTGAACCAATGAGTCGCAAAATGCTGGATGGCACCCTTGAGGTGGAGAGACATGAGAAAAGTTATTATTGTTATATATTAGGTTTGTCTTTTCCATAAGAAACCATGCAACTCCGATGAGTTATTTAGAGTCCTCACGATGTGAACTTTATTACGAAGACACTGCTGATTCCGATCCTTCCGGCAAGGGAAAAAGCGTAGTGCTTTTTGTGAACGGCTGGGCAGTATCCTCGCGATATTGGAAGCCGTTGGTCAATTTACTCTCCAAGGATTACCGATGCATTACCTATGACCAGAGTGGAACGGGAAAAACTATCATCACGGGATATAAGCCGACCTTTACCATTCAGGGCTTTACCGATGAGGCAAGTGCACTCATTGAACACTTGGGGCTTAACAAGTCAAAAAAACTGCATATTGTCGGCCATTCGATGGGAGGAATGGTTGCAACTGAACTCTGCATCCGCTATCGCGAAGCACTTGTTTCTGCGACTATCGTTGCCTGTGGTATTTTCGAAGAGACCGCCTTTACCTCGCTTGGCCTTATGTTTCTTGGCGGATTGATTGACTTTTCAATGAATTTCCGCAATATCTTTCAACATGAACCGCTGAAAACCCTTTTTATAAAGAGGGCTGCATCCAAAGAGATACCGAAAGAGTACCACGATATCATTGTTGAAGACTTTACGCAATCCGACAAAGATGCAACCAATGCTGTCGGAAAGTTTTCCATCGACCCTGAAGCGCTTAGGGCTTATACCCGCCATGTTATCAATATCGCTTCGCCTGTTTTGTGCTGTGTAGGAATGTCTGATCATACCATCCCTCCGGAAGGCACCATATCGCTCTACGAAAAACGGCAGGCTGAGGCATCCGCACCGACAAGGCTTGCAAAATTTCAGGATCTCGGCCATTTGCCGATGCTTGAAGATACGGCTGAATTTGCGGCCGAACTGAAAAAACATTTTGAATTTGCTGAACAATTTTATAAAAAGGGACCGCTGGAAAACACAGCCAATACATAACAGCTGATTTCATGACCATCATATTGTGACTATTGTTACAACGAATCAAACACTTAAGATCAATCGATACTGTGAGTAAAATATTTACCAAAGGCACCTTTTTCTTTGTTACCTTTTTCATCGCCATAACACTGACAAGTCCGAAGTTATCCGCGATGAGCAACCTTCTGGGGTTGCCGAGCCTTGAAGAACTTGAAAACCCGAATCCGGAACTTGCCTCTCTTGTCTATTCGGAAGATGGTGTACTCCTTCATAAGTTTTTTCTGAAAAACCGAACATTCATTCCTCTTAAATCCATTCCGCTCTCGGCTCGTTATGCTTTAATTGCAACCGAAGACGTAGCTTTTTACCAGCACTGGGGCGTTGACCTGAGACGACTTACACTGGCGATGGGTGAAAATATCCTTAAGGGGCGCACCCGCTGGCAAGGCGCAAGTACCATCACCCAGCAGCTTGCCAAAAATCTTTTCCTGACCCAGGAGCGTACCGTCACTCGAAAAGTCAAGGAGTTTGTTACCGCAATAGAACTGGAAAAAACCTACACAAAAGACGAGATCCTTGCTCTCTATCTTAATACAGTGTATTTCGGATCCGGTGCTTACGGCATAGAGGCAGCAGCCAACACCTATTTCGGTAAACCAGCATACCGACTGACATTGCCGGAAAGTGCCACGCTTATTGCAACGCTGAAAAATCCTACAGCATACAACCCTGCGAAAGATCCTTCCAGTTCTGTGGGAAGAAGGAACCTTATTCTCTCGCTGATGGAAAAGGCTCAATTTATAACATCCAGGCAGGCTGAAACTGCCAAGAGAACACCGCTGGTTTTGAAATACACACCGGTAAACCATCAGGGCTTGGCACCCTACTTCACCGAATATATCCGCCAGACCATTAAGCCTTCATCAAACCTGGGGAACATCGACCTCTACCGTGATGGCCTCTCCATTCAGACAACGCTTGACAGCCGCATGCAGAACTATGCCCAGCTTGCAGCATCGGAACACCTTGCTGAACTTCAGGCTTCTTTTGACCGGGCATGGAGATGGCCTGAACCACTGAAAAACCAGATTATCAGAGAGAGCGAACGATTCAAGGGGCTTATTGAGGATGGGCAATCGGATCAGCAGGCAATGGCTAAACTGAAGGCCGACAGAGTATGGCTGGATGAGACCCTGCGCGCGAAAACCAGAATACAGGTTGCACTGGTGGCTATCGACCCAACCAATGGCCATGTTAAGGCATGGGTAGGAGGCAACAAGTTTTCTCCTGATGATTACAAGTATCAGTTTGATCACGTCTGGCAGGCAAAACGACAACCGGGCTCAACCTTCAAGCCTTTTGTCTATACTGCAGCCATCGACAAGGGATTTCCAGCAAACTTTCAGGTGCTTGACCAGCCACTTTCCCTTAACGCCGGCAACGGCACTGTCTGGTCACCAAGAAACTCTGATGGTTCTTCTGGCGGAATGACAACCCTTCGTACCGCATTGACCCACTCACTGAACCAGGTCACCGTCCGTCTTGCTTATGAACACCTGACAACATCAGAAATAATCAGTTATGCCAAAAGAATGGGAATCTCTTCGCCTTTGGCATCAAACCTCTCAATAGCCCTCGGAACCTCAGAAGTCACACCTCTTGAACTTGCGGGAGCATATTCAACATTTGCCAACAACGGTATCTGGAATGAACCCGTCTCAATCCTGAAGGTGGAGGATAAACACAGCCGCCTTTTATCAAAATATACCCTCAACAGACGCTTTGCCATTGACTCTACCACCAACTTTGTGATGGTCTCGATGCTCAAGGATGTCATCGCCAAAGGTACAGGCGCAGCAGTCCGTGCCCGGTATGGATTTGATGTTGAGGCTGCAGGCAAAACAGGCACAACACAGAGTATGAGAGACGCATGGTTTGCCGGGTTCACCCCTCAGCTTGTCGCTGTTGTCTGGACAGGATTTGATGACGAGCGCATCAAGTTTACCTCGATGGAGTATGGACAGGGTGCACGTGCAGCCCTTCCTATATGGGCAGGATTTATGAAGCGCTGCTATAGCGACCGGTCACTGAAACTCGAAAACAGGTATTTTCATATTCCTGAAACTGTTATTGCCGTTCCAATTTCCGGCCCTACCAATACACCTTCCGATCTGCTTGGCAATAACGTCTATATCGAATACTACACTCCCAAAGGATTTAAGTACTATCAGTCCCATCCTGGTCAATCGCCCGACGTAAACAATATCCCTGAAGGGAATAACGAAAATCCCGGGAATAGCAATGGAGCCTTTGTTCCGCAGAACCCTGTTCCGGCCACACGCCAGAAATCAGAGGAAGTGTATTGATTTTATGCTTTTTTAACACACAATTGTTTTTTTATGCAATCGGTTTTAGTTCTTGATTTTGGATCGCAATACACCCAGTTAATAGCCCGTCGTATCCGTGAACTGGGTATTTATTCTGAGATTCTACCCTTCAATGCCTCACCGGAGACCATCAGGGAACACAACCCGAAAGCTATTATTCTTTCCGGGGGACCCACAAGTGTCTACGGTGAATCAGCAATCCTGCCTGATGGAGGCATCTTTGCGCTCGGCATTCCTGTACTCGGTATCTGCTATGGACTGCAGGCCATAGCAAAGCATTTCGGCGGAGAAGTTGCAGGTTCTTTAAAACACGAGTTTGGACGTGCAAAAATTATAGTGGCCCATGACGGTGAACATGAGAGTTTGCTTTTTCGGGATATTCCGGACTCCGACGTCTGGATGAGCCATGGCGACAAGGTGATCAGAATGCCTGAAGGATTCAGGGTAACGGCCAGCAGTGGAAACTCTGAAATGTGCGCCATTGAAAGCTACGGCAGTAAAGCAGCTCTGAAAGTCTATGGTCTGCAGTTTCACCCTGAAGTTCAGCATACCCTCTACGGCAAACAGCTGCTCTCAAACTTTCTGATCAATATTGCCGGTATACAACCGGACTGGTCATCAAAAAGCTTTATCGAACACCAGATTGAGGAGATAGCACGCAAGGCTGGAGATGAAACTGTCATCTGCGGTATCAGCGGCGGTGTAGACTCAACGGTTGCCGCTGTTCTTGTCAGCCGGGCAATCGGCAAAAAACTGCACTGCGTTTTTGTCGATAACGGCCTTTTGAGAAAGCATGAAGCAGAAAAAGTAATGAGTTTCCTCAAACCCCTCGGCCTCAAGGTAACGCTTGCCGACGCATCCGACCTCTTCCTGAAACGCCTGAAAAACGTTGCCGCCCCGGAAAAAAAACGCAAAATTATTGGCAGAACCTTTATACAAATCTTTGAAGAACATATTCAACATGAAAAATTCCTGGTTCAGGGCACGCTCTATCCCGACGTTATTGAAAGTGTGAGTGTGAAAGGGCCATCGGAAACAATCAAGTCGCACCATAATGTTGGCGGATTGCCGAAACGCATGAAGCTCAAGCTTATAGAACCGCTTCGGGAGCTGTTCAAGGATGAGGTTCGTTCAGTAGGTCGTGAACTCGGTATAGCCGAGGATATCCTTATGCGCCATCCTTTTCCTGGTCCCGGCTTGGCAGTGAGAGTACTCGGGTCGCTCAACAAAGAAAGGCTTGATATCTTGCGGGATGCAGATGAAATCTATATTGAAGAGCTGAAATCCAGTGGACTTTACACGCAGGTATGGCAGGCTTTTGCTGTGCTGCTTCCGGTGCAGTCGGTGGGCGTCATGGGCGATAAACGCACCTACGAAAATGTTCTTGCTCTCAGGGCTGTAGAATCGACGGATGGAATGACTGCCGACTGGGCCCAGCTGCCTCATGATTTTCTTGCACGCGTGTCAAACCGGATCATCAATGAAGTCCGCGGCATCAACAGAGTGGCCTATGACATATCATCAAAACCCCCGGCCACCATTGAGTGGGAATAGCCCTGTTTTTTATCCCATTTTTTTTCTAATAGTTACAAGTTTATAATACGTTCAGATTAACCTCAAAGATCCTTATGATAGCAGGGCCTTTGAGGTTTTTCATTACAAATCAGCTATGAACATTATTAAAAATATTTTAAGCTCGTCAGGCATATACTCTTTTCAATGCCAACACCTGATTTCAGAAAGTCATGGCGTTTCCTCCATTTCGCTACATATTGAAGAAAACACTCATAATCCTGAGTATTTTACCGAACGCATCTGTGATTGACATGATCAAATCAAATCTATCATGAAAACCACAGCAACCTGGGCAATAACTCTGATAAGCATATGTGTTTTATGCTTGCTGTTTGGATGTAACAAGGAGTCCTCTGAATATTCAGTCGACAAAACCTGTCAAATAGTCATCAATCCACAATTCTTTGCTGTAGAGGAGTTTAAAGAGGGTTTCGCTGCCATTAAGATTGGTGATTCACTTTCCGCTAAACAAGGTTTTGTAGACCTGCAGGGAAAAATGCTCATCGCTCCGAAGTTTGATGATGTCCACAAATTTTCAGAAGGAGTGGCAGCAGTGAAAATTGGAGATGAAACGGATGGTAAATATGGATTTATTGACAAGAGTGGTAAAATGGTCATTAAGCCGCAATTCTTTTTTGTGGGTGACTTTTCAGAAGGTCTGGCTCTGATGAGAGATGGTGATGTATTTACTGGTAAATATGGATTTATTGATAAACGCGGGAAAGTCGTGGTCACCCCGAAATTTGATGCTGAAAACAACTTTAAAGAGGGCCTTGCAGCCATGAGAGTTGGCGATGCCATTTCAGGAAAATGGGGGTTTATTGATGACAAAGGAGCTTATATAATATCTCCTCAATTCGATCTGGTGGGTGACTTTTCAGAAGGCCTTGCGCCAATGAGAATGGGAAGTGATAAATCTGGAAAATGGGGGTTTATTGACAAACAGGGTAAGGTCGTTATCTCTTTACAATTCGATTATGCTGAACCTTTTATAGGTGGCTGGGCAGTCATTCGGATCGGCGATAGAAACAGTGGGAAATGGGGAGTTATCGATAAACAGGGTAAGATGGTCATCACCCCGCAATTTGATAATAAATGTCGATTTTCAGAGGATCTTGCCTGCGTTAAAATTGGGGAAGGAATCACAGGAAAATATGGCTTTATTGACAAACAGGGAAAAGTGGTGATCAACCAGAAATTTGATCTAGCAGGTGACTTTTCAGAAGGCCTTGCTGCAGTAAGAATTGGTGATCCAACAACAGGGAAATGGGGATTTATTGATAAACAGGGAAAAATAAGCATCACTCCGCAGTTTGATTCAGTTGGTAAATTTTCACAAGGTCTCGCCCCAGTCAGAATTGGTGATGCAACAACTGGGAAGTGGGGGTTTATAAGCCGGCAAGGCCACGAGTAATGTCAGCAAGATCTCTCTGGATGTTGGTTCTTTCAGGAAACAACCTTATGTTTGAACCATAACTTGTTTTTATAATTGTTGGTTAGCATCACTGAGGACAGTGCATAACAGACATTTCCCTTTGCGGAAAAAACTTAACATTACTCCATATCTGATATGAGAGAGCTTCTCCTTATCAATATTACAGGCCCGGACAAACCGGGCTTGACGGCGAAAATAACCTCAATCCTTTCGGGCTATAAAGTACCGATACTTGATATCGGTCAGGCGGTTATCCATAACCATCTTTCGCTGGGTATGCTGGTAGAGGTACCAAAAGAGTCCGCCTCATCTCCGATACTGAAGGACCTGCTCTTCTGTGCACATACGCTTGGTATCCAGATCACCTTTACACCTGTCTCCGATACGGAGTATGAACAATGGGTGCAGGAACAGGGTAAACACAGATATCTGCTTTCGCTTCTTGCAAGAAGAATCACGGCGGAACAGCTTGAGCGGGTATCGTCGCTCATTGCATCGCATAATCTCAATATTGATACGATCAACCGCCTCTCGGGACGTATTCCGCTTGAAACCGGCCTGACCAAGCAGACAAAAGCCTGCGTGGAGTTTTCCATACGGGGCACATTGCAAAACGAAAACAGGTTCCGCGAGCAGATGCTTGCCATAACCGATACGCTTGGAATCGATATAGCTTTTCAGGAAGACAACATATTCCGTCGCAACCGCCGACTGGTCGTGTTCGATATGGACTCGACCCTCATTACCTCAGAAGTTATCGATGAACTTGCTCTGGAAGCCGGTGTCGGCCACCAGGTAGCGGCAATTACAGAGCAGGCAATGCGGGGAGAGATTGATTTTTCCGAGAGTCTTCTGCAAAGGGTCTCTTTGCTCGAGGGGCTTGACGAACATATTCTTGAAACCATTGCCCAAAGGCTGCAGCTTACCGAAGGGGCGGAAACGCTTTTCCATAACCTGCATAACCTTGGCTTTAAAACCGCGGTCATTTCAGGTGGATTCTCCTATTTCGGCCACTTCCTGCAGAAAAAGCTGAATATCGATTATGTCTATGCCAACACGCTGGAAATAGAAGAAGGCAAACTAACCGGCAAGGTAATTGGGCAGATAGTCGATGGCAAAAGAAAAGCTGAACTGCTGGAGCTTATCGCGAAAAAGGAGAATATCCGGCTGGAGCAAACCATTGCAGTTGGCGATGGTGCCAATGACCTGCCAATGCTTGGAAAAGCGGGACTCGGTATCGCCTTCAGGGCAAAACCGATTGTCAGGGAGAGCGCAAAACAGGCCATATCAACCCTTGGGCTTGATGCCATTCTGTATCTGATGGGCTTCAGAGACCGCGACGACCTCTCGGTCAGTCAACATACTCTACAAAATGCTCAAAATCTTTCTGGAGAGGTAAGCTGATTGCGCCGGAAGGGCAGAGTGGTTCACAGCGGATGCACTGCACAATACAGCTGTAGGGGTAGGCAACAATCATTTTTGCCCGTTTGACTCCTTCTGGCTCACCAAGGGCAAAAACTCCCGGTTTGCAGAAATTCTTACAGTCACCGCAGCCATTGCAGAGTGTTGCGTCAAGTTCCGGAAACCAAGCAATCTCTTCACGGGGCAGAAGAAGCCTTCGTTTTTTCTTCGCAGGTGAGGCGGAACCGGTCATGATCTCTCCGTTTTGTTGTTTTTTCGGCTCCTCTCCACCAGGAATTCTCTCAGTCCAGATACTCTACAAAGTGCTCGAACTCCTCTTTCGGAGGGAGGACAATGGCTCCGGAGGTACAAACAGGCACGCACCGGGTGCAGAGAACGAGGCACTTATAAGGATGCTCGACAATCAGTTTCGGTCTATGGATTCCTGTGGGGTCTGGCTCGCCCAACCCGAACACGCCCGGTTTACAGAGAACCTTGCAGTCACCGCAACCGTTGCAGAGCTCCGGCTTGATCGTCGGATACCAGGCAATTTCCTCCCTAGGGGCGAGCAACCGCTTCCGTTTTTTTGTCGCATCCTGTTTCTGTAGCGTCGCACTCGGGTGCATCGTCACCGTCTCAGGCTTATCCCACGAACCGACAGCACCGGCGGAGGACTCTTCTTTTTTCTGCATTGCACGCGACTTGAGCGCCAGGCGCAGTGAGCGGACAAGCCGAAAAGCGCAACTCTCGCATGAGGGTTTTGAGCATTGCCCGAAAAAGCAGTCAAGAACCAGCAAACCTGTCAATCGTTGTTTCTTCATTCCTGCAGCGCAACCTTGACCGAGTCGGTAAAGAGTTCAATGGCTCTGGGGATTCCTTCAGGGTTCTTGCCTCCGGCAGTAGCAAACTCGGGCTTGCCTCCGCCTCCACCCTGCACGCACTGCGCCGCCTCGCGAATCAGTTTTCCGGCATCAAGACCAAGTTCCCGGACGGCCTTGTCGGAAGCAAAGCTTACCAGCGATACTTTTCCATCTTCCACACTGCAGAGCAGGGCTGCGGAACAGGGCAGCAGTTCGCGCAGGGCAAGAGCTGCCTGGCGCAGTATATCAGCATCCACCCCTTCGACAACGTTTGTCATGATCCGGCAACCGCCGATATCAGGAGATGCGTGAAGTGCTGCTGTAAGTGTACTGAGAAGCGAAGCAAGCTTTCCATCCTGAAGCTGTTTTTCGAGCTCTTTTTTTGCCTCAATCAATTCGGAAACCTTCTCTGAGAGCGACTCATCCCCTTTTGCTTTCAACAGATGTCGAACCTGCTGGAGTTCGCGGTACTCATTCCACATGAGCTTTTCAGCAGCTTTTCCAGTCAACGCCTCAATACGACGGACACCGGATGCAACTGAGGATTCACTGATTATTTTAAAGAGCCCAATCCGGCCTATATTATCAACATGAGTACCACCACACAGCTCAACCGAGATACCGGGAACTTCAACCACTCTTACGTTGTCGGCATACTTATCACCAAAAAATGCGAGCGCGCCCTTCGCAATCGCTTCATCATAGGGAACCTCTGAATGCTTGATCACCTGTTCAGACTTTCTGATCTGTTCGTTTACCTCGGCCTCAACCTCCTCCAGCTCAGCATCGGTCAGCTTGGAAAAGTGACTGAAATCGAAACGGAGACGTTCAGCATTGACAAACGATCCTTTCTGCTGGACATGCTGTCCCAATATCCGGCGAAGTGCACCATGAAGCAGATGCGTTGCTGTATGATTTCTTTCGGTATCCAATCGAACATGCCTGTCCACAGAGGCCTCAGCTGATAACTGGTTGCTATCAATAGCGAGATCGTCAGGACTGATGGCTGTATCGAGAATTTTGTCGAAAACAGCGCTAATGACATGAACAATGGCATCCCCATCCTTGATGGTGTCGGTCACCTGCAGGCGATAACTGCCGGTCTCAATCCAGCCTCTGTCGCCAACCTGACCACCGCTTTCAGGATAGAATGGCGTTTGAT
Organism: uncultured Chlorobiaceae bacterium; assembly: GCA_903851385.1. Taxonomy (GTDB): domain Bacteria; phylum Bacteroidota; class Chlorobiia; order Chlorobiales; family Chlorobiaceae; genus Chlorobium. The sequence continues at coordinate 20,991 of CAINOC010000037.1, read as the reverse complement.
CAAGCACGACGAGAAGTTTACCTTTGACATGTTTGACTCCGGTCATCATGGCCTGCATCCCAAGCTGATCGTAACCGCTAAAAATGGAACGATGAACTTCACTGAACCAGAGCCACTCGGCTCCATCATCCTCTACATGCTGTTTCTCCTTACGATCGGTTCTTGCCCTGGTTTTCTGCTGCTGCATGGCGTGTTCAAAACCTTCACCATCCACCTCAAAACCAACATCAGCTGCCATAAGACGAGTCAGATCGAAAGGAAAGCCGTAGGTGTCATAAAGCTTGAAGGCATCTTTACCATTAATGGTATTGCCGCTCGCTGAACGGACTTGTTCGATGACATCGTTGAATATTTCAATTCCCCGGTCAAGGGTAACGATAAAGCTCTCCTCTTCTGCCTTGATGATTTTTCTTACCGTATCCTGCTGCTTTGTTAACTCAGGAAAAACATCGCCCATAGAGTCGGCAAGCGTACCGACAAGCTGATGAAGAATCGGTTCGTTATAACCAAGATTTTTTGAATAGCGAAGAGCTCTGCGAAGAATGCGGCGAAGCACGTAACCTCGGCCTTCGTTGGATGGCATGGCACCATCCGAAAGCGCAAAAGTCAGGGTACGCGCATGGTCGGCAATAACCCTCATGGCAATGTCAAGGGGATTATCCATTGAAGCGCCATACCGGACACCGGTAATTTCGGTTATACGGTCGAACAGCGGCTTGAAAACGTCTGTATCGTAGTTTGAACCTTTTCCCTGCAGAACCGCAGCCACCCTCTCAAACCCCATGCCGGTATCCACATGTTTCTTGGGAAGCGGCTCAAGGCGCCCGTCACTTTGGCGGTTATACTGGATGAAAACAAGATTCCACAGTTCAATGACACGATAATCGCCGACATTGACGAGACTTCTGCCTGAACCATCCTCGGTAAGATCGATATGAATTTCAGAACATGGGCCACAGGGTCCTGTTTCACCCATCTCCCAGAAATTGTCTTTTTCACCGAAACGGATTATATGCTCCGGGTTAATATCTGTATGCTTCTGCCATATCTGAAAGCTCTCATCGTCATCATGAAAGACTGTTGCGTAAAGACGCTCTTTCGGCAACGTCCATACTTCTGTCAGGAGTTCCCACGCCCATGTTATGGCTTCAACTTTGTAATAATCACCAAAAGACCAGTTGCCCAGCATTTCAAAAAAGGTATGGTGGTAGGTGTCCCTGCCAACATCCTCGAGATCATTATGCTTGCCTGATGCCCTGATGCATTTCTGGGTATCCGCGGCCCGCACATAAGGCCTTGTCCCTTTATCTAAAAATACATCCTTAAACTGGTTCATCCCCGCATTTGTAAAGAGCAGGGTAGGATCATCTGCCGGAATAACCGGTGCTGAACGAACTATATTATGACCTTTATTTGCAAAATAATCCAGAAAAGATTGTCTGATTTCCCGTGATTTCATAGAGAGTATAATCTTGTTTCAATGCATTCAATAAGGCGGTTACCTGTAGAGAAGGTGCCGCTTACGGCTGCAAAGTTACTCTTTTTTAAGGCTTGTTGCCAACTTAATTTTATCACCTTTCCGCTCAAGGCTGGCACTATGCTGCAAGCTTTTTTTGCAGATGACTGATGAAGTATGTTCTTTTTAAAAAAGAATTATATTAAAACATTATGTTTCGGGTTAGAGAGCCCGTCTATTTTTCCATTAAAAACAGGAACACTGTTATGAGTTGGGGAGTGGAAAATCAGAAACGGAGAGAAGGGGTTATGGAATTGATGGAGATTTCATCCCGAATAATGAAAAACAATCCCAACCATGTCAACGAAGTGCAAAAAAGCACGACTGGTTGCTGGATGGAACAGATGTATGGCATGCAACGCTGTGATTTCTGTGATTTATCACTTGATTGCCCAATCAGGGAAGAACAGGAATGGCAGGAGTATCTGACAAAAAACAACATCGTTATTGAAAAAAATTCTTAGTTAAAACAGCCAAAAACTTGTTTTAACCCTAAGCATACTTTATATTTCTTTTATTGCAGAGGTCTGTACTGTTTGGCTATTGCCCTCTACTTTACCCACCAAGAATACATTTCACCAGATAACAGGCCAATGACTTCCGTGCCATGATGTTCATTGTCACGGGGATTTTCTTGCTGTTTACTAACTTTGAAAAGTAATTAACAGGGACAATGACTGATACTAAAAAGACCACCCGACAGGCCAATGTAACATCGAAAACCAGCGTTTCCGTGCTTTTTGCAGGAGATTCTGGTGATGGGATGCAGTTGACCGGCACACAATTCGCCAATACCGTGGCAGTTCGCGGATCCGAACTGAATACCTTCCCTAATTTTCCTTCAGAAATCAGGGCTCCAGCTGGAACCATAGCAGGAGTATCAGGCTTTCAGCTTCAGTTCAGCAGCAAGCCTGTTTATACGCCTGGTGCACGATTTGATGTGATGGTAGCCATGAACTCTGCAGCACTTAAAGCAAATCTGAAAGACCTGCACCGTGGAGGCATCATTATCGCAGGTACTGAAGGGTTTGATGAAAAAAACTTGAAGCTTGCAGGCTATCCTGATGGTGCGAATCCTCTTGAGGACGGCACACTGGATAACTATATCGTTTTTCCAGTCCCGGTTTTGCAGTTTACCCGTGAAGCACTCAAAGAGAGCGGACTAAGCAGTAAAGATGTCGACCGGTGTAAAAACATGTTTGTGTTAGGGCTGCTCTACTGGCTCTACACCCTTCCGCTTGAAGGAACAATTGAAACACTGCAAACCAAGTTTCAGAAAAATATCCAGTTAGCCGAAGCAAACATCAAAGCGATGAAGGCCGGCTATTTCTTTGGCGATGAAACTGAACTCTTTGCAAATCTTGGACGCTTCGATATTGCCCCGCAAAAACAACACGGCACCTATCGCAGGGTTACTGGTAATGAAGCATGCGCTATCGCTCTGACAGCCGCATCAAAAAAAGCCGGTCTTGAACTCTTTCTGGGTTCATACCCTATAACCCCGGCAACTGAGATCCTGCAGACACTGGCGAAAAAGAAAAAATATGGCGTAAAAACCTTTCAGGCTGAAGACGAAATTGCTGGTATCGTCAGCAGTATAGGTGCTGCATACGGTGGTGCACTTGCGGCTACAAACACTTCAGGCCCTGGACTTGCCCTTAAAACGGAAGCACTCGGTCTCGCTGTCATTCTTGAAGTGCCTCTGGTTATCATCAATGTTCAGCGGGGTGGACCCTCAACAGGACTTCCAACCAAACCAGAACAGTCTGATCTATTAATGGCCATGTATGGAAGACATGGAGAAGCACCTATGCCGGTTATCGCCGCACGCTCTCCTGTTGACTGCTTCTACACCACATACGAAGCCGCAAGAATTGCCGTAGAACACATGACTCCGGTAATATGCCTTTCTGACGGCTACCTCGCGCTTAGCTCAGAGCCATGGCTGGTAGAAAGTCCTGATAATCTTGCTGACATCACACCCCGGTTTCAACCGGCAAGAAAACCTGAAGATGCTCCATATCTTCCTTACAAGCGTGACGATCGTCTGGTGCGCTCTTGGGCTATACCCGGAACAAAAGGCCTCGAACACCGCATTGGCGGACTTGAAAAGCAGAATGAAACCGGGAATGTCTCACATGACCCTGAAAATCATGAATTGATGACAAAGCTTCGTGCTGAAAAAATCGCACGAATTGCTGACACTATTCCGCTGCAGTCCATCGACAACGGACCACTAAAAGGGGATCTGCTTGTCCTCGGATGGGGATCATCATACGGAGCGATTAAAACGGCTGTCGAGCAGGCCCTTGAAGAGGGCTACAGCGTTGCTCATGCACATCTCCGTTATATCCATCCGTTCCCTAAAAACCTTGGAACAATTCTCGGTAACTATAAACAGGTGTTGATACCCGAGATGAACAGCGGACAGCTTATCCACCTTATCCGTGATGCCTTCCTGATTGCCCCTGTCGGATACAGCAAGGTGCAGGGTGTGCCGTTCAATGAAATGGAAATTCTGGCTAAAATCACTGACCTTATCAAGGAGAGTTAATCATGACTGATAACGATACAACAATCATAGCTTCACCGGTGCTCACTGCCAAGGATTTTGCTTCGGACCAGGAAGCGAAATGGTGTCCTGGCTGTGGCGATCATGCAATACTGCAACAGCTTAAAAATGTTATGCCGGAACTAGGCGTTGCTCCGGAAAATGTCGTATTTGTTTCAGGGATAGGCTGCTCTTCCCGCCTCCCCTATTATATGGCAACGTATGGCGTTCACGGCATTCATGGCCGGGCACTGCCAATGGCGACAGGACTGAAAGTATCACGCCCAGAGCTGAGTGTTTGGGTCGCAACCGGTGATGGTGATGCGTTATCGATTGGAGGCAATCATTTCATTCATACGTTGAGAAGAAATCCGGACTTGAACGTTATTCTCTTCAATAATGAAATTTACGGGCTCACTAAAGGCCAGTATTCACCAACTTCAAAAATCGGATTAAGAACAATTACCTCTCCCTCCGGTGTTATCGATCAGCCATTCAATACGGCTGCTTTGACGATTGGTTCGGGAGGCTCTTTCTTTGCAAGAGCTTTTGACCGCGATGGAAAATACCTCAGGTCAATACTGAAACGTGCAGCACTGCATAAAGGAACCTCTCTGGTAGAAATTTACCAGAACTGTCCCATATTCAACAACTCAGCGTTTGAAGCATTTGCGACCCCCGACAGTAAAGCAGATAAAACCATCTATCTTGAACAGGATAAGCCTCTTGTCTTTGGGAAAGAGAAAAACAAGGGTATTCGCCTTGATGGATTTACACCGGTAGTTGTAGATCTTGATAAAGAGGGTCTCTCAACTTCTGATCTTTGGATTCATAATGAGGCTGATATCAACAAGGCGTCCATTCTTGCCCGCTTTGCTGATGTTCATGATAAATCGGAAGAGGTTGTCCCAAGACCGTTCGGGGTATTCTATGCTGAGGAACGGGTAACTTACGAAGATGCTCTGACTGAACAAATCCGTGACGCCCAGAAAAATGGAGTCGCATCCCTTGAAGACCTGCTCAAGGGGGAAAGCTCCTACGTCATCAAATAAAATAATAATCGCTTTACCAAAAAGCTTGCATCCAAGCAGGCTTTTTGGTTTCTATACCTCTTCTTTCCAGACACCCATTGCAGAAAACTTTTCAATACGGTCATGAACGAGATCTACCGGATCCCTCGGTAACAGTGCTTTAAGCTCCTCGATCAATATCCCCTTCAATGTCGCGGCCATTACATCAGGGTCAGTATGAGCTCCTCCGAGCGGTTCAGGAATAATTCTGTCGATAATACCCTGAGCGAGAAGATCATCTGCCGTGAGCTGCAACGCCTCCGCAGCCTGTTCTTTATAGTTCCAGCTTCTCCAGAGAATTGAAGAGCAGCTTTCAGGAGAAATCACTGAATACCAGCTGTTTTCAGCCATGATAATCCTGTCGCCGACACCGAGACCAATTGCACCGCCACTTGCACCTTCGCCGATTATAACACAAATGACCGGAACAGTCAACTTCGCCATTTCAAATAAATTCCTGGCAATTGCCTCAGCCTGTCCACGCTCTTCAGCTTCTATACCTGGAAATGCTCCAGGAGTATCAATCAGAGTAATAACCGGTTTACGGAATTTTTCGGCGAGTTTCATTAAACGAAGCGCCTTGCGATATCCCTCAGGCTGTGCCATACCAAAATTCCTGTAAAGATTGGATTTGGTATCACGACCTTTCTGATGACCAATGATCATGACTGCTTGTGAAAAACCGGATGAATTCTCTTCAATGCGGGCAAACCCGCCAACGATCGCTTTATCATCACTGAAATGCCGGTCACCAGCCAGTTCGACAAACTCTTTGGTCATCATATAAATGTAATCGAGCGTAAACGGCCTTTCCGGATGGCGCGCAAGCTGCACCTTCTGCCACCTGGTAAGATTTTTATAGATCGAACGACGGAGCGCATCGACCTTCAGCTCAAGAGTCTCAATGTCATGACTGAGCGCTTCACTTTCAGAAGGTGCCTGTTCCCTTGTTGTGCTCCGGAGAAGCAATCGCATTTCATTGAGTTTGGCTTCAAGCTCAAAAAGAGGCTTCTCAAAATCAAGTACAACTTTCGTAGCCATAATGCGGGAGTATAAATGATAAAAAAAGTCCATCAAGCAGAGGCTAATGATGGACTTTAAAAGTAATAAAACCAATCACACGACAGGAATCAACCGCCGACCTCTTCCTTCAACGCTTTTCCAGGCTTGAACTTAACAACTTTTTTCGCAGAAATTGTAATAGCTGCACCAGTCTGAGGGTTCCGCCCTTGTCTTTCCGCCCTATCACCAGTGGTAAAGGTACCAAAGCCAACAAGAGTTACATCATCTCCAGCCTTCAATGATGCTGAAACGACATTGATAAAGGCATTTACAGCACGCTCGGCATCAACTTTTGTCAGTTTGGCCTGCTCGGCAATTTTCTCTACTAATTCAGCTTTTGACATATGAGATATTTAAATTGTTGAAGTAAAACCAACTTTTTGTGATCCTTATTAATTGAATGAATTTAAACAGTACTTTACAAACATGCAATGGCTTTTTAGCATTATACAGCTTTGCTCGATCTGGCGGTTTGTAATCGCCCGGCACAGTGTTATATTTAAGTTCATTTTGATATAAAGAAACAAACCGCACAAGACAAATATTTTTCTGTTTATGATTTCAATCAGCAATGTCTCAAAGGGTTCAATTATCCGCTTTAAAGGTGAGCCACACAGTATTGAGAGCCTTATTCACCGTACTCCTGGAAATCTGAGAGCGTTTTACCAGGCAAACATGAGAAACTTGAAATCCGGCAGAAATGTCGAATATCGCTTTAGTGCCACTGAATCAGTTGATGTGATCGTCACAGAGAGAAAACAGTACCAGTATCTTTATAGAGACAGCACTGATTTTGTGATGATGGATAACGATACCTTTGACCAGATCAATGTTCCTGAAGTTGCGATCGGTTCTTCATCCCGTTTTGTCAAGGACGGTATTATAGTCACTATTGTATTTTCTGACGATGGTTCCATTCTTGGAGTTGAACTTCCTACATTTGTTGAAGTTGAGGTCACTGAAACCAGTCCCGCATTAAAGGATGACAGGGCAACAAGCGGAACAAAACCGGCCATAGTCGAAACTGGTGCAGAAGTTAACGTCCCAATGTTTATACAGACTGGAAGCGTTATTCGTGTCGACACCCGCACCGGTGAATATATTGAAAGAGTTAAAAAGTAATTATCTTCTTAGGCGATAGATCAGGACGTGTGTTTTAAACTTAAGTAATATCATCATGAACTTTAACGAAATCAAACAGCTTATCGACATTGTCGATAGCTCAGACTTTCAGGAAACCATCATCGAGCAGGGAGACGTTAAAATTATCCTGAGGCGCGCTTCTGCAACAGCATTGATTTCCCCTCAAAATGCTCAACCGGGATTGGAACCTGCAGTAAAAGCAGCTCCCCAGACTGTAAATACCGCTTCAGTTGTTCCAAAAGATGAGTCAAAATCCGGTTTGATTGAATCTCGCTCTCCAATTGTCGGGACTTTCTATCAGTCATCATCTCCTGATGCACCACCCTTTGTTGCTGTCAATGACACTATAAAGAAAGGTGATGTTCTCTCTGTATTATTGAAGCTATGAAACTCATGAACGAAATTGAAGCAGAAGTTTCCGGTACAATTGTTGAAATTCTTGTTGAAAATGGACAGGCGGTAGAGTATGATCAGCCGCTGTTCCGGATTAAACCATAAACATTCATCATCAATACATTGTTTAAGAAAATACTTGTTGCAAATCGCGGCGAAATTGCCTTGCGTATTATGCAGACCTGCCGCGAAATGGGAATCAGTACTGTTGCAGTCTATTCTACAGTTGATGCAGAGTCAATGCATGTCAAATACGCCGATGAAGCTGTCTGTATAGGACCCGCTTTATCAAGAGAGAGTTATCTGAACATACCTCGTATAATCGCTGCTGCTGAGGTAACAAATGCTGATGCGATTCATCCCGGCTATGGTTTTCTTGCTGAGAATGCAGATTTTGCTGAAGTGTGCGACTCCGTAAATATCAAGTTTATCGGACCTACAGCCACAATGATCAACCAGATGGGCGATAAAAACACGGCAAAATCAACGATGATTGCAGCTGGTGTTCCTGTCGTTCCCGGCAGCCCCGGACTGGTAACCGATCTAAAGCAGGCAATTGAAACAGCTAAAAAAACCGGTTACCCTGTTATCATCAAACCTACTGCTGGAGGCGGGGGAAAGGGTATGCGGGTTGTTACGGAGGAAAGCCAACTTGAGAAAGCTCTGAACACTGCTCGTAGTGAGGCAGAACAATCATTCGGCAACAGTGGTGTCTATATCGAGAAGTATCTTGAGAATCCTCGCCACGTTGAAATCCAGATTTTATCGGACCAGCACGGTAACACTGTCCATCTTGGAGAACGTGATTGTACTGTCCAGAGACGCCATCAGAAGCTTATTGAAGAAACTCCTTCACCTGTTGTGAATGAGACTCTCAGAAAGAAAATGGGCGATGCCGCTGTAGCCGCTGCAAGGGCCATCAACTATGAAGGCGCTGGAACCATCGAGTTTCTGCTCGACAGGCACAAGGATTTTTACTTCATGGAAATGAATACCCGTATTCAGGTAGAACATCCGGTTACTGAAGAGCGCTATGATGTAGATCTCGTCAAGGAGCAGATTCTCATTGCAGCTGGTGAATCAATTGAAGGCAAAACTTTTGCTCCCAAAGGCCACTCAATTGAATGCCGGATTAATGCTGAAGATCCCGAACAATCATTCCGTCCTTCTCCAGGGCAGCTTCAGGTTTTCCATACACCTGGCGGCCACGGTGTCAGAGTCGATTCGCATGCTTACGCGAGCTATGTTGTCCCTTCGAACTATGACTCAATGATTGCCAAACTTATCGTTTCAGCTCACACAAGAGAGGAAGCTATCGCAAGGATGTCAAGGGCACTCGATGAGTTTATTGTAGTAGGAGTAAAAACAACAATACCTTTCCACAAGCAGGTCATGCACTCTCCTGTTTTTCAGAGCGGTGAATTTGATACGAGTTTTCTCGAATCCTTCAGATTTGAAAAGAAGTAGACAAAAAAAAGGGAGATTAAAATCTCCCTTTTTTTTTGTCTGATCTGAACTTCTGATAAAGACTACCGCTCGTTAGCAAAGCCCTCTCTTGTTGGAGTCTCTTCAATCTTGGCCTCACTCTCAACTGAAGAGTCATGGCCTTCACCAGTGAGTTTTATTGTCTTATATCTCTTGAGCCCGGTTCCTGCTGGAATCAGTTTTCCAACAATCACATTTTCTTTCAAACCGGCGAGAAAGTCAACCTTTCCTGCAACAGCCGCATCAGTAAGAACCTTGGTCGTTTCCTGGAAGGATGCTGCGGATATAACACTCTCAGTCTGAAGAGCTGCACTTGTAATACCAAGGAGCACTGGATGAGAGGTTGCCTGCAGGGCCGGTTCGAAAGCAATCATATTTTTGGTGTTCTTGCGAAGCTCACGATTCAGCTTTGTAATATCGCGCAATTTGTGAAGCTGACTGTCCTGAATTCTTGCAGGAGCATCACCCTTCTCAGTAATACGTACCTTCTCGGCAATACCATTGTTAGCCTCAACAAAAGCACTTCGATCAATAAGATCACCTGGCAGCAGGTTGGTGTCGCCTGATTCTTCAATACGCACTTTCTGAAGCATCTGGCGCACAATAACTTCAAGATGCTTGTCATTGATCTCTACGCCTGCATTGATCTGGTAAACTTTCTGGATTTCGTTCACGAGATACTGCTGAACAGCATTTGGACCCTGAATACGCAGGATATCCTGCGGCGAAACGGCACCATCAGTCAACGGGTCACCTGCCTTGACTTCATCACCCTCATTAGCAAGCACATGCTTACCAACTTGGACATAATATACCTTTTCTTCACCAAAGTCATTTTTCACCTTGATCTCTTTGCTGCTTCTGCGCTGTGAACCAAAGCTGACATAACCGTCAATTTCAGTAACAATAGCGGGATCTGAAGGAATACGGGCTTCAAAGAGTTCGGTAACCTTTGGAAGACCGGCGGTAATATCACCTCCAACACGGTCAAGATTTCTCGGCACCTTGGCTATGATATCTCCAGGAGTTACCTTCTGGCCATCCTCAACATAGAGATTGGTCTTGATCGGCACTGGATAGGTCTTTTTAACTTCTCCATTTGCATCCATAAGCATCAGCCTCGGCTCTCTTGTTTCGGTAGCTCTAAGCTTGGAACGCCAGTTGATAATGGTATGCTGTGAGAAACCAGTCTGAGGATCAACCTCTTCCTTGTATGTAACGCCTTTTTCGATATCAGCAAACTTGATGAAACCTGGCAGCTCAGCTATAATCTGTGTACTGTTCGGCTCACTGCTGAACATCATCTGATCTTTTTTGATAAGATCGCCGTTTTTGCAGTTGAGGTGTGCACCATGCGGAACAATATAACGCTTCAGGATCTTGCCGGAATCGGGATCAGCAATATTTATTTTTCCATTTTTCTGAATGACAATAACCCGGAATTCTTCTACTCCATCTTCGTTAATAGCCGTATGGTCAACCGTTTTGATATCCTCGAACTGGATCTGGCCATCATAGAATGCCTTGGTCTCAGTTTCAGTAATACCACCCTGAGCAGTACCACCCTGGTGGAACGTACGAAGCGTTAGCTGCGTTCCAGGCTCACCGATCGATTGCGCAGCAATAACGCCAACAGCTTCACCTATTTCCACAAGTTCATGTACCGAAAGATTTGTTCCGTAACATTTTGAACAGATACCGATCTTCGATTCGCAGGTCAACACAGAGCGGATCTCCGCCTCTTCAACACCTGCAGTCTCCTGAATGAGCTCAGCAAGTTCTTCTGTAATAATTTCCCCGGAGCTTACAATCACTTTGTTATTCAGGTTATCGTAAATATCACGGGCAGCAACTCGTCCCTTGATTTTCTCACGAAACTTGATCTGACCGCTTGTCTCTTCCTCAATATTGCGATGAACATAAAGGCCACGGGTTGTTCCGCAGTCATCAATGGTCACAATGACATCCTGGGCAACATCATGGAGTCGTCTGGTCAAATAACCGGCATCAGCTGTTTTCAGTGATGTATCAGAAAGACCCTTACGAGCACCGTGTGTTGAAATAAAATACTCTAGAACAGTAAGCCCTTCTTTAAGATTCGAGATAATCGGGTTTTCAATAATTTCACCCGGCTGTCCCGACATGGACTTCTGAGGACGGGCAATCAGACCTCTCATTCCTGTAAGCTGACGAACCTGCTCTCTGGAACCACGGGCTCCGGAATCAAGCATCATATAGAGTGGGTTGAAGCCGTCACGATCTTTCTTCAATTTCTGATATGACTCTTCAGCAACGATATTCGATGTTTTCTGCCAGACATCGACAATCTGGTTATAACGTTCATTATCAGTCAGCGTACCGCGATTGTACTCTTTAACAACTTTGGTACTCTCACGTTGCGCATTTTTAATATGCTTGACCTTGGTTTCAGGGACAATCGCATCAGAAAGGCCTACAGAAAGGCCACCTTTCATGGCATAGTGAAATCCGACCTCCTTGATATTATCAAGGAATTTTGCTGTTTCAACATTTCCGACATCACTGCTGAGGCGCCCGATAAGCTCCTTGGCTACTTTCTTGTCAATAACACGATTGATAAACCCTATCTCATCAGGTACATTCTGGTTAAAAATGACCCTGCCAACAGTAGTCAGCACTATTGCATTCTTTTCAAGCTGTGATCTAAGCCAGATAGACTTTTCGGAATTTGGCTCAACAATGGTATCAAGTACCCGGAGCGGATCAAATTTTTGATCGACCTGCCCGGAATACTGGACAAATATCTGAGCATGCAGTCCTACTCGCTGTTCATTGAAAGCGATGAGGACATCTTCAGGACTGTAAAATATCTGACCTTCACCTACATCTCGAACGCGTGACTTGGTAAGAAAATACATACCAAGTACCATGTCCTGTGACGGAACAGTGACTGGCTTGCCGGACTGAGGCAGAATAAGATTGTGAGAGGACAGCATAAGCAATGAAGCCTCAAGCTGCGCTTCCTGTGACAGAGGAATATGAACAGCCATCTGGTCACCATCAAAGTCAGCGTTGAACGCAGTACAGACCAGTGGATGAATCTGAATAGCCTTGCCCTCTATAAGCACCGGTTGAAAAGCCTGAATACCAAGACGGTGAAGAGTAGGTGCCCTGTTGAGCATAACCGGTCTTCCATCAATAACCTTTTCAAGCACGTCCCAGACAATCGGATCTTTTTTATCAATAAGTTTCTTAGCCGACTTCACCGATTTGGCTATACCACGATCGACAAGACGTCTGATCACAAAAGGCTGGAAGAGCTCAATAGCCATGCTTTTCGGGAGACCACACTCATGCAGTTTCAACTCTGGTCCTACAACGATAACCGAACGACCTGAATAGTCAACCCTCTTACCAAGCAGGTTCTGGCGAAAACGGCCCTGCTTACCCTTCAGTGAGTCAGAAAGCGATTTCAAAGGCCTGTTTGATTCGCCGGTTTTCACGGCATTGGCCTTGCGGGAATTGTCGAACAATGCATCAACTGCTTCCTGCAGCATTCTCTTTTCATTTCGCAGAATAACCTCAGGGGCTCGGATATCAATGAGTTTTTTCAGCCGGTTGTTACGGATAATAACTCTGCGATAAAGATCATTAAGATCGGATGTAGCAAACCTTCCGCCTTCCAGTGGAACAAGTGGTCGAAGCTCAGGAGGAATAACCGGAACGACTTCCATCACCATATACTCTGGCTTATTGCCTTCATAGACATAAGGCTCGGGTAGCTCATCCTCCGGAAACAGCCCAAGTGGCTTCTTCCGTGTTTTTTTATGCGGTTCATAACTTTTTCTGAATGCCTCGACAACCTTGAGTCTTTTGAGGGCATCCGCTCTTTTCTGCTCTGAATTGCTCTCTTTGAGCACTTTACGCAGATGAATTGCTGATGAATCGAGATCAATGTTCTTAAGAAGCATATGAATAGCTTCTCCACCCATTTTGGCAACAAACTTGTCGGGATCTGAATCTTCGAGATCCTGATTATCCTCATACTCAGTAATAATCTGGAAATACTGTTCTTCAGTCAGACGGTCAAGCTTCTTGATGCCCTGTTTCTCTCCAGGTTCTCCCGGATTGATGACAACATAGACTTCATAATAGATGATCCTTTCTAGCTCTTTAGTCGAAAGGTCGAGCAAAGCGCCAATCTTGCTGGGAACAGAGCGGAAAAACCAGGTATGCACGACAGGAACTGCCAGGGATATATGCCCCATACGCTCCCGTCTTACACTTTTGGTCGTAACCTCAACACCGCATCGATCACAGATAATCCCTTTATAGCGTACGCGTTTATACTTTCCGCAGTAACACTCCCAGTCCTTTGTAGGACCAAATATCTTTTCGCACATCAAGCCGTCACGCTCAGGCTTGAAGGTACGGTAATTTATCGTCTCAGGTTTCAGTACCTCTCCCCTTGAGTGAGCAAGAATGCTTTCGGGTGATGCAATACTGAATTTTATCCTTGAAAAATCGCCTTTCAAAGGCGAAGCTCCCTGTGAAAATATCATAGTCAATTCCTCTTGTTAAACGACTCTGTTTACTGTCCGTTAATGATGTACACGCGAATTAACACATTACTAAGGAACCCTGTCGTCAATACGAATCTCAAGCCCAAGCCCCTGCAACTCCCTGATAAGGACGTTGAAAGATTCCGGTATACCCGGTTCCGGCAGGTTCTGGCCTTTCACAATGGCTTCATAGGTTTTGTTCCGACCGATAACGTCATCGGATTTAACCGTAAGCATTTCCCGAAGGATATTTGCTGCACCATAAGCTTCAAGCGCCCAAACTTCCATTTCACCAAATCTCTGACCACCAAACTGTGCTTTACCGCCGAGAGGCTGCTGCGTGATAAGAGAGTATGGTCCTGTAGAACGGGCATGTATCTTGTCATCAACAAGATGGCCCAGTTTGAGCATGTAGATATAACCAATGGTAACTTCATCATCAAAACGCTCACCGGTACGTCCGTCAAAGAGACTGACTTTGCCGTGTGTAGGCAGACCAGCCCGTTCAAGTTCTTTTTGTACTTCCAGGTAGGTAGCGCCATTAAAAATAGGAGTTTTAAACTTCACTCCTAGTTTTTTTGCTGCCCAACCTAGTGAGGTCTCATAAAGCTGACCGATATTCATACGGCTAGGAACACCAAGCGGATTAAGAACAATATCGACCGAAGTGCCATCTGCCATAAACGGCATATCCTCAACCGGAAGAATCTTGCCTACGACACCCTTGTTTCCATGCCGGCCAGCCATCTTGTCGCCGACCTGAATTTTCCTTTTCTGAGCAATATAGACTTTGGCAAGTTCCTCTATACCAGGAGGAAGTTCATCACCCACATTGATCTTGTACTTTTCGTTTTCTCTCTCATCTGAAAGGTCTTTAAGCTTGAATCGGAACTCTTTGACAAGACGGATGACATGATCATTCACCTTTGAAGAGTCAGTCAGACCTTTAGAAAAATCAATGGACTCGAGGAACGGCATTGCACTGAATTTGGCAAGTACAGTGGCATCATACAAAGCACCTTCTGCTACCAGTTGTTTGCCTTTATCGCTATACACGCCAGTAGATGTTTTACCATTAAGCAGCTGTTTCAGCCATTCGGCAAACCGCTTTCTGACATCAAACTCCTTATAGTCGTACTTCTTGTCAACAACCTCAATCTTCTCCTTGGAATCCATGCCAACCTTTTTCTTGCGGCTGAATAGTTTTGTCTTGATGACAATACCTTTCATTCCGGCAGGAACATGCATTGAAGCGTCTTTGACATCGCTTGATTTATCACCGAAAATCGCTCTCAGCAGCTTTTCTTCAGGTGTAGGATCGCTCTCACCTTTCGGCGTTATTTTACCGACAAGGATATCCCGTTCCTTGACTTCTGCACCGTTACGCACGATACCGTTTTCATCAAGGTTTCTGAGAGCTTCATCACTCACGTTATAGATATCACGGGTAAACTGCTCTTCCCCACGCTTGGTATCACGAACATTTGCCTCAAATTCATGAATATGAATCGAGGTAAAGACGTCGTCATAAACAAGCCTTTCGCTGAGAATGATAGCATCTTCAAAGTTATAACCACGCCAGGGCATGAAAGCTACAAGAACATTTTTTCCAAGCGCCAGTTCGCCGTTATCTGTTGACGAACTGTCGGAAAGTATAAAACCTTTTTCAACTCGTTGTCCGATATGCACGAGAGGTTTCTGTGAAATACAGGTATCCTGGTTTGATCGCTTGAACTTGATGAGTTTATAGGTTTTCAGACCCTCATCAGGATCAAGCATCGAGAGAACGTTATTATCAGCATCAAGATCATAACGAACCTGAATATATTCCGCAGTGACGTCTTCAATAACACCGGGACCTTCAGCAATAATAACTGAACGCGAATCCCTGGCTACTTTGGCTTCCATACCGGTTCCAACCACTGGAGCTTCAGAGGTCAGGAGAGGTACTGCCTGTCGCTGCATGTTGGCTCCCATAAGAGCACGGTTTCCATCATCATGCTCAAGGAATGGAATCAAAGCTGCTGCAGCACTGACAATCTGTACTGGAGAGACATCCATAAAGTTAACGTCCTCTGCCGCGACAACCGGGTAGTCACCCTTGGTCCTCGCCTGTACAGTCTCAACCGCAATTCTATTGTTCTCATCAAGGGGAACACTGACCGGCACGGTAATCTTGTTTTCTTCATCTTCAGCCGAAAGCATCAGAACCGTATCAGTAACCTGACCTTTATCGACGACCCGATATGGAGTCTGGATAAAGCCTTTATCGTTTATTTCAGCATAGACAGACAACGACGAAATCAGGCCAATGTTCGGACCTTCAGGGGTTTCAATAGGGCAGAGCCTGCCGTAGTGCGTATAGTGAACGTCACGAACCTCAAAACCTGCACGTTCTCTGGTAAGACCACCAGGTCCAAGAGCGGAAACCCTTCTCTTGTTGGTCATTTCAGCCAGTGGATTTGTCTGATCCATAAACTGTGAAAGCTGGCTTGTAGCAAAGAAGCTCGATACAACGCTCGACACTGTACGGGCATTGATAAGGTCAGCAGGAGCTATTTTATCCGAGTCCCTGGAGTTGAGCTTTTCACGAACATTTTTGCCCATCCTCGCCAGACCTATAACAAACTGGGCAGCAAGCTGTTCACCTACGGAGCGAACACGACGGTTGGCCAAATGATCGACATCATCAACCTCAGCCAGCCCGTTGACAAGCTTGATGAGATAATAAATGACGGAAATAATATCGTAATGTGTCAAAACAAGAATATCCTCTCCGACAGGTTCATCGGAAAAGGACTGTATTGTCTGTAGAATTTTTTCGTATATGGTATCAGAAAGCTGTTTTAGTTCAGGCTTTCCTGAAAGATATTCTTTCAGATCATCAAACTCTTTGCCAAGTTTCTTTTGAATCCTGTACCGGCCAACATCACCGAGATCGTATTTTTTCTGGTTGAAAAAAGTTCTCTCAAGAAAGCTCCTTGCTGCATCGATATCGGGAGCTTCATTAGCTCTCAGCTCTTCATAGACGATCTCAAGCGCCTCTTCCTCTGTTGCCGAATTATCATTAAGAATGGTATTGATAATGATAGACTTGTCCGGTCCCTTATCACTGCCGGAGTATGTCTTCATTACCTTCACACTTTTATATCCGGCGGCAAGAATCTGCTCAAAGATATCTTCAGTTATTGCAGTTCTCGCACTGACCACTTCACCAGTCTGCATATCAACAATATCTGAGGCCAGATACTGTCCGATAAGCTGATCCTTTTTCGTTGATTTCAGTGATACCTCTTCAACGAGGTCGAACAAACCTAAAATATCCTCATCCCTTGCAAATCCTATCGCACGGAGAAGTGCACTGACCAGAAAGTTCTTTTTCTGGTCGATGTACACAAAAATCTGATTATTGATATCGGTCTGAAACTCAATCCATGAGCCTCTGGTCGGAACGATTTTGGCAGAATACATTTTCTTGCCGTTCGGATGTATGGCCTCACTGAACACAACGCCTGGCGAACGATGAAGCTGGGCAACCACAACCCTTTCAGCACCGTTGACAATAAAAGTACCACGCTCCGTCATATACGGAATCCTGCCCAGATAGACCTCCTGCTGTATGGTCTCTTTCCAGTCGGTCTCATCCGCCTCATCCTTGTATGAAAGCTTGAGCTTGACTTTAAGGGAAACATCATAGGTCAGCCCACGCTCAATACAGTCTTCAACGGTGTATTTCGGTTTATCAAAGCTATAAGTGATATACTCAAGCAGATACAGACCCCTCGTATCAGTAATAGGGAATGCGCCGCGTAGAACCCGTTCCAGACCCTGGTCCTTTCTCTTGGAAAGAGGAACGCTATCCTGTATGAAATTATGAAATGAATCTAACTGAACTTTTAATAAGTCGGGAGCTTCTATAACACTTTTGATTTTCGAAAAGTCAATACACGGTGTTGTTGCATCAGCCACTTTCACATGCACCTCGCTTTTATCAATTGCATGAATTACTTACAGATTAAGTCCGCACAAAGTTCCTCAAAAACTTTGCTGGACAACTAAAAAGTCCGACTGAACCTTAATCGTATCATCACAGGAACTTTCATCAATACGGTACTTACACAAACAGACAAAGCTCCGTCTCATATAGAAACGGAGCTTGCTATAGTAATGACTCTTTTAAAAGATCACTTCAACTCAACAGATGCGCCCGCATCTTTCAGCTCTTTGGCAATCTTTTCTGCCTCATCCTTGGAAACAGCTTCTTTAACGGTCTTCGGCGCTCCATCAACAAGATCCTTGGCTTCTTTCAAACCAAGACCGGTAATAGCACGAACAGCCTTGATTACGTTAATCTTGCTTTCGCCTGCTGCTGTCAATACAACGTCAAACTCAGTCTGCTCTTCCTGTACGGCAACTTCACCAGCAGGTGCTGCAGCAACACCGGCAACTGCAACAGGAGCAGCACTGACACCAAACTTCTCTTCAAGAGCCTTCACCAATTCAGAAGCCTCTGTAAGAGTCAACTTACCAATCTGCTCTACAAGTGTTTCGATAGACATTATTCCCTCTCTCTTGTTTAATAATTTACAATTAAAATAATTTGTTGAGTGCGTAATAGATTTGTATTGCTTACTGTTTTTGTCTTGCTATCTGATCAAGAGCATAGACAAGATTTCTCGTCACCGCATTAACCACCATCGGAACAGAACTGACAACACCGTTGATCAATCCTGCTGCACGACCGACATTTTCGGTCTTGGTGAGCATTTCGGAAAGTTGCGAAAGAGAGTCAGCGCCAAAAACAATACCGTCAATTGACGCCATTTTAAATTTAAGCGCTTCATTGCTTTTGCTGAACTTCTTGATAACCTTAGCCGGAGCTATCGGATCATCAACTCCGAACGCCAACGCAGTAGTTCCTGTAAGGCCTGGAGCCAGCTTGTCAGCAACTCCCAAATCTTTCAGAGCTTTTTTTATGAGAGTGTTTTTTACAACACGATACTCTACACCAACATTTCTGAACTCCCGGCGAAGCTCCGCCATTTTAGCGACGCTCAACCCCTGAAATTCAGTCAGATATATACCCTGTGACTTATTGATCTGCTCAGCGACTTCCTGAACTATCTGCTCTTTTGTATCTCGCTTCATCGTATAAACCGTTTTTATTAGGCGACAAATTTTTCCATTTTAACCTTCACGCTCGGGGACATAGTGCTTGAAAGCGCAATTCCCTGCACATACTGACCCTTGGCTGCTGATGGCTTTAAACGAACAACCTCTTTAAGGAAGCTTCCGATATTGGCAACCAGCTGGTCAGGCTGAAACGAAACCTTGCCGACAGGAGCATGAACATTTCCCGCCTTATCTACCCTGAATTCAATTTTACCGGCCTTGACTTCCTTGACCGCTTTGGCGACATCCATGGTAACCGTTCCAGATTTTGGATTCGGCATTAAACCGCGTGGTCCGAGAATCTTGGCAACTTTACCGAGCTGACCCATGACATCAGGAGTTGCTATAATAACATCAACACCCGTCCATCCTTCCTGGATTTTTTCGATATACTCCTCAAAACCAACAAGATCCGCTCCAGCTTCTCTTGCTTCCTCAGCCTTTACCTCTTTGCATACTACCAGAACAGAAACAGTTTTACCTGTACCATGCGGGAGCATCACCGTTCCGCGGACAACCTGATCAGCATGCCGGGGATCAACTCCAAGCTTGACGGCAATATCAACCGTTGCGTCAAATTTAGCCTCGGTAATCTCCTTTACCTTCTCCACTGCGTCGACGAGATCGTATTCATGAAAACGATCAACCTTCAGTGCAGCATTTCTGTATTTTTTTCCAGCCATTGTTTACTCTTGTATAAGTGGTTAAAAAAGCGGCCTTTCCGGGCCTCCCACATCCTTGATCATTAAAAACAGACAATCAATCCTGAATTAAAATCCCCATGCTTCTTGCTGTCCCCATGATCATCTCTTCTGCACCGCTGATATCGACAGCATTAAGATCGGGCATTTTGAGCTCAGCTATCCTGCGAACCTGCTCACGACTGACGGAACCAACCTTGTTACGGTTAGGCTCACCTGAACCCTTCTTCAAACTGGCCTCCTTAAGGAGAAGAACTGCCGCAGGAGGGGTCTTTGTAATAAACGTGAACGACTTGTCAGAGAATACCGTAATGACTACCGGAATAATCATCCCTGATTCAGACTGGGTTTTTGCATTGAACTGCTTGCAAAACTCCATTATATTCACACCTTTCTGACCAAGAGCTGGACCGACAGGAGGAGCAGGGTTTGCTGCACCGGCTGGGATCTGAAGCTTGATAAAACCGATTACCTTTTTTGCCATAATCTATTTCTATTCAGAAGCTTAAAATTACTTAAGCCCTAATTATTGGGAAACTGACTTAACCTGTGAAAAATCAAGCTCTGTCGGCGTACTTCGACCAAAAAAGCTTATCATAACCTTTACCTTCATTCTTTCAGTGGAAACCTCATGAACAACGCCGGTCAACGAACTGAAAGGCCCATCAGTCACCTTGACAGAATCACCAATCTTGAACGGCGACTCAACTACAGAGCGATGCTCTATTGAACTCTCCGGCTCCAGAATCTTTTCAACCTCATCAGGCCTCAACGGCGTAGGGACATCATCAACACCAAGAAAACCCATCACAGATGGAATATCAAGAATAAGATTCCTTGTCTGCTTGTCAAGCACGGCTTCGATGAGCACATAACCAGGGAAAGCATTTTTGGTTAAACTTCTTTTCTTGCCGTTTTTAACTTCTACAAAACGCTCATAAGGAACATATATCTGCAATATCTTCTCACCCAACCCACTACGAAGCACATCAGCCTCAATCGACTCTTTAACCT
The DNA here is from genome assembly GCA_903851385.1 of uncultured Chlorobiaceae bacterium. GTDB lineage: Bacteria > Bacteroidota > Chlorobiia > Chlorobiales > Chlorobiaceae > Chlorobium. The sequence continues at coordinate 343 of CAINOC010000037.1, read as the reverse complement.
TGCGCTCATGGCCCGAATAAATCCTTAGTGCATACCAGCGCGCAACCGGAACACCCTGAACCTCAAATTCTTTTTTCTTAGCGCTCATTCAAATCACCTTAACACTGTTTCTTACAATAACTTTCCCATAACGAAATTTATGACCCAGTCGACAAGAAACGTAAACAAGGCAAGAATACCTGAAACCGTCAACACAACAATCGTTAAATCCTTGATTTCTTCCTTGCTCGGCCAGACAACCTTTCGCATCTCACCGACTACATCACGGTAATACTGATTTGCTTTGCCGATATATTTAATCATGAATAGAAACCTCGAATAAATACAGTAAAAGATTTACTTT
>CAINOC010000036.1 GCA_903851385.1 uncultured Chlorobiaceae bacterium | reverse complement strand
TGTCACTGAAACCTTTTTCAAAACACTGAAAACTGAATTGGTGTATACTGAACACTATCGAACGCGAGAAGAGGACCGATACAGTCTGTTCTAATAAATTGAAGTATTTTACAACCGGAAACGGAAGCACTCAACGTTAGGATATAAATCGCCTGTTGAGTTTTTACGTTATAATCAACAACTAAAAGTTATGGCTTCTTGATGTGTCCATTTTATTGTTGCAAGTCCAAATGGCGCCACCAGCGCTGGCAACAGTAATAGCCGCGTCCAGTGCAGTTTCCGGCTTGACAAACTCAACAATGATTTTTTTTGAGGCAGGTGGAGTCGCAGAAACAGGTGAAAATGGAGTCTGTTCGGTTCGACCGGTTAGCAATGGATAAGAGATTGTTTCTGGAGTAATCGAGTTTTTAGGGTTTGCAAGGATTTGTGTGCGGCGCTTGCCTGTCAGGGTTGCGGATAAAATGATTATCGTACAGCCAAGATCTTCAAGGGTTTTGATCAGCATGTCAACCAAGGTACCGGTATAGACATCGTAAGAGTGAACTTCGTCAATTATCACAACTTTACCGGCCAAGGCAAAGCGTCGGACAAAAAAGTGCTTGGCAGCAACAACACCCAATAGCGCCTGGTCAACCGTGCCTACACCGAAGGGAGTAAGCAAGGCCCGCCTGGCGGAAGCAAACCAGTCCCTGCCACTGCGGGCGTCCTGCCCGGTTTTTTCTGTTGCATTTCGAGCTGGGTTATACTCATCGGAAAAACTATTCATCAGCCAGGAATTACTGTGAACAAGTCGGCTAGCTCCTGATGCGGGCGCAATACGGTTCAGGAACTCGCACATTCGAAGATGGATGCGATTACTGGTGGCCTGGGTCGGCAAGGCAAAGTATATGCCACAGGCCTGGCCAGCTGCCAGCAACTGATAGGCGGCACCAAGAGCGGCTTCCGTTTTACCCATTCCCATGGGGGCTTCGATGACATACACACCAGAGCCGGTAATGGTCGCCATAGCTTTACGTTGCATATCGTTGGAGGAGAATCCGAAAAGTTGTTCAAATGTCAGGCCAGGTACTATGGTGGGGGGAACAAGACCGATAACGCTAATGGCCTCTTTGGCGCAAGCCTCAGGATCGCTGTCATTACCGTCGGCCGGAGAAAAGAACCGTTCGTCGGAGCCAATCCAGTCCGCCACCGTTGTCAATCCGGCAAGCCACCAGATGACAGGATCATGACCGATGAGATTTACCGGTACTTCGTTAATGCCAAAATAATCCCACACTTTGCGGGCACACTGGAGACGTTCTGACTGCCAGTCAATCCCGCTTCTTTCTTCGGAAAGTGATGCAATGAGTGGTGGCCGTATGCCCCGGTCGTTGGGTGGGAATTTGATGCGTCCATGATGCGCACCAAGCACGGCTGCAAGATATTTAACCGCACTCCTCGGCCAGCCTGCCTCAATCAAAAAATCCTGAATAACCGCATGCGATACCTTGCCATGATCCGTCTCGGTACCGCCGAGCCAGTTGCCGTTTTTGGCAACAGTCGCAAGATTATTTACGATAAGCCATTGTTCACTTTTTCCTTGAAATCCTGGAGATATTTTACCGAGATCATGTAACGCGACAAGCGCACCAAGTTCAGCGGCACGAAATTGAAACCGCTCAATAAGAAATGATGATGCCTCAGCAAGACAGCGAGCTACACAGCCCGTGTTAACCAAGTGCTTAAAAACTGAGATACCAGGAAAACCATCTGAAGTTGTTTTTGCCCAAAACTCTATCATACCGCATCTTACCCTAACTGATGTTAAGGCGCCTATGTCAGTTAAAACAAATAAAAGCTTTAGCTGTCTTTGACGCAAAAAAGAGAACTGCTAAGGATTGCTTGTGAGCGTGAGGGATGTTTACAAGTATCATGCCGTCGGTTATCAGTGTTAGGGGTAACTGCTCCAACTTACTATGGGACACAGTAGAATAGCTGTCCGACATGGCAATAATATAAAACTGATGGGCCGTGATTTTGGGGTGATGTCGCAAAACGTTAAATCAATACGCTACAGCCAGCCTTCGGTTATTTGATCTGCTTGACAGTGCATTTTACAAATTTTTTTCTACTTGCCAAATTCTCTTTTTCATTGCTGTAATAATCCTTGCTGCCAACCCTTTATACTGGTGTTCCTATGTTACATACCCAATGCGTGAGTGGTAATGTTCCCAGATGTGCCCCATCGGAAGTACTAATCAAAATATTTTACGGTTCTGCAAACCTTTAAACATGCAATACGCATCAATCGAAGCCCTCCTACCAGCTTTGATATGTGCATTAACGTCAAACATTTTTGGTTCTTGGCGGGGTGATTATATTGCAGACGTAACTTATCCGCCCGATCTGTCCAGCCTTGACTGTTAAGCCCTGCATTTTGCCGATGCAGGGCGTGAGTTTTTTCTTACATGGTCAAGCCTCCCCTTCGACATCGCCACCTTCAAGCCATGCCCTGAACCGATCAATCGGAATAAGCAGCCTGCCGCCTGCCCCTTTGATGTGAGGAATCTTGCACTCACTTGTGAGGGCGTAGAACCTACTTTTTGATATTGTAAAACTGGCAAAGTCTTCAGCATATTGGATAGCACCAGCGACTGACAGGTATTTTTTTTCTGGGGGTGGGAATGGTGAAGTAGTGTTGCTCATGGCTGTTATTTGTTTAGGTTTTGCTCAAAATGTTATCAACAGCCAAAAATTGCCACAACTTGCTCACCAATAAAACAGACTATTTTTTTTATCCCTCATGAGCAAACTTTGTATCACCCCTAATCTTTATCCTTAAAAAGCCGGAGTCGGAGAGATTTCAGGCTTTTTGATTGCCAATACCGGCATTTCATGGCGCGGTTGAATTACTGTTATTAGTAGAATAAACATACCTGATTAAAGAATAGATTGTATGTTTATACTCTATTTACAGAGTAGTTTCAACTCGTAATTATGCAAGTATTTTATCTTTTGATAGTTATTATCACTAACGGATACTTAGGGACGCTCATGACTGAGTGTACTTAAATAGCCTGCTCAGCGAGGGACTTTTGGCCTCCAACCTTATTGAGAGCCCAAATGACCATATCCTTGATGCGCCCACGGTTACCCCCACGCGTGTGGGGACAATGACCGTATATGCCAGTCTTATTAAGGTACTGGAAGATCGTGAGCTGATTCGTTTCGGACCCTTCGATGCCACTTGCTGTCGCAATTCGTCAGTTGAGGATCTCGACAACGATAAAATCAGCCGTTTTCTTGGACTTGCCCGACGGGGGCGTAGTTTTCCCCTGCCTGATAATACCGCTCACCCTTGAAAAACTGCGCGGCCCCCATGCCTCCGTTCCACACAACCCTTTACTCGCCGAGCCCATGTACCTGACAAAGTATATCGAGCGAATGGGTACCGGCATTCGCGACATGATCGATCGTTGCCGGAAAGCTGGCCTGCGGGAACCAGAAATTCGGATAGATGCAGAGTCTTTCGTGTTGACAATTTGGCGAAATATCGGGAAACCGGTAGCCCATGACAAGGCCCATGACGTGTTAACCGAGACAGAAAGAAAAATAGTGCTGGCATGTGCAGGGCAAGCTAAAAGCGCCACGCAATTGCTGGAACAACTTGGGTATGCATCACGTACGGGTAATTTCAAGAAGGCAATGGCACGGTTGCTCGACGAGCTTGAATTAATTATACGCACCTTGCCTGATGCGCCGCACAGCAGAAATCAGTAATACTATCTTACTGATAAGGGACGAGAATTTTTGAAGTGTCTTTAACAATAAGCATGCCGGGCTTCATTTGCGCTGCAGCGAGACACTTGGGGGCGTTCATGACTGAATGTACTTAAAAAGAAACGCTCAAATAATCACCTCCCTATTATGCCAACCACCCTACATCAAGCACCCTCATCAACAAGCAGATAGTCTTCAACATCAAAGGCAACAATACCGGCTGATTGCCAAGATCAGCTTTGATTACAAGCAGGTGTCTAAAAAAATCCATAGAAAGACCCTGCATGTTGTCCCATGTTATGATTTTCCGGGTATGGATGGCCTCCCCCGCTCAGTGAGCCAGCTGCTTGCATAGTCTGCAATTTCCTGCCAGCCAGGTTCTCCAACAACCCAGTGGGCGTGGTTCTTGAACTCCTTGTAAGTTGATACCGCATTGTACTTTTTCGCAATTTTTCGGGCGACTGATGCAGGTGTGATGCGGTCGAGCCTGCCGGCTACGACGAGAACCGGGCAGGTAACCCTGGACTCATCGACGCTTGATGCCCGCTTAGGGTCAAAAGGCCAGTAACCGATTTCAGTAGCCGCCCTGCCTGACTCATAAACAAGTTTATTGAAGATCTCCCACTGTTCTTTTTCGGTCATCAGGTGCAGCATCGAATAGACAACTTCACTGAATTTCAGGCGGAACGGGTTTTTCCAGAAACCCCATGTTGTCTGTGCACTCCAGAAACTCTTGACAACAGAGGGTGTAAGAGCCATGATCCCGGCAGGTGACGCGGGAGTAAGCAGGACAAGTGCTTTTGCTCGTTTGCGTGCGCCAAGAATCTGGGCAAGAAGCGCTCCCATGGAGTGACCCATCACAATAGGAGGTTCTTCCAGTTGGCAGATTTCATGTTCGAGCTGTTCAGCGTAATCCAGTAAAGAGGTTGTCCCTAAATCTGGATGAGGAACACCATGGGGGTCCATATCGTGATAGAGCAATGCAGGCGTAATGCAGCGGTACCCTTCAGCTTCAAACTTTTTACGATAGTTCTCCCAATACCACGGACCTCCAAACATTCCGTGAATCATGAAAATAGTTTGAGCCATTTTGTGTCCTCCCGATCAGCATTTCCAGTGTGAAGAATCAGGTATTATTAACTATACCCAAAATGCTGATTACTTCACCGGCGGAATTTATGCAAAATATGAAACCCCGGTGCTAAACCAGGGTTTCGGTGTTTCATGTAGATCATTTTGTTATCATAACGAGCATAAACAGTAAGCGAATCACATCATCTCTTAATAATCTGAAGAGAGCATTACCCTTGATTTTTATTGATCTCTTGTTCTGCAACACTGTCACCGGATAAACCCGCTCTTTTAAAGTCTGATTGTGCACCCTGAATGTCTCCAAGAGCCGTTTTGGCAAGGCCTCTGATTTTAAAACCTTGAGCGTCAATCGGAGTTGGATCAACTTCTATAGACTTTCTAAAGTCTGCTTTTGCTGATTCTGTTGAGCCGAAAGCGAGCTCTGAAACCCCTCGATTGTAGTATGCCTTTGAAAGATCATCTGAACCAAGTTTCGGACTGTTTTCAATTGCCTTGGTGAAGTTTTCTATGGCTTCCTGATACTGACCGGCTTTCAATTGGGCTTCTCCTGCACTCATAGCAGGACTGTTATGTGCATAAACGATAGTACTGGCAAGCATCACATTCATTGCTGCAAGAGAGAGAAAACGAAAAGATTTTTTCATGAGGCATCCCCCGATTTTTATGTTGAAGTATACTTGAAACGGCAATTGAATGGCGTCTTAAAAACAGTCCTATCAATAACCACACGCTATATTGTACGCAACACTCCCTTAAATCGTCGTTAATGCAACCTTAAATTTTCATAAAAACACACACTAATGACATAACACCTATACAACAGTGCCAAAAAGCCTGCCAACTCCGGCTGTAATCGCCATGGCGAGTGCGCCCCAAAAGGCAACCCGAAGGGCACCCTTGACTACAGATGCTCCACCTGCGTATGCCGCCATACCCCCAAGAACAGCTAATGAAACAAGAGTTGTCGCAGTTAAAACTTCGACTACACGGCCTGAAGGTGCCAGCAACACGGCTAAGATCGGAATAATTGCACCTGCAATAAAAGAGATAGCGGAAGCAAATGCAGCTTGGATTGGCCGTGCCCGCATAGTCTCGGTAATGCCCAGTTCATCCCTGACATGTGCAGAAAGGGCATCTTTCGACATAAGGGTTACTGCTACAAGCCGTGCCATCGGTTCATCAAGCCCCCTCTTGACATAAATTGAGGTCAGCTCCTCCAATTCGTGCTCAGGATCTGTTGCAAGTTCCCGCTTTTCTCGCTCGATGTCCGCTTCTTCGGTGTCTGCTTGAGACTGGACCGATACATACTCACCTGCTGCCATAGACATAGCGCCAGCTACCAGACCAGCCACCCCTGTTAAGAGAATACTTCCCTGTGGAACACCGGCAGCGGCCACGCCGATAACAAGGCTTGCCACCGATATGGTTCCATCATTTGCTCCAAGCACTGCAGCTCGAAGCCAGCCTATCCGGTCTGCTTTGTGCGTCTCATTGTGCATGTTTGGCATAAAATAAATCTCCTGTTGCTCAACCGGTTATTAAATTCTGAGGAGCCCACCTGATCTTACTATGTTATAAAAATTACCCGGATAAAGTTCAAGTATATAGAGTATTTGTATATAATCATAAGGATTGAGCTTGCAGAGTTCGACTGGCAGATTGCATCAAAGTCAGGTTTCAATAGTTTGAAAAAAAATCATATACTCTAACACATTATAATCGAAAACATTACATACAACTATTTCAGCGATAGGCCCTGACTGTGTCGCCTGATTGTGCAAGCTAATGGAGTCAAATCGAATAATAATAATATGAAAGTAATAGCAATCAACGGAAGCCCCAAACAGGATGGGAATACTTGGCATGCACTGACAGGAGTCGGCAGGCAACTTCAGGAAAATGGCATTGAGTTTGAGATTATTCATGTCGGAAACAAGGCTGTCAGAGGTTGCATGGCCTGCGGAACATGTGCTAAAAATAAAGATGAAAAATGCAGCATAAGTATCGATCCTGTCAATGAGTGGATTCAGCAGATAAAAGAGGCTGACGGCATTATTCTTGGTTCGCCGGTTTATTACGCAGGCATTGCAGGTACGATGAAATGCTTTCTCGACAGAGCGTTTTATGTCGCAGGGGCTAATGGAGGGTTGTTCCGCCAGAAAGTTGCCGCTGCAGTTGTTGCTGTTCGCCGCACAGGAGGTTCTGTCACATTCGACAGCCTCAATCATTATCTGACCTATTCTGAAATGATTCTTGCTACCTCAAATTACTGGAACGTCACTCACGGAAGAACTCCCGGGGAAGTGCTGCAGGATGGAGAGGGGGTGCAGATTATGGATGTTCTGGGGCAGAATATGGCATGGCTGCTCAAAATGCGTGAGGCAACAAAAGCTTCACTGCTCGGACCTGCAAAAGTTGACAAGATGTATACCCACTTCATAAGGTAGACAATACACAAGGAATCGCCTTACCGCTATCCTTCACATGAACTATTGACATCACGAATTGCATAAAAGCTCAAGGAAAAATCGGCTGCTTTTATGCAATTGACTCCAATATTCCAGCTTCACCTCACCAAAAGACCGTATGTTTATCCCTGCAGTGAACAAGACAAAGCGCTTTTTATACTTTATTATTGCGCCTAACCAATTCCCATAATTACGTCAATCAATCATCCAAAAATTCCACTAATTTTCTCCCAATAAACGAGTGTCCGATTTGTCCGGTTTTGAAGGGATTATGACGAAATAAAGGGGTCCACAAATTACTTCACTACATCAACATTTTTGACGATTACACTTTTTTAAAAATTTTTTATCATTGCCATTGAACGCATTTACTGTTATTGGCGTTTTCTCTTCATACATCTTCATATCATAAGTTCATCGGGCAGACTTCTTTTACATAAGGACTAATAATTAAGGCTGTCGGATTTGACATTAATGTATTTTTCCGTAACATACTTTGTTTGTGTCATTTCGCTTCCTGCTCCACGTTAAGTAACCAATACCACGTGTCAAATATCAAGATGACAGTATCGGATGCCCTGAAGCATCAGCTTGAGGAATCTACCGGCAATGACTACAACTGCTGCTACCAGTGCGGTAAATGCACGGCTGGTTGCCCGGCTGGAACGTTCATGGATAATCCTCCAGCCCGAATAATGCGCCTTGTACAGGCCGGCTATATGGAGGAGGCACTGAAAAGTGATGCCCTATGGTACTGTCTGGGCTGCCAGACCTGTACTTCGAGATGTCCTCAGAACATGGAGATAGCTGCTACTATGGACTCGCTTAGAGCCCTGGCTCTTGAGAAAAACATTATTTCAGAAGACAAGGCCAAAAAACTTGTCAATGCCTTTCACCTCTCTTTCCTCAACAACATCCGTAAACACGGACGTCTGGAGGAACTTTCACTCGTCAATAGTTACAAGCTCCGCACCAGAACCTTTCTTCAGGATGCTGCGTCAGGCGTCAAGATGATCAAGGATGGAAAGATCAATCCAATGCATAGTCTTACAGGTAAAGGCGGCGTAAAGGCAAAGGATCAGATCGCCAGAATTTTTGAAGCTTCCGAAAAGCCTTCTCATCCATCTGTTGCCAAACGTAAGCCGATAAAAAAAGAGTTTAAGCCTAACGCACCCCTCCTCTCCATCAAGCCAGGCATGACCATTGGGTACTATCCAGGCTGTTCACTCAGCGGCACAGCTAAAGAGTTTGATATTTCGGTTAAAAAAATGTGTGATCTCCTCGGTGTGAAGCTGCAGGAAATCGAAGACTGGAACTGCTGTGGAGCAACTTCAGCCCATGCCACCAATCACAAGCTTGCTCTGCTGCTTCCAGCCAGGAATCAGGCACTTGCTGATGCTCAGGGACTGACCTGTGTCCTTGCCCCTTGCGCAGCATGCCAGAACCGTCAGGTAACCACCCGACTGGCCCTTATGGCTTCGGCTGAGCTTCGGGAAGAAGTTCGTTCAATCACCGGAATTGAGCCTACCTGTGCCGCAGAATTTATCGGCGTTACCCAGTTGCTTGAAGCGATGGACCCGGAGGAGATTAAGAAAAGAGTAACTAAGCCTCTTACCGGACTTAATCTTGCTTGCTATTATGGATGCCTGCTGGTTCGACCAATGGAGGCAATGGGTTTTGATGATACAGAAAACCCTCTAAAAATGGAGGCAATCATGAGCGCTCTTGGAGCTGCACCTGTCGATTGGGCGTTTAAAATAGAGTGTTGCGGAGCAGGTCTCACACTGGCCCAGCAACCGCTTGTCGAAGAACTCACACACAAGATTGCCAAAAATGCTGCAATAAACGGTGCTGATGCATTTGTTGTAGCCTGCCCCCTGTGCCATTCCAATCTTGACATGCGTCAGGAAAGCATGAGAAAAAGGTACGGTGATGTTAAACCGATGCCTGTTTACTATATTTCAGAATTGGTAGCCATTGCCTGCGGGGCAGATCCATCTGAAGTTGCTGTTGGTAAACATTTTGTTCCTGCTCTCGATCTGGTTTCAAAACTTTAAACGTTTACGAGTATTGCTTTTGGTCTTCGATGATCTGAACGATCATCGTTATTGGCAGGGCTGTCTAAGCAATTTCGTGCATAATTGAACATAATGAAACTAGTGCTGCTCTTTCTTTGCACCATTTACCAGAGGTGCCGTCATTATGGCGGTTTCATACTAAATGATTGATTTATGGCGAAAATAGGGGTATTCATTTGTCACTGCGGCGAAAACATAGGCGCAAAGGTTGACTGTACCAAACTGGCTGCTGCAATGGGAGAACACCCTGGCGTTGCGGTTTCGGTTGAGTATAAATATTTTTGTTCTGATCCAGGCCAAGAGAGTGTTAAAAGGGCTATTCGCGACAATAATCTTACAGGGGTTGTCGTTGCTGCCTGCTCTCCAAGAATGCACGAAGCCACTTTCCGCAAGGCATGTGCGGAAGCCGGCCTGAACCCCTATTTATGTGAAATTGCCAACATTCGTGAGCAGTGCTCATGGGTGCATACGGATAATGACCAGGCAACCGAAAAAGCCATGGACATCACCCGATCAATGGTTGAAAAAGTTAAACGCAATAATAAACTTCAGCCAATTGAGGTGCCTGTTACCCGTCGTGCACTTGTAATTGGAGGAGGCATTGCAGGTATCCAGGCGGCACTCGATATTGCCAATGCAGGCCAGGATGTCGTGCTGGTTGAACGCGAACCATCTCTTGGCGGGCATATGGCCCAATTGTCTGAAACTTTCCCAACGCTCGATTGCTCCCAGTGCATCATGACCCCGCGAATGGTCGAAGCGGCTCAGCACCCGAAAATCAGGCTGCTCACCTATGCGGAAATTGAGAGTGTTGATGGTTATATCGGAAACTTCTCGGTCAGGGTCCGCATGAAATCGCGATATGTTGATATCAATAAATGTACCGGCTGTGGTGACTGTATAACAAAGTGTCCAGCAAAAAAAATCTCAAGTGAGTTCGATTGCGGTCTCGGAAAGCGTACAGCCATTTATACCCCTTTTGCCCAGTCTGTTCCTAATATCCCGGTTATTGACCATGCTAATTGCATCTATTTCAAAAACGGAAAATGCAAAATCTGTTCGAAAACCTGCCAGTGCGATGCTATCGACTTTGATATGCAGGACACCTTCGAGGATATTGAAGTTGGGGCCATTGTGGTTGCGACAGGATTTCAGGTTCAAAATAACACCATGTACGGAGAGTATGGTTACGGAAAATATCCCGATGTCATTAACGGCCTCCAATTCGAACGTCTCGCCTCAGCAAGTGGCCCTACAGCTGGCAAAATCCTGAGACCTTCGGATGGAGTTGAACCGCAAACGGTAGTGTTTATACAGTGTGCAGGATCTCGAGACCCTTCAAAAGGAGTGCGCTATTGCTCCAAGATATGCTGCATGTACACCGCAAAACACGCCATGCTGTATGCCCATAAGGTTCATGGTGGAAAAACCCATATTTTCTATATGGATATCCGTGCTGCAGGCAAAGGATACGACGAGTTCAGCCGAAGGGCTATCGAAGAAGACGAAGCAGCTTATTTACGTGGAAGGGTCAGCAAGGTATGGGAGGAAAACGGGAAACTGATGGTCAGGGGCGTTGACACCCTTCTTGGAAGACCTGTTGAAATAGCGGCTGATATGGTGGTACTTGCTACCGCAATTATTGCACAGCCGGATGCAAAAGAGTTTGCCAAAACAATCGGCATCGGTTATGATGAATACGGTTTCTACAATGAGGCCCATCTTAAACTACGCCCAGTTGAATCGTCCACAGCTGGAGTGTTCCTTGCAGGAGCCTGCCAGTCGCCGAAAGATATTCCCGATTCGGTTGCCCAGGCATCGGCAACGGCAAGCAAGGTACTTGCTCTTTTCAGCAAGGATATGCTTGAGAGGGAACCGGTTGTTGCCACAAATAACGAAGCCACCTGTGCCGGATGCTGGGGTTGCGTTCTTGCGTGCCCTTATAATGCTATCGAGCAGAAAGATATTCTTGACCGTTCCGGACGGATCATTAAACGGGTTGCATCCGTTAATCCTGGCTTATGCCAGGGTTGCGGCACCTGTGTGACCTTCTGCCGATCGAACAGTCTCGATCTGGCAGGCTTTACTGAAAGACAGATTTTTGCAGAAGTGATGGGTCTCTGAAAAAGAGCTCTTCTCTCTGCTGAACAACAGAACTTTGCTACCGGAGTTATTGCTGATGAGTGAAACTTTTGAACCTAAAATTATTGCGTTTGTCTGCACCTACTGTACCTATGCAGGCGCCGACCTTGCAGGAACAAGCCGGTTGAAGTATGCACCTAATGTGCGTATTATCCGCCTTCCATGTACTGGAAGAATCAGCCCGATGTTTATCCTTAAAGCTCTGCAGAAAGGCGCTGACGGGGTTCTTATAAGCGGATGCCACCCTGGCGACTGCCATTTTACCCATGGAAACTATCATGCACGACGGAGATGGATGGTTTTTCGCGCACTGCTTGACTTTATAGGCATTCCGCCTGAACGGGTCAAGTACTCATGGATCAGTGCTGCTGAAGGAGTAAAGTTTGCTGAATTTATAAACAGCGTCACTGAAGATATCCGCAAACTCGGTCCTTTTGAGCAGTACACTCAATTGATCGAGCAAACACAGGCACCAGCGTCACTATAAAAAATACGTAATGAGTATCGAGGAACAATACAGAACGAGGGCAAAGGAACTTCTTTCAGGCGGTGCCGTCAAAATGGTTATCGGCTATGGTAAAGGCTCTAACGCCAAACGTCGTCGACCGATTTTTATCAGTTCAGCGGATGAGGTTGATCGACTTGTGCTTGATGATGCCTGCATAACCAACCTCTCAGGATATCTTGTCAGTGAAGGCCTCCTGAGCGATGAAAAGCGCGTTGCTGTCTTTCTCCGACCCGAAGGAATACGTGCCATCAATATCCTTGCAGCGGAATCGCAGCTTGATGCCGAACAGATTGTTATTTTCGGTTTTGATGTCGCTGGAAATGAAATCAAGGCATTGAAAGGAATAAATGTCGAAGAGTTTTCTGATGTCATTGATTCCATCAAGGAGGGTGCTCCTGAAGCAGCAGAAGAAGAGCTGTTTGAGAAGATTGAAAAAATGAGCCCGCAAGAGCGTTTTTCATTCTGGCAGGAGGAGTTTGCCAAGTGCATCAAATGCTATGCCTGCCGCCAGGCATGCCCCATGTGCTACTGCCGTCGGTGCATCGTCGACAGCAATCAGCCGCAATGGGTTAATACCTCGTCACATACACTCGGAAATTTTGAATGGAATATTGTTCGGGCATTTCACCTTTCTGGACGATGTGTCGAATGCGGCAACTGTGATCGGGCATGTCCTGTTAATATTCCACTTCGTCTTATTAACCACCGTATGGCTGAGGAGGTGCTTGGGGCATTTGATCACTTTGCCGGCACAAGCAAAACCCAGGAACCGGTGCTTGCCAGTTTTAAAAAAGACGATTCCGAGACATTCATTCTCTAAGTAACAAATTTGTATGACAAAAATCCTCTTCAGCGATAAACTTGACAATTGTGTCGAACGATGGAAATCAGCCGGTTTAACCGTTATTGGTCCCGTACAAAGAGCTAATATATCAACCTACGCCGCTGTTGAACATGCTGCCGAATTAGATTTCGGCCTTGTTCTGCCAGACCGATCGATCAAAGATCTTTTCTTCCCGCAGAGTGAGCCGATGTTGCGTTATACAATAAAAAAAGAATCCATCGACACCGATGAGTGCTTGCCGCCCTCCGGGCCGAGAATTATCTTTGGTGCCCGACCTTGCGATGCTTCAGGGATGGCGATTGACGACCCCCTTTTTGGGTGGGACTATAAGGATGAATACTGGTTTCAGCGACGCAATGAAACGGTTATTGTGACCATTGCATGCACAAAAGCAGATGATTTCTGCATGTGCACATCCCTTAAAATGGCGCCCGACAGCACGAAAGGCTCTGATATCATGCTTCGGCCACTTGCTGGCAACAAAGGATGGCTGGTTGAGGAACTGACTGATCGCGGACGGGAAGCCTTCAAAACAATTGCTGATATCCTGCAGGAGAGCTCCGACCCGGCAGCACCTTTGGCAGTCGTTGAGAAAAAGTTTGATCTTGATGCCTGTGTCGCATGGCTGCAGAATCCTGAAAATTTCGAGAGCAGATTCTGGAAAGAGATATCGATGCGCTGCATCGGCTGTGCTTCATGTACCTATCTTTGTCCGACCTGTCACTGCTTTGACATCCAGGATGAAGGTGATACATACACTGGTATCAGAAGAAAAAACTGGGACAGTTGCTCCTTTGCCCTCTTTACAATGCACACCTCAGGCCATAACCCCCGGTCGACACAATCTGCACGATGGCGCCAGCGAATCATGCACAAATTCAATTACTTTCCAGGCAAGTTCAGCGTGAACAGCTGTAGCGGATGCGGGCGTTGCTCACGCCAGTGCCCGGTTGACATGGGAATTACCGAGACTTTACAAGAGATATCAAAATTATCGCTGTGACAGAACACAACCACAACACACAACAGAACATCTACAAGCCGGCCATCATGAAAATAGTTGGCCGCCACGACGAGGCGCCAGGCGTGAGAACCATGAAACTCGAGTTTCAGGACCCTGCTGACCATGAAATTTTCAAGGAAACATTCCGAACCGGCATGTTCGGTCTCTACGGCGTTTACGGAGAGGGAGAGAGCACCTTCTGTGTCGCAAGCCCTGAAACACGCAAGGATTATATCGAATGCACCTTCCGCCAATCAGGCAGGGTGACCTCTGCATTGGTGAATGCTGATATCGGCGACCTCATCACCTTCAGGGGCCCCTATGGAAACCGCTTTCCCATTGAGGAGTTTCATGGCAAAAACCTTCTTTTCGTTTCAGGAGGAATTGCCCTGCCGCCAACGCGGAGCGTTATTTGGTCGTGCCTCGATCAGCGTGAAAAATTCGGCAAAGTCACCATTGTATACGGAGCCCGTAGTGTGGCTGATCTGGTCTACAAGCATGAACTTGAGGAGTGGCAGGAACGGAGCGATGTCGATCTTGTATTGACCGTTGATCCAGGGGGAGAATCACCCGACTGGAAAAACAGGGTTGGCTTTGTGCCTACAGTGCTTGAGGAGGCTGCACCATCTCCGGATAACTGCATTGCGGTGATTTGCGGGCCTCCCATCATGATCAAGTTCACTCTGATCTCGCTCAAAAAGCTTGGTTTCGATGAGTCAAACGTTTATACAACGCTTGAAAACCGAATGAAATGCGGACTTGGAAAATGTGGACGCTGCAATGTCGGATCGGTCTATGTGTGCAAGGAAGGACCTGTCTTTACGGCGGCGGAAGTATCTCTTATGCCTGCAGGTGACTTATAAAAGATTGACTCGATAAAAATGTTCCGGCTGATGAAAATCGGCCGGGCCTGTTGATTCCTCCCACCAGGGAAACAACCCATACTCTCCCCTGCCTGAAGATACGCAGCATTGCATTGCGATACTCTTCCGGTTTATGAATGGCTCCAGCAGATTATATGAAAACTCCATCCCGAAATGTTCCTCACTCTTCACCATGGTGAGATCCTCCATCCATGGCTCTTTTGAAAGAATTGCGTACCCGTTCGATCTTTTTCTTGGAGCATCGAATCGCAGTGCGACCCAGTTCCCTTCAGGAGTCATTTCAAATTCCAGATAACCAGCAGAGGAGTCGGGATAAGCAATAAACAGTTCTGAAACTCCATATTGCCAGAGCCCATCAGTAAACGTGCCTGGAGGAGTAACAGAAGGTGGTATCAGTGAAAAAAGAGCCGAATTGCTGTTACGGGTGGTCCACCGAAGAAAAGGGGCTTCAGGTGAGGTTATGGCATCATGTATCGAAAGCAGTTGTTCAACTGCCACAAAACCTCCCGGGGGAATTTCCCTGTCGGCACACCTGTATCCGACAAAAGAGCCATCAATAAGCACCTGCGGAAAAAACAGCTCCGGAATTTCCATCTTCTGACTGAACTCCTGTGGTGACCATAGAAGCCCGGCCCAGCCTTTTGAAGGGTCTTGATCATCCGAAACACTCTTTACCCCGCATGAAGCAAGAAGTTTTTGGTCAAACAAGCCGATACACTGTACTTCAAGATCAAGTTGAACGCCCGCTTCATTCTGCGCAGCAATTTTCATCTGTGCGGCAAGTCTAAGCACCTCTGTTGCGGTTGCCCCTCCTTTGTTGAAAATAAAGTTGGCATGGTGCCCGCTGACCATGGCTCCCCCTTCACTGCGGCCTTTAAAACCAAGTTCCTCAAAAATAGTACCGCTTGAACGACCTGCAGCATAGTTGTTCTTAAAGGTCGAACCGCAGCTCGGAAAATCGAAATGATGCTTTTTTGTGCGTTCGTCCAAATATCCGTCCATCTTGCATTTGATCTTATCTTTCGTGCTTGTCTCGGGAAAACGAAGAAGCACAGCAACGACAATTTCCGGATTATCCATCAGCGAAGTATGCTTGTAACCATGAAAAACCTCATCAGGAGTCTGCCACTGCAATCGTCCATCAATCATCATAGTCTGAACTCCGGCTGTAACAGCAGAGATTTCACCCCCAAAGCAGCGGGCATTCATTCTGACCGTCGATCCTATCTGACCGGGCAGGCGGTAAAGCCATTCACCCCCTCCCCTACAGCATGTAAAAAGCTCTTCAGCAATAAGGGTATTGTCTGCACCAGCCTCGCAAAAAAGTTCATCATCGGATATCCAGAACATCCGTTGCATACGGTCTAAAGAGATGACAATACCTGGGTATAAGGAATCGGAAAAGAGGATATTACTTCCTTTTCCCATGATGGAAATAGGCAGTTGATACTCCCGATTCCAAAGGAGAAGAGCGGCAAGTTCTGCAGGAGTTCCGGGATGAACAAGGAAACGAGCTCTGCCGCCTATCCCGTAATATGACTTTGAAGCCAGAGAAACATCACATTCAAAAGGGCAGGGAAGGGATAACTCAGGCATAGCATGGAGGCTTTAGATGGTCGTCAGAAACTGGCATTAACTACAGGAGCTATCAAAAAAAGAAAAGAAAACAGATGAAAATGGATAAATTCCATATTTTTAAGCTTTAAAACGCCTTTCAGTGTTCGGTTTCCGTATTCAGCAACCCTTATTATTTCTCATACCATGCCAGAAAGCAACGACCGCAGGGTAAACTTTGCCCTTGCACAAATTACTACTGAACAAATTGCGATTCTCCCTGAAGTCCTTGTTGAAGACAAGCCTATTACCATAAATGCGGGCCTTAATTTTGGTATTGACAGTAAACAGCATCTGTTGAAAGTAATGTTCAAAAACGTCTTTCTGCAAGAGGAAACACCCTTTATCATTATTGAAACAGGATGTGTTTTTGCCATAGATCCCGAATCATGGGAGCTTTTTTCAAGTCAGGAGAACGGTTTTTTTGTATTGCCGAAAAACTTTGCTGGTCATCTTGCGACACTGACAGCCAGCACAGCTCGGGGTATATTGCACAACAAAACTGAAAACACCCCTATGAATCGCTTTTTTATTCCGGCCAACAATATCGAAGAGATGATTCCGGATAACCTGGCACTTCCTCTGGAACCTGCATCCTGAAGAAAACACCTGGATATGATGCCTGTCCGATGTTCAGGACAGGCTCAATCATTTTCAACTCAGCCTCCCCTCTTGACCTTCACTTCAAAAATGTTACCGTATCTGGTTTTCGTGGGGCAGCTTCGGGCAAAGGCAGTGCACTGTACCCGAAAACCGCTGCAGCATAGGGAACATGGTTTTCAGGGAAATTGAGCCCAATACTGCTTAGTGATGCGGGACCTTCAGGGGTTCCATACACCATCATTGGAGAGTGAACCCAGCATGAGCTTATCCCGAGTGACGAGGCTGCAAGTAACATGTTTTCCATGGCAAGCACACAGTCCCACAAAGGCGCAACGGCCTTGCTGTCTCCTGATACAATTACGAGCGAGGGAGCATGATAAAAGACATGAACATCTTCACGACTTGACAATTCACGCAACGTGGCATTATCAGAATTCTGGAAACTTGCTTTGCATAGAATCTGAAGATTTTCTATCAGAACGGTATTCTGCACAACTGTAAAATGCCACGGCTGATCCCCCATGGCCGATGGAGCATACTGCCCTGCAAGAAGAATCTCCTGCAGATCTTTTTCATCAATCTGTCTTGGCTGATAAGCCCTTACACTGCGTCGGCTAAGAATAGTCTGTAGTATTTCATTCATCTCAATCTTCATTACAGTTATAGAAATAGAAGTACAGTGTTGTGGATATACAATTCAATGATTATCAAGGAGCTCACGTACTTTTAATGCAAGTTCTTTACGGTTAAAAGGTTTCCCAAGAAACGGCATCGGCACATCCTGATTATCCTTGGGCTTTAAAAAGTCATCCGCGTATCCTGAAATAAGCAGAATTTTAAGCCCGGGACGACTCTTTTTCAAAAGGAGAGCAAGATCACGACCATTCATATCAGGCATGATAACGTCGGTAATGAGCAGATGAATATCACCTGAATAATTGCGTGAAAGCGAGCATGCCTCAGTTGGCGATTCGGCAACCAGAACCGTATATCCAAAACTTTTCAAAAATTCCAATGTAATATCCCTGACTAACTTGTCATCCTCAACAAACAAAATAATTTCATTGCCATTGGACATCTTTTCACCTGTTTTTGCTGACGGAGGAGAAAACAGTTTACCAGAATATCTGGGCAGATAAATTTCAAATGTTGTCCCCTTTCCAATTTCACTGGATACAATAATAGCTCCATTGTTCTGTCTGACAATGCCATACACGGTAGCAAGTCCAAGGCCGGTACTGGATGTGTTTGATTTGGTCGAAAAGAAGGGCTCAAAAACAGAACCAAGAGTTACTTTGTCCATGCCGTTGCCATTATCTCGGAAAACAAGCAATACATAATCGCCAGGAACAATATCAGGATGTTGCTTGCAAAATGCATCACCAACGCTGACATTACGAGTTTCAATTGTAAGCGCTCCAATGCCTTGAATGGACTCTTTCGAATTTATAGCAAGATTGGTAATAATCTGGTCGATTTGTGTTGAATCCATTTTCACAACCCAAAGATCCTTCGATAGTGAAAAAATCAATTCAAGATTAGCTCCAAGCAGTTGCTTGAGCATATTAAGCGTTTTGGAAACTGCTGCATTGAAATCAACTACCTGTAGATCGATTGGTTGCTTTCGGGCAAAAGCAAGTAGTTGGCTTGTAAGCCCAGCTGATTTGAGAACAGACAATCGAAGATCGGAAAAAATTTCTCGGTCGCGGCTTGTCAAATCTTCCGAATCAATTAAAAGATCAAGGTTGCCAAGCATCACCTGCAGCATATTATTAAAATCATGAGCGATCCCCCCCGCCAGCCGGCCGATAGATTCCATTTTCTGAGCCTGCATCAAATTTATCTGCAGTGCCACATTCTGCTCTTCTATCTGCTTTTGTTTTGTGATGTCTGTGAGAATAGCTCTGCATTCCTGAGCGTCATCGCTTACGACAGCATCTATACGAACCAAGGTATGAGGAACAAAAGAAGCATTCGGAGTCAGGTGAACATCTTCATTCAGAAGCCTCACCTCAGCGTATTTTTGTTCCCTGTGATTAAACACCTTTTCTATGAATGCATTGAATATAGCAAGGTCATCAGGATTAATAAAACGCCCTAATCGATCACCTTTTAAGATGGAGCGATCAACACGGAGCATCTTTGTTGCAGTCAGATTTACCTCAAGTATCGAACTGTCCCTCGCAAGAGTCAGGTAACCCAGTGGAGCAAACTCATAAAGCTCCGTATATCTCTCAAGACTCGCCTCCAACTCTTCTCTTGATTGCAGCAATTCTTCCTGCTGCATTTCCAGTTCGATCTGATGAATCGAAAGTTCATTGATAACCCGATGCATTTCCTCGGGTGAAGTAACCGGAGATGTTTTCTGAATTTCAGGCCAGCGTTCTTCTGCCTTCCGCCTTAGTTCAGAAAGTCCCTCTGCAAGCGCTTTCTTCTTTTTCATGCAGGATTTTTCTCTTTTCAGGCCTTTGGCATTTCAGGCTGTGGTTGACGAATTTCAAGAAAAAAAGTATAAACTTGAACAGGTTTTTGCAGCGTAACATCCAATCTTGGCAGAACATTAGCCTTTATCCAGAGACAACTCTGATTAGGAGCTTGAATCATTCCAACAATGGAATCACTGACAGCGTGCCCAGT
Organism: uncultured Chlorobiaceae bacterium; assembly: GCA_903851385.1. Taxonomy (GTDB): domain Bacteria; phylum Bacteroidota; class Chlorobiia; order Chlorobiales; family Chlorobiaceae; genus Chlorobium. The sequence continues at coordinate 83,275 of CAINOC010000036.1, read as the reverse complement.
GCGCAAGGCAACAAAAGCAGGGTGCTCTTCAGGAGGAAGAACTGATCCATCTTCACGTACGATTTTCCATCTGAGCTCAGACATCGTCTTGCCTTGCATTTCAGAAATTGGAAACCCGAGAATACGTTGCGCTTCACGATTTGCCATAATGATTCGCCCTTCAGAATTCTGGATCATAACCCCACCGGATATGGCTTCAAACAAAAAGCGAAAACTTTCATCATAATCCTGCATACTCTGTTCATTTTTTTTAGCCTCGGTGATATCGAAAAACGTAATGACAACTCCGTCTATTCTGTTTTCCTGCGTACGATACGGCATGATTCGCACTGTAAACCAGCGACCATCAGTTGCTGAAATCTTTTTTTCACTGTAAACAAGAGTATGAAGCACCTCCCGGGCATCATCTGCAAGGTTTGAATAATTCAAATCTGTAACGATATCGGTTATAGGTCGTCCAACATCACTTCCAATAAGCTTGATGATAGTAGATGTGCGGGTTGTAAAGCGGCGAATGTTGAGTTCATTATCAAGAAAGAGTGTCGCAATTTCAGTGCTGTTCAGCAGGTTTTTCATATCATTGTTAACCTGCGAAAGGTCACTTACCTTGGACTGGAGCTCCTGATTTACAGTCTGCAACTCCTCGTTAAGAGACTGCATCTCCTCTTTTGAAGTGGTTAGTTCCTCATTGGTACTCTGCATCTCCTCATTGGCCGATTGCATCTCTTCATTTGTGGATTTTAGCTCCTCCTGCGACGACTGCATCTGTTCACGAATGGTCACGATCTCATCTCTTGCCGCCTTGAGCTCCAACTGAAGTGATAAAATATTGCTTTGACTCATATTAACAGGAAAACGACTCCCTACTGGATCAACCGCCAGTGTGTGTTTCACGTCTTCAAAAACAATCAGGACAAGTCCACACAATTGGTCTGGTTTCTCAAGCTGCTCAATCCTCAGGTTCACAAAATCTTTGTTTCCATTAGAGCTGATAATCAATCCATTTTTGGAAACAGCTGATTTATTTTTTATCGCATTCCCAAAAAGAGATGTGAGTTCAAATCGTAACCCTTCACGGGCCATGGCGAAAATATTCCAGTTTGCTTTGCCCGCTGCCGGTTCAAGGTATTTACCCGTACGGCCATTAATGTATATGATATCACCATTCTCATTCGTCAGTACAGCAGCCGGCGCATAATGATTAAGCAAAACCTGGTCGGTCATCACCTGCAGGTTAATTTCTAAAGTAGTATTATGGGGTTGTTTGAAATCCTTATCAGCAGGAATAACGGGAGTCGTATGATTGAAAGCAGCTGGAAAATCAAGCGGTTTGGAGCGTACCCCCTTTGATAGTTGTCTGAAAATCCTTGATTTACCGTCAATGGATTCAAAAAGATTGTTATTAGACCCAATCGTTTCAGCACTCCCAAGAACAAGAATACCTCCAGGATTAAGACTGTAATGGAAAAGCGGCAAGAGCTTTTTCTGCAACTCCTGCTCCATGTAGATAAGCAGATTTCGGCATACAAGAATATCCAGCTTGGTAAAGGGGGGATCCATGAGAACGTTATGTGGCGCAAAAACAACTGTCTCCCGTAACTCTCTTGATACCTTATAGCCACGGTCATCTTGTTCAAAAAACCGCTGCAGACGCCATTGAGATACATCCGCTGATATATTTAGTGGATAAGTTCCAAGACGGGCCTTTTCGATAGCATCCTTATCGATATCAGAAGCAAAAATCAGGATCCTGAAATTTCCTGAAAGCTTCATCGATTCAATCGCCTCCTTTAAAATCATAGCAAGGGAATAGGCTTCCTCGCCAGTCGAACAGCCTGTTACCCATGCACGAATAGTACCGCCTGACGGCCTTGAAGAAAGAAGAGAAGGTATGGTCTTGGTTTTCAGGGTTTCCCATACAGCAGGATCCCGAAAAAAACTGGTTACTCCGATAAGCAGTTCCTTAAAAAGGAGTTCCGTCTCGTGAGGGTTCCCCTGCAAAAAATGAACGTAGTCAATAATCTTGTCAATCTGATGTATGCCCATGCGCCTCTCGATTCGGCGATAAACAGTGTTTTTTTTATACAGCGAAAAATCGTGACCAGTTTGGTTGCGCAAGAGAATCACAACCTTTTCCATGGCGCTCTGCACCTTGCTTTCGGAAGAAATATTGGGAATCGGAAAGTGAGGGAGATATCGAAGTTGATGAAGATAGGCAATGATCGATGTGGGAAGCTTCTCTACAGGAGCAATGATGTCAGCAAGACCAGCTTCAATAGCACTACGCGGCATGCCATCAAATTTGGCAGAAGCAGGTTCCTGTACAAAAACACCACCACCTTTTTCCTTGATATCACGCAGCCCCAGTGTACCATCAGAACCCATACCAGAGAGAATCACCCCAATGCTACGCTGCTGCATATCATCAGCCATTGACCGAAAGAAAAAATCTATGGGAAGTCTCAGGCCTCGGGGCTGAACCATATCTAAAAGATGCAACACCCCATGCAATATCGACATATCCTTATTGGGAGGAATAAGATAAACATGATCAGGCTCAATCCTGAGGCAATCAGTGACCTGCACAACATGGAGATCAGTAACGCGCTGAAGAAGTTCCACCATAATCCCTTTATGCGTAGGATCAAGATGCTGAACAATGACAAATGCCATACCAGACGTGGTCGGAATGTTTTTCAAAAATATTTCAAGCGCCTCAAGACCTCCAGCTGACGAACCAATGCCAACAATTGGAAAAGAACAGGGATTCTCTTTTTTGGAGGTAACTGCCTGCTCAGATACATTAGCTGGCGTTTTGGCAATTTGGGAGCTTTTCGGGGAGGGTTTTATTTTTTTTCCGGTCATCTGTTAGCCTGATAATTTAAATAGGGATGATAAAGAGAAAGTTTTCGGACAGGTTTATGTAAATATTGCGGTTTATCTTGAAGAAGCAACGCAATTGGAAAAAAGTTTTAAAAAAAGGGTTTGCCCGCTTTACTCTTTTACATAGGTGTATGCCTGAATAAATTTAGACTTTTATAGTGATTTATCCGCTATCTATAGAACAATCCCTTGGGTTCACTCTCGCAATATAGTTTGGTTTGCATACATGACAACTATACAAAAAGTGGCTATTTTTCACTACGCAGCTTCCTTTGTGCACCCTTGAATACCACTCAAGCATTTCGAAAATAATGAAGCGGTTTTGAGCCCTTTAAAACATTTTTTGGCTTCAAGCATCTTTGTTACTATGTTTTGTGGTTATTATCGTTCAGCAATGGAGCGCAGTAATAATCACATACCGATAACCATCTACTATTTTCAGTTTACAACGGAGTAATGAGCGAGGAAAACGAATCAATACCATTACCGGAGCTTCCCGAAGGTAGCCCCAAAAGAAGCGCTGATGAGAGTGTAATCCAGAAGCATCAGAAAGCTGAAGAATACATTACCCCTTACGAGCCTGTCTTAACAGATCCTGACCGTTCTTCAGATAATGAAGTGAGTGCATCCGAATCCGGGAACGGGATGAACTTTATGGGGCATCTTGAGGAGATACGCTCAAGGCTTATCAAGTCTGCCATAGCTCTGGTGGTTGTTACAGGAATCTGTGCCAACTATTCTGATTTTCTTGTCAATGACATACTTATTGCGCCACTGACACGGAGCAGTAAAACCCTGGTATTGCAGAATCTTGTTCCTTACGGACAGCTTTCCTTATACCTGCAGGTCGTTGTATTTTCTGCCTTCATTATCTCATTTCCTTTTCTTGCATGGCAGATTTGGCAGTTTGTTGCTCCTGGCCTTCATGAAAATGAACGCAAGGCGGGACGGTTTTCAATTCTTTTTATATCGCTCTCGTTTTTTACGGGTATAGGATTTGGCTATTTTGTTTTTCTGCCGGTTACGCTGCAATTTTTTGCCAGCTTCGGAACGCCACAGATTAAAAACAACATCTCCGTACAGGATTATGTCAGTTTTTTTACAGGCTCACTCCTTACAGCAGGGCTTGTGTTTGAACTTCCATTTGTTGCCTATATTCTTTCAAAAATCGGGCTCCTGACACCGGCCTTTATGAGGTTTTACCGTAAACATGCCATTGTTTTTCTTTTGGTTGTGGCTGCAATTGTGACTCCGTCAACAGACATTGTCACCCAACTTGTCATCGGCCTTCCGATGATACTGCTCTATGAGCTCAGTATCCTTATATCAGCCCATGTCAACCGCAAAAATAACGCTTTGAAAATGTGAGGAAACACGTCCTGACAAAATACCCGCGTATTATTGATGTTGTTGTACCGGGCATGACCCTTGAGGGGAATCCTCTTGACGACCCGGCAGAGCGCCGGGTACCAGTTTATCTGCCACCCTCTTATGATGATAAAAAGCGGTTTCCGGTTATTTACCTGCTTGCGGGGTTTGCCTCTACGGGCCAAAGCTTTTTGAACTACAGTTTTGGCCGGCAAAGTGTGCCGGAAATGGCCGAATCTCTCATAGCTGCTGGCAAAATGCAGGAATCAATCATAGTCTTTCCCGACTGCATGACCCGCTATGGAGGGTCGCAATATGTGGATTCGCCGGCTACCGGCAACTATGAAACCTATCTTATAGATGAATTAGTCCCGTTCATTGACAGGATACTCCTTACACTTGCCGATAAAAAACATCGGGCTATAGCGGGAAAATCGTCAGGGGGGTTCGGCGCGCTTCGTTTGGCCATGAAACATCCGGATACGTTTGGTGCAGTTGCCTGCCATAGCGGTGATATGGGTTTTGAGCTTTGCTATAAACCAAATTTCCCGGTTGCAGCAAGAGTCCTTGAACAATACAAAGGAAATATTACGGATTTCCTGACCTCTTATGAACGAGCACTGATCAAACCACAAAAAGAGTTTGCACTGCTTGACCTTATCGGAATGGCGGCAGCATACTCCCTTTCCAGGGAAACTTGCACACTGGAAAAAATACGTCTGCCGTTTGATCCCCATACCTGCGAACCGGTTGATGAAGTCTGGCAGGAGTGGCTGAGCTTTGATCCGATAGTGATGATTGAGCAGGAAAAGTACCGTAAAGCGCTGCATTCACTTGATTTTCTGTTTCTTGACTGCGGAACCCTTGATGAATATAATCTTCAGTTTGGCCACAGGATTTTTTCAGCCAAAGCGACACATTTCTCAATAGCTCACCGTTACGAAGAGTTTATGGGTACGCACAGCAACACCTCATACCGCTATGGAGTGTCGCTGCCAGCACTTTCAGAGGTGATTGCAGGCTTTTGAGGCTGCAGATAGCAGCCTGGTATAGAGTGTTTCTGTCTCTTTTTTTAACTCTTCCTGAGAGCCGTCGTTCACAACCACATAATCTGCCTTTTCTATCAGCTTTTCCTGAGGCCACTGCAGGGCAATCCGCTGAATGATTTCTTCAGGGCTGCCCATACCTTTCCGGACAGCCCTTGCTATCCTCTGCTGCTCATCCGCCACTACGACCACAACGACATCAAGCTGTTTGTTGCTGCCAGACTCAAAGAGAATAGCAGCTTCCTTTACCAGAATCTTTACCCCTTGGTTCTCAGCATGATGCGCTGCTTTTTGAAACTCGCTAAATACTTTAGGGTGAATAAGATTGTTCAGTGCTTCAAGTTTTTCAGGGGATGAAAAAACTGTAGCTGCTATTTTTTTTCGATCAAGAACGATCTGCCCTGTAACATCGACTGAATATACTTCAGACCCGAAAAGCTTTTTGATTCCATCAATCACATCAGCATCTTGAAGCTGCAGCTGCTTGGCCACTATGTCTGCCTCAAAAAGAGCGCACCCCATCTCAGAAAGAAAACGGCAGACCGTTGATTTGCCACTGCCTATCCCGCCTGTCACTCCTACAAGAAATGGATCGCTCCTCATTGGCCTGCAGCTGATTTTTTGCGAATATTTTCCCTGATCTGTAAAAGAACCTCCCTCCAGAGCTCAGGATTCTGTTTGTAGGCTTCTGTCTTACGGTTGAGACTCTCACGGGTAAGAGCGTGACGCACAAGCAGGGCGTTAATATCATCAGAGTTGGGAGCATTAAGCACAACAGTATCCTTTTCACCAGGGACTCCTGAGAGAAGAAGATAATCGCTATAGAACCCTACAAAACGGATATCGTCCTTGTCAAGGGTGAAAGATTTTTTTTCTGTGCACCCTAAAAGTATAAAACCGAGAACAAGGCAAAAAAAAGATGCCCGGAAGATATCGCGCAATGTCATTTGCCCGGAGACTCCTTTATTATTTTTGATCAACGTAAAGTAGTGAAAATGAATTTTAGTAATTTTTACAACTTAATACACAAATTGTGAACTTAATCGCCAAATTGCAAGTTTAAGCAATTTGAATCGCAGGTACAGGTACTTTTAAACTCTAAATTACAATACGTTATGTCTTATCAGCAACCTCCTCTTGGATATGCAGAAAACGCACTTGAGCCATTTATTTCCGCAAAAACAATCGGCTTTCACTATGGAAAGCACCATGTCGCCTATATAACTAACTACAACAACCTGATTGCCGGGACTCCTCTTGATGACTTAAGCATTGAAGAGGTGATTGCCAAGACCGCCACAGACCCAGAGAAAGTGGGAGTTTTCAATAATGGCGCTCAGGCATGGAACCACTCTTTTTACTGGAATAGCATTACTCCCAATGGTGGAGGGGAGCCTTCAGGGGAACTCGCAGCAAAAATTACTCAGGATTTCGGAAGTTTCGACAAGTTCAAAGAAGAGCTCAAGAGTGCTGCGGCAACTCAATTTGGTAGTGGATGGGCATGGCTTGTACTCGACAACGGAACGCTGAAAGTAGTTAAAACAGGTAACGCACAAACCCCTGCAACAAGCGGCCAGAAACCAATACTGACCATTGACGTGTGGGAGCACGCTTACTATCTTGACTTTCAGAATCGTCGCCCAGATTATGTAGCATCTGTAATTGATAACCTGCTGAACTGGGAGTTTGCCGCCAAAAACTTCAGCGCTGCATAGTCAGCCGTCACCATTTCCTTTCGATGCTACACAAAACAGGGCACTACTGTGGTGCCCTGTTTTGTGTATGTAATGACTGCCAAGCTCACATCCATGGCAGAATATCCGCATCATCAAGATTGACCACCTTGACATTTTTCGGCATCGAAAATCTGAGGGAAGTCTCGATCTTATTAAACACCCGTTCATCGTAAGCTATCACCAACTGATGTTCACCAATACCATTAGCACCGCTGTTATAGAGAACCATCTCAATCTCTTTGGGAACGAGAGTACTTTGTCCATTAATCACTATTGTCTCGTAATTCTTGAAATGGATTTCAGTTGTTGGTTTTCCCTGACGGTTCTTTATAAGAAGAGCAGAAAGTGTCCTGTTGGCTGGATTGATAACTACATCTTTACTGCCCCCACGAGTGGCAATGGTAAATATTAAGGTTTCTGAACCTTGTTTAACAGAACTTATTGCGCTTAACGGCTCGGTGATATTTATCACTCCTAAAAGAGTTTCCGACAGAAGCGGAAATCCGGAATTCACTCCAATAATTTTTTCAAGATTCAGATCGTTATTACTACCGAGAAAAAGGCGGTTATTAAGCATATCATGCACATAGAGTGAATCTGTGCTGAAAAACATATCCGCAACCGGCCATCCGAGCAATCCAGCGCTGACAATAAGACGGGCTTCACGTCCCCTGTTGACCCGAATGTTACAGAAAACACGATTCTGACGTTTCGGGGTTTTTATCCAGACATCTGCGTAGCCATCGAGCGACTGGATAATCGGAGATGCCTTGGCAACTTCACGAAACAATGCAGCTTGTTCAGCAGTCAGTGCAACCTGTTCACCTGTTAATTCCTGGCGTCCCACTGTTCTGAAATCAGCACACCCTCCGCCCAAAATCAGCATGAACATTACCAACAACACTATTCCCTTTCGCTTCATCGTTTCAATCCTTAATATTTTTCAGTCTCAATTCCGTACCACATGCATTTATTTTCCTTTGAGAATCATCGCTTTTGCTGCACATTGCATCAGGTTCTTAATCCGGCAGGTTCGAAGCTTTCAACTGAACAGGCCTTTCATCATGAACGAAACAGTTGCATTTTACATTCAAACTGATGTTAAAGTAAAATATAACACCATCAAAACTACAAGCCATTAATAAGCAATGCAATCCCTCTATCTTAGACCAAAAGAACACCACAGAATCCAGAAAGGCCATTTATGGGTATTCAGCAATGAACTGGCAAGCGTTCCGCGAGATATAGCCTCCGGTGAAACCGTAAAGCTCTTTACCCACGACAAAAAGTTTCTGGGAACAGGTTTTTACAACCCTCACTCTCTGATCTCTGTAAGACTGATAAGCAGCAAAGATGAACAACCGGACAAGGAGTTCTTCAGAAAAAAATTTCTTGAAGCCCTCAAGCTTCGTGAAATAATCTACAGAAATGATGAAACTAATGCCTATCGTCTTGTTCATGGCGAATCGGATGGTCTCCCCGGGTTGATTGTTGACCGCTTCAATCAGGCAATCGTGTTACAGGCTTTTTCAGCCGGTATGGATATTCATATTCAGCTGATCTGTGATGTCTTGCAGGAATTATTGAATCCGACGGTTATTATCGTTCGCAATGAATCTCCGTTGAGAGAGCTTGAGGGCCTGCCGCTTTACAAAGATATTGTCCGTGGAGAAAAGTCAGAAACAGTACAGACTATCCACGATGCTGGAATAACGTATGAGGTTAATCTTTTTGAGGGACAGAAAACCGGCTTTTTCCTTGACCAGCGTGAAAACCGCAGAATTATCAGAAAGTTTGCTGAAAACGCTGAGGTACTTGACGTTTTTACCAATGACGGTGGCTTTGCGCTTAATGCACTTTACGGAGGGGCCCATTCTGCCATTCTTATTGATGCATCCAAGGAAGCACTGCAGAGAGCAGATCGTAATGCTCAGCTGAATCAATTCAGAGAATACAGCCTCGTAGCAGCAGATGCATTTGATACCCTCGATCAGATGGTTGAGTCGAAGGAGTCATTTAATCTTGTTGTTCTGGATCCGCCAAGCTTCACCAAAAGCCGTAAAAACCTTCCTGGTGCCCTTAAGGCCTACAAAAGACTTAATAAGCTTGGGCTTCAGTTAGTGAAAAGCGGGGGGTTTCTGGCAACAGCCTCGTGCAGTCATCATGTTTCAGAAGAGGACTTTCTGCAATCTGTGCATCAGGCGGCTCTTTCGGCTGGGTGTCAACTCAGGTTAATTCACAAAAACTCACAGCCCTTCGATCATCCAGTACTGCTTGCCATGCCGGAAACAAGCTATCTCAAGTTTGCCTGTTTTTACGTAACACGCTGATTTAAGGCCGGTACATCCTCACCATATCGTACACCTCCTTCCATGATGCAGCTCTCGGGCTGCTGATATGGAGATTGGTGCTGTTTGCAAAGCAAATGGTATACAATCCCTTTTCCCTGAGTTGAGTAACATTGTCGGGCGCATCTTCGACATAGATATCGGCACCAACCTGCGCCTTTTCCTTCATAAAACAGAGATCCCAATATGGAATTCCGTGACTGTCAAGCCATTCAACAGTCTGCTGAACGGCCGAGGCATGGAAATAATGAATAAAAAGTCTGTGGGTAATAATCCGGATACGATACCCCTCATCGGAAAGCATACGAAGGTATTTTCGGGCTCCGGGAATCATCCGCATGGTTTTAAAAAGTTCCCGCTGCGTCACAGCGAAACGGTGCAGACTTTCATACTGGCTTGTTCCGGCAACACCCCACTCGGTCATACCGTAGGATACCTCTCCGGAAAGCTGATCAAGCGGACATTCAAACCACTCAGAAGCAATCTCCCTCATTCGCCCGTAAAAATCTGCACAGACGCCATCAAGATCAACGCCAATAACTGTCGCTGGTTTTTCAATAGAGCTCATTCTCCCCTGCTACTTCTGGAGTTCTGAAGATGCTCCGCGAATGTAGTCAAGAGCATCCTCAAGAATTTTCAAAGCCTGACGTATCTCATAATCATCATCAGCATCATCTTTGGCTCTGTTGAGGCGTTTTTTTGCATCCTCTATTGCATCCGCAGCAAGTTGCAGTTTTGACGAAATACTCATTGCACTCCCCTCGTTTTTATTATGTCTATCTACTATTCTTTCTTAAATGTACGACTATCAGGGATTTATTCGATGCATATCAGAAAAGGGGCAGTAATTCTCCGGATAATCCAGTGTTACCAATGGATGGATGAGCAATAATGTTAGGGATGGAGTGTGGCGCCATAAAAAAAGGGAGCTAATGTGTCAGCTCCCTCTTAACGGTCTTTAAGCTAACGGATCACTTAAGGTCTTCGATCCCTCTCATCCCTACGGCGATCATCACGGCGTGGTTCTCTGTCATAACGCTCCCGATCATTGCGGTCTCTGTCTTCCCAGTAACTGCGGTCATGCCTGCGGTACTCAATGTCACGATATCTCCTGAGATCATCCCAGCGACGGCCTCTTATTTTGGAAGGAAGATTACGTTCCCGAACTACATCCCACGGTCCTCGGTAGTGTGAAGAACGGTACCAGCTACCATCACGATAGAGATAATACAAGTCTCCGTAATAAATTATATCGTAAGGACTACCTACTGATACTGAAAAGCCCTGATCCTGGAGGTAAATAAAGCTCGGACGTGTATCGATAACAAAGTGAGGCCTGTCGCCAATGCCTAAACGAACATCCCCGATACGAATACCGACTTCTGCTTGTGCATCAGTAAGGGGATTACCTAAAAATAGCCCTGCAATTCCTGCTGCAAGCCAGATTGATTTTCTCATAGTTCTTTTCCTGTTATTAAATGGTGAAATTCAGAAGTATGTCTAATTAACAAACATTCGTATATTGTACTTTTTTAGGAATCTCAGAGAATATCAAAAAAAAAGTATTGCTGTAATTTTATCTGATCAAGATATATTTACGAAAATTAAGCAGTATCAATATCTAAAAGGTGAGTACTGATCCATTTTGTACCTGTTTTTTCATGATATCCACCCATCCAGTACCTGAAAGTATTTCAGCCAGCTGAACAACAATATGCCGAGGTTTAATACCAAGATCAAGATTTCTCCCAAGTCCCTGTACACAGGATGGGCAATTGGTCAATATGACTGCGTTTTCTTTTCCGTGCATAACTGCATTAATGGCATCTCTTTTGCGGTGCAGCATGGAATCGGTAATATCGGGCCGTGACAATGCCAGTGTACCAGCCTCTGAGCAGCAATGCGGCACTGCAGTTATATTCCCGAAGCCTCCAATATTACTAAGAGTTTGACGCGCTTTACCGGAAAGAGAATCATGGCAGGGAGCATGGTAAAGGTATTCTCTATTGCCATCCAGCTTCAGACCTTTTTCAAGAGCATATGCTGCAATATCAATAATTTTCCCTCCGAAAAGCTTGCCGGTTTCAATAGCATCAAGCCCCTCCATACAGGTGCCGCATGTGACAACGCAAGCATCAAAATCAAGGTAGGAAAACATCTCCCTAATCTGACTGAACATCACGGTATTTCGAAGGACAATACTTGAATACTGATCTGTCTTGGCATTGACATGAGCAGGAAATCCACAGCAGAGAAACGGTGGCGGCAACACAATCCTTACACCAAGCTCAAGCAGCACATGAATTGCCGCCATCGAGATTGAAGAATTCATGCGCTCGGAACCACAGCCGGGAAAATAAAAAACGTTACTTTTTACCTCTCCGGAAGGCTCAAAAACAATCACCTGGTCAGAAGCACACTCTGGAAGAATATCGCGCAGGGTCTCTTCGGGCACTGGCGGCACGGGCGAACGAAGAAGCCTTAAAGGATAAAGATCCGGCGAATCAAGTTCCGGCTGCATTGATGCTGAAAGTTTATTTCCTGCACGCTGAACTGCACCGCCGATCCTGAGAACAGTTCTGCGGAATATCGCATTAAAAACAGGGGAACGACTATCGAGATATCTCAAGGTCAGTTCTGTGATGGGTGAAGAGTGTTTGTACCCCCATTCTGAAAGAATTTCACGCTCCAGCACCGAAACCTCACCACTGTCGATATCCACCGGACAAGGCTTAAGGCATTTATGGCAAATTGTACAGTGATCGGCAACCTCTTCCAGCCACTTCAGTAACTCAAAATCAGTAGAACGCTCACGCTGGGCATCAAAAAGCAGCGCTTCAATCAATGAGCCAATCGCAAGATTCTTGTTTCTCGGATGGTAAAACATTCCCCGAGAGGGATAGTAAACACAGCAATCAGTCTTGCACTTACCACACCGTATGCAGTAGTCAACCTTTTTTGAAAGCTCTTCAATCTGGGCTCGCCTGAGTATATGCGCCTCTAGTTCAAGCAAATTGAACGACGGAGTAAAAATGTGGTCAAGAGCCTCATAATCTTCAAGCTTTCCGGGATTCATAATCCCTTTAGGATCCACCTTGCGACGATATATTGAAAGTTGTTCAACAATAGCAGGATCGAGGTACTTCAGCTTGGTTACACCGATACCGTGCTCTCCCGACACGACGCCGCCGAGTGAAACAACTTTTTCCATGACATTGTCAATCACCTTGTCGGCTCGTTCAAGCATCGGCCTGTCATTGGAAAGCACCGGTACATTGACATGAACATTGCCATCGCCTGCATGCATGTGTGTAGCAAGCACTATACGCCTGTCGCGAACATACGTATATGCTTTTTCAAAGGCCTCCTGCATTTCAGGATACCCCTGCACCAGTTCGCCAAGTTCATTGCCAAGTTCTTGAACAATTTCAAGAGAACGCAGTGAATCTTCAGGCGCCAGTAAAATTTTTTCATCGAATAGACGGCAAAGCTCAAGTCCTGCTGGAATTTTAGAGGCAAACCGCCCACCATCTTCGTTAACGTCTGTCGTAGCAAAAATAGTGCGTGAACGTTCTACAAAGCAATGCTGCGCATATCGTTCCTCAGTAATATTGAGCTCGTCGATAAATCGGGAAAAAACGGCAAGCGCTTCAAGAGGGATGACAATGTCCTCGTTGAGCTTAAACGCATTGGTTCTCCTTGCAATCGCACCAAGTTTTTTACGATCTGCCCAGAAACGAACAGCATCAGCATTGTCTCTTGCCAGAAACATCATGGTATTGGGATGATGCTTGAGGAGAGTTTGTAAACGTTCAATACCGCTCTCAACCTCTCTGGATGAATTACCGGCTATATCGATGAGAAGCACGGCTTTCGGAGTCTGAGCCCTTGGTGCCTTTACCTTGTAGTCGATAGCCCTTATATATTCATCATCAAAATGCTCCAGCGCCAGCAGAGCTTCTTTATTCTCCGAATAGAGCGGAAAGATTTTAGAAAGCTCAAGAATCACCCGGCTTGCCTCATCCATGTCAGGCCCGAAAAACTCAAGACAGAGAGTTCTCTTTTCAGGATACTTTGGATAAAGCACAAAAACAGCCGAGGTAATCACCCCGTCAGTTCCCTCTTTCTGAAGGCCCGGCACTCCACCAAGCGCTTTATTGGTAATATCTTTCCACAGTCCTTTTTTGCGGATATCGGTTCCAAGCAGCTCAATGCGATCAATTCGCTTGCCCGATTGATTCCATACCTCGAAAATAACGGTATCCTCATGCAGGATTTTCCTTAGACGGTGATCAACACGTTTTACCGTCCAGTTTTCACCGGACGGCATTGCCATCCTCCACTCCAGCAGGTTATCAATACAGGTGCCCCATCGTACAGCCATCTTGCCGCCCGCATTTTCGGCAATATTGCCACCTATGGTGCAAGACCATTCACTTGTCGGGTCGGTAGCAAATACAAGCCCATGCTCGTCAGCCTCCTCCATCGCCTTTTCAGTGACCACTCCAGCTTCAACTTCAATGACTGAAGCCTGGGATATCTGACCGTTTTCAAGCTGAAAATCCCGAACCGAGATACCCTTGATGTGGTTCATTTTTTCCATGTTGATGATCACACACCTCGATCTCAAAGGAACAGCTCCACCCGTGAGCCCCGTTCCTGCACCGCGGGGAATGATGTGGAGGCCAAGCCCGGCAATTGCTGTAATGAGAGGTGCCACCTGCGACTCCTGATCAGGGGTAACAACAGCAACTGGAAGATGAAGCCTCCAGTCAGTAGCATCAGTAGCGTGAGCTGCAAGGGAAAATGGGTCAAAAAGGACATTTTTAACTCCTGCAACCGCTCCCAGCTCCCTCTTCATACGACGGCGAAGCTCCGGTGTTTTTTCAACTGCAGAGCGGAAGCGCTCAAGTTGCTCTCGCACCGCAACAACAATAGCTGATACCCGAATTTCACCATTTGCCATATCAGAGATGATATCAAGCTCGTGAAATGCCCTTTCAAAAAGACGCTTTCGACGAGCGGCAGAATCAACAAGTTCCTGAAAAAGGTAGGGATTGCGGCGATGAATAAGAATCTCTCCGATAATACCCATGAGCAAACGTGCCGAGCGGCCTGTAACCCGCAGATCACGCAGTTCGTCAAGAATCCGAACGATATTCGGTCCCAGCAAAAACGATATCGCCTGACTGTCGCCGGCAGAGGTATAATTAAACGGTATTTCGCGGGGGGTGCCCGTTATTGGTTTCACTCTATCAATGCCTGTTCTTATGGTCATTAACTCTATAAAGAAATTTTATTTACCTGTTTCACATCTACAACCTTGCTCCACCGGAAATCTCAAGTATCTGACCTGTAATAAACGCCGCGTCGTCTGAAGCGAGAAACAGTGCACAGCGGGCAACATCGTCTGGTGTTGCGACCCGTCCAAGGGGATATCGTGCTGCGCAATCCTTCTGAAGCATCTCCCACCGTTCAAGACCAAGAGCATTAACAAAAGCAGGAACTGCAACAAGAGCTGGCGCAAGTGCATTAACCGTTATGCCATAGCAACCAAGTGACAATGCAAGTGAACGTGTAAAGGCGAAAATACCGCCTTTTGCGGCAGAATAAGAAAACTGATTCGGGCTCCCTCGATACACAAGCGAACTCATATTTACAATCTTACCAAAACCCTGGGGCTTCATAACTCTTGCGGCCTCACGGCAAGAGAGAATACATGACTTAAGGTTCAGATCAAGATTGGCACTCATCTTTCCGTAGTCGATATCCTCGACACCCGCAGCCGGCTCACAATCTCCACCGGCAATATTTACCACTATATCAAGTCTAGAAAACCGGTCTACGATCTTGCAGTACAGTGACTGGATTTCATCTTCATGCATGACATCAGCAAGCACAGAGATGCCATTTCCCCCTGCCTGTTCAAGGAGTTGAAGTGTTTCAGAGCAGCCTGCAGCATTAATATCGCTTACAATGACAACTGCTCCCTCACTGGCAAAACAAAGAGCCACCGCCCTGCCAATTCCACCTGCTGCTCCAGTAACGAGCGCAATCCTGCCAGAAAGTCGCATATTTGAGATTAGCTGATTACTCCTCTTTTCTTCAATTCCCAGAAACATTTTGCAGTGGCTTGAATATCAAGAGCTGCATTATGCGCCTCTTCAAATCCCACCGCAAACAATGTATGATGCAGTTCCGTCAACTTCGGCCACTTGTTGCCGTAAGGGCCTTTAATGGCACAAAAATCAGTAGCTCTTTCCATTGTGCATATTTTCTTCTTTGCAAGCAAGCTGTTCGGCATTCCGGCCCTGATCAGTTCACTGCCAACAATCTTTTCATCAAACAACATATTGTGAGCCACAAGAACTTCTGCTTCACCAACCAGCTTTTCGAACTCCCGGAGTACATTGCGCAGTAAAACACCTTCCAACTTCGCCCGTTCTGTTGATATCCCGTGAATGCCTGAAGCACTTTCAGGAATTACAAATCCTTCGGGCTTAATGATATAATCCCCGGAACTCAGGGTATTGCCATCACCGTCACAATATAAATAAGCCAACTGAACAAGCCTTGGCCAGTTGTTGAAATCGGTTACAGGAGCTCGCCAGTTTTTTGGCAACCCCGTTGTCTCTGTATCAAAAAATAAATACATGTCGATAATGAAAAGGGAAATGAAATTGAATATTAACTAACCTTTTCTCAAAACGGGCAATCATCGTCAACAATGGTGCTCCCGCCTTCATGTTCATAAACCGGTGGTTTATATGAGCCCGGCTGCTGAGAGTGAGATGAACCTGTTTGAATGGCAGACTCAACCTTCCATGCTTTTACATCGGTGTACCATTTTCCGTTGAACTCCCTGCTTTCAATGTCAAAAGAGATCGTCAGCCTGTTACCAACATTCAAAAGATTTCGGTCAAACTTCTCTCCCCACAAAGAGATACAGACTTTTTTTGGGTATTGCCCATCAGTTTCAACAATAATGTCTTGTTTTTTCCATGGACCGTTCTTTCCGGCACCTGTTTGTTCAGGAAGAATTGCTGAGAGTTTCGCTGTAAGCTGCATAACACTATTATCGTCTACCCTGTTACTAAAAAGCCCCGTTCTATGAGAAACCATTCAGAACAGGGCATCATGAATATTCATGAAAGCGTTTCAATTTAATATATGAATTGGGATTTATTTCCAGTGAAAACCATTCATTTCATACGCAGCAAGCTATCAGCATTCAAAACCATTATGCTGCCCGCTCAGGGTGGTCGGTGCAGTAGCGTGCGATGAGGCGGAGAAACTGACGGCCATAGCGCTGGAGTTTGACTTCACCAACACCGGTAACCGTCACCATGGTGTCGGCGCTCCGAGGGTAAATTGATGCCATCTGATGAAGAGAAGGGTCTGAAAAAACCATATATGGTGGTATTCCCTGCTCTTGAGCGATCTCTTTGCGAAGAACCCTCAGTAGTTCAAAAAGCTGCTGATCATACGGTGTTTCTGTGGCCTCAAGAGTTCTGTTTTGTTCCTTTGCCTTTATTTTTTCTACGACCTTTACGATTTCAACCCTCTCTTCATTCTTAAGAATCTTGACAGCTTTCGGCAAAAGCAAGAGCGCCGGGAAGGGCCCATCTGATTTTTCGATAACTTTTTGCGCGAGAAGCTCATCGACGAGCTGTCGCCAGTATTTTTTACTGCATCCTTTTCCGATTCCATAGGTTTTCAATCGATCATGACCAAAATCACGGATTTTCTGGGTATTGCTTCCTAGAACGATATCGACAATATGCATTGCTCCAAACCTCTCTTCGGTGCGGACAATGGCTGAAAGGAGCATCTGGGCATCACGGGTGCAATCAACCCGTTCGCGGGTACCTAGACAGATGTCGCAGGAGCTGCAGTTATCATGCGGGTAGTGTTCTCCGAAATAGTCAAGCAGGCTTCGACGACGGCAGATTGAAGTTGAGGCAAAGGAAATCACTTTCGAAAGAGCATCAAGCGCCCTTTTGCGTTCAGTTTCGTCCGTCATTGTGTCAATAAAGAAGCGCAGTTTGCTGATATCACTCGGAGAGAAAAGAAGGGTACAATGTGCGGCTTCACCATCGCGTCCTGCCCTGCCGGTTTCCTGATAGTAATTTTCAATACTTTTGGGGAAGTCGGCATGAATGACGAAACGGATATTGGACTTGTCAATACCCATTCCGAAGGCGATGGTGGCTACAATAACGTCCACTTCATCGCGAATAAATGCTTCCTGATTGCGTTTACGATCATGATCACTGAGACCTGCGTGATAAGGGAGGGCTCGAAACCCTTTTCCCTTAAGCATTTCTGCTGTTTCATGAACACTTTTGCGGCTTGTACGGTAGATTATACCGGCTTTCCCTGTGCTCTTCTTAAGAAGTGCAACAAGCTGGGCGTCAACTTTATCTTTTAACCGGACATCGTAGGAGAGATTCGGACGGTCAAAGGAGGCCCTGACAATGAGAGGATTACGAAGTGCGAGTTTATCGAGGATGTTCTGCTGCACAAGGTGAGTCGCTGTAGCTGTAAATGCGGCTACAGGGAGATCGGGAAACATGGTTACCAGAGAGGAAAGCGAGAGGTAGTCGGGCCGGAAATCGTGACCCCACTCTGAAATACAGTGAACCTCGTCGATGACGGCCATACTGATGTTCACCCGGCCAAGCATTTTTTTGAACGCTTCGAGGGCAAACCGTTCCGGGGCGACATAGAGCAGGTCAAGAGAGTTTGAGAGAAGCTGCTGCATCACAGCGTCGCGCTCCTCGGGGTCAAGAGAGCTGTTGAGGAACGCTGCCCGGATACCGTTTGCCCTTGCTCCATCAACTTGGTCTTTCATCAGTGAGATAAGCGGGCTGATGACCATGCAGGTACCTGGAAGGAGAACAGCAGGAAGCTGGTGGCAGAGGGATTTACCACCACCAGTGGGCATAACGGCAAAAACATCCCTGTTTTCAAGGATGGCTCTTACTATCTGCTCCTGATTGGGGCGAAATTCACGAAACCCAAACACTTTTCGAAGAGTATCAAACAGATCTGAATCTGTAATGGATTTCATAGCTTTGCCCACCAGTCCTGAAGTCCATCAACAACTTTTTTCCATGCGACACAGGGTTCCTGCACAACAAGAATATCATCAACCGGTTCAGGGGGAAGTTTCTCAGGCGCATCTCTTTCCGTAGCGAAACTATGATCCCCTGAGTAATTGCTTTCATAAACATGAGCCACAAGACCCATTACCGTAGCGTCCATGGGGCCATAAAGAGTACCTTGGATACCGGCTGAAACTGCTTCCGGATAACCGATACGGACGTCAAGACCAAAAACAAGCCGAGCAAGCTCTACCACTCCCAGCAACAGCGCACCTCCACCTGTAAGAATGACACCAGCATTAATTTCTTCATAATAGCCCGAGACCATGACTGCGTCACGAACAAGCTCAAAGATTTCCATCATTCTAGCCTCAATAATCATAGTCAGCGAACTCCTGGGAAATGTTTTTTGCGAATGACCCTCACCGTCTTTTATCACAATATCCTCATCCTTTCTGCTCAATCGAGTATCTGAATAGCCATACTGAATTTTCAGCTCCTCAGCAACCTCATCATGGACCTTCACTCCATGGGCAATATCATGGGTAATGTCATTGGCTGCAACGTTGATCACTTCGGAATAATGAATAGCACCTCGAATGAAGACCGCAACTTCAGTGGTACCTCCCCCGATATCAATAACCAGGACACCACCTTTCTTCTCACGCTCTTTTATCACAGCAATACCCAACGCAACGGACTTAAAGGTAAGTGCACCTATCTTAAGGCCTGCTCTCTCAACGCACTGCCGGATATTGCGGATCCTGGTTTTCAAGCCAACCACAATATAGACGGTGCCTCTCATGGTAGTTCCGGACATACCTATGGGATCAAGAAGCCTGTCTTGATCGTCAACAATAAATTCCTGTGGAATGACATGAATCACTTCATGATTGACATCAAGATTCTGGATATTGACCATCGCCTTTTCCAGAAACCGATGTACATCCGACTCATTTACAATACTAGTCTGGTTGATACTGATTTCGGAACTACTTTGCATACAATGGACATG
Organism: uncultured Chlorobiaceae bacterium; assembly: GCA_903851385.1. Lineage (GTDB taxonomy): Bacteria > Bacteroidota > Chlorobiia > Chlorobiales > Chlorobiaceae > Chlorobium. Next base: position 63,772 of record CAINOC010000036.1, on the reverse strand, counting down.
CGCTCCTGAGAGGGCAACATTGACGCCGTGAATCACCAGAGAGGCCTCACGTTCTACATCGGCAACAGCGGTTTTAATAGCGGCAAATGTCTTGTTGATATTTACAACCGTTGCTCTCCGGAGGCCATCTGAATGGGAAGAGCCTGTAGCGATAACTTTAAGTTTGCCGAATTCATCTTTTTCAGCAACCACAATGGATACCCTGGTTGTTCCTATATCAAGACCAACAGCTCTATTGCTTTCCGGCATTAATTCCCGCATGATTTAAAAAAGATATTCCAATCAAGGCCGGGCGGGATTTGCCTCAACCTTTTCCTTTACAACATTCGGCACACCAACTGCACCAGAGTAAAATACCACAAGAGTTGCGGTTTCGCTCCCTGAATTATATCCGTTATGCAAGGTATTCATCACTTCAAGAATCGCATCACCCTTTTTAAATGCACAGGTTTGAGTGCCCTTAATTTCAACGTTGAGCGTCCCTTCAAGCATGTAGGCGTAAACGGGCACAGGATGCTTGTGCCAGCCGGTTGAGCCACCAGGAGGAACACGAACGACAAGCACCGTTACTTCCGGTTGAGCCGTTTGAAGATATTTGAGCGGAGTACCGTTACTTGTGACCGATGAAATAAGAACCTTGCTCACTTCAACATTTTTGTAGTCTTGCGCCCATAAAGGGGTGTTCAGTATCAGTAACAGAAAAACCGCAAAAATACCATGAACCTTTTTCATGAGACATCCATTTATAGTTAAAATCCGGCTTTGCAAATACCTTATGGTACTTTAAGAAATCCTTTGGCCCTATAAAAGACCCAACCGATCATTTCACGCAAAGCTGTTTCTGATTCAGCAAGCGACTCTCCATTGGGCAGATAATTTAAAACCGTTAACTCATGAGTATCAGCCGCGTGATAATCCACCCTGAAAGGAATAACCTTAAAGCCAGCCTGTTCAAATAGAAAACGAGCCCTTGGCATATGAAAGGCGCTGGTGACAAGAATAATCCTCTTTGCGCTACCATTCCCAACATCGAGCAACTTTGCGGCAGCTATTGATTCTTCAGCGGTGTTGCCTACATTTTCGGTTAAACGGATCGCATGTTGTGGAACGCCAAGCAGTATCGCCCTCTTGGCCAACAAGTCACCTTCGGGAACACCATAAGTTTGCCATGGGAGCTGGCCACGTGTAAAGACAATAACAGGAGCTTTACCGGCTTTGAAAAGGTCGATTCCTCCTTCAAACCTATTAACCGTCCTACCCCACTCACCCAATGGAGCGCCGTTAATCTGATGAAGCATTCCACTCAGCACCACAATAGCATCGGCTTTATTAACTGCACTAAGCGGTGACCGCCTTGCCGGACCTTCAACCAGTCGCATCAGCGCATCACTAACGATGGGTATACTGAACAGGCATAGTACGAGAACACCAAACCAGAGGAATAACCTTTTGCGCAGAACAAGACCAGCGAGCAAACATAAGAGGGTGAATCCTAAGGGAAGAAAGAACAAGGGAAGGATTTTGTTGAGAAGAAGCATGAACTCTAGAGTTAGCAGTTGACAGTGGGCAATCGGCAGTTTAAAATACTGAGTTAATAATGAAAAAAAGTCAGGATTTGATGCTGACTGTTCACATTGTAAGCTTTTTTGGGTGATGGAAATGGGCAAATTACACACTCAGCCCTTGTTTTCAGCGCTAAAATTGCTTATTCCGGCAATATCGAACATCTTTTCCGGTCAGGGTAAAAAATTGTTCGACCTTTTCCGGAATTAGTGTTCGAGGTTGGCCGGAATATGTAGACGGATTCCTTGCTGGAAATGGGAATGACGGGGATGGGGTTTAGAGACCGGTGAGGAAGTGGCGGGTGTTGGGTGAGACGGATTGGAGGTAGGATTTGATGTAGTCGATGTGGACGGTGGATGGTGGGTCGGTGGCAGGGCGCCAGGTGGATACACGGACCATCAGGTTGCTGGGAATATCACCGATAAGGATTCGGGGGACTTCTTTAAATCGCTGTGTCATGGGGATGTTTTCCTGGAGTGTTGCGTCGTGTATTCCGCCGGTGACTCTCCAATAGATGACGTCTTCAGTCATATCGCCATAGCGACCTTCAAATGTAACGACATCAAGCTTTTGAGCTCCTACCATCACTGAGCTATTCCGAGGGGTTGAGACAGTAAAGCCTTGTGAGTTATAGCACACTTCCTGAGCGTGCCCTGCCCGGTGGAAGCCGTCGAAGCTCCAAGTCATAACGATAGAGGCTTCTTTGCCATCAGCACGTTTATAGATTTGAGTTGCAACCAGATCGTATGGAGTGTTTGTACTGGGATCTACAGATGAACCAGGTATAGACTCCCAGCCTTGGGGGTGCTGCGTTATGATGCTTTGCAAGTCAGGTTTTGCCCCCTTAAAAGGTTGCTGCCTAATTTGAACCAATATCTCAGATGAAATGAGGATAAGGCTAAAGACTATAGCAAGAAGGGAGTATTTAGTCAGGCGCATGAGTGCTCCCATCATTAGGCTTTACAAGAGAGTTTGCAAAAAGCAATAACCTATCGATAAATGTCAGGAGCAGAAGTGCCAGGACAAAAGCTACAACACCAATGGTCTCATGGAAAATGCTCTGGGCAAACCAATCACCCACGTACCAAGTGGCAAGTACCACAAGCATCACTCTCATAAAATTGGTAAGCACCGCCACTGGAATGATACTTGCGACCATCAAGGCAATATGCCATGGTTTACGATTCACTCCCTCACGGAGGTAAAGAATAGAAAGTGCTGTCAATGAAAAAATGGAATTCATCCCTGAACAGTCTTTGGTCACAGTGGCACTATATTGACCAAAATAGAGGGTGACTCCGTTTGCGACAACAGGCAGAATTGTAGCGCTGAGTACTTTGGCTGAAAGTGCAGCTAACGTAACGGCCAGTTCGGACGATAAGAGCGAAGGGCCAATAGAGCCAAGGATCACTATAACAATACCAGCAAAAGCAATGAATAATGATGAACGAAGATAATTGGAAGGAGCGAAAGATGCAACAAATCCTGCAGCAATAAAAAACAACCCTAAAACTTCAGCAACTAATGAAGGCGCCACCCCACCAGCTACAGCGAAAAAAGATCCTACTATAAAAAGCACAAATCCCAACACAGGATGACCTAAGGCACTGCTGCGAAAGGTTTCGAATATGCTATTGCGCTCCATCCATAAAACCGCTAAGAGTGTCGGGTACAACAACAACAAGTCACCTTGAATCTCAGGCGAGAAAGAGTACTTAACTACCGAATGCAGCAAAACAGCAACAAACAGGAACCAAGATAGCCATGAAGACTGTGGTTTGAGGCTCATAAGCCGATAAGGCGCTTGGAGGCAATTACAGCAGCAACAACACAAAAAGAAAAGAAGAGGAGAGGTAGAAAACGCATATTCTGCGTCAACTTCCTAAAAAGGGCGAGAGAAAAGATATAACTGAAAACAACACCGAGCAAAAGACCGGAAAGTACCGATAAACCAGTAATCCATTCCGGAGTTTTTCCCCATAACAGAATCATTTGATAGCCAAGAGTAAGAATAATTCCAACAGCATCAAAGAAAAGAAAACTCCGGATATAAACAGGTGGCTTATATACCGGATTCAATATTTCATCATCATGATGATCTTCTCTATGCGATTCACCTTCAACAGATTTGCCCTTCTTCGACTTATGCGACATAAAAGGCTGCCAGAACTTACCAAGAAAGAGCCGCATCCAGAATGTCAGCAACAACACGGCAAACATATATGCCACTCCAATTGCAACTCCAACCTCAAGGCTTTGTGATTTCTCTTCGACTACCCTGTTTGTATCAACTGTAGGCAATGGAACCAATTGCCCAGCTCCTTTTTGGACAACGGCACCAGGGGCATACTCACCGAAATAGGTAATTTTGGATGCATCAACAACATCCTTCATTTTTTTGGCGAATTCCTGATTACGGAGTTGTGTGTTGGTAATGTTGCGTGCAGTCTGCAACGCTGCATCCCCAACAAGTGGAATAGGGAGTGCACTCCGCAACATCAACACCATGGCAAACTTATCTTCAACACGCATAATAATAGGCGCATTCGGCTTTGCATTGCTCAAAATACGAGCAATAGCCGGCTGCATCTGATCGGTTGACTGCGTTTGCGTAACCTCTTGATACTGCAGTTTTTTAGCTTTGATAGAATCTACCAGCTGCGAAAGCGAAGCGCCTTTATCCACTGCATGATTAAGAGACTGAAGAAAAGGAACATCCACGACAGGCATCAAGACCTGCTCATAAACTAGCAACTTACGCTCACCGAAAATAAGGGGGTTTTGTTTAACAACAAATTGCAATGCATCATCAGAGAGAGGTTTAACTGAAGCAAGCATACTCTTTTCAGCCATTACGGCAAGAACCTGACGACGGGCTTCGTACAATGTCAGTACAGACTCAGGAGAACGATCCAAATTCTCAGCTACAGCCTTCTGAGCTAGCAGTTCACCGCGAACCAAACCAGCTAAAATAGCGCGTTCCTGATTACGGCGAACCTCTGCACTGACACTAGGAGTAGCAGTACGTTCATACAAGTTATGTACTTCACGCTTGGTAATTTCTATACTATTGACGATAGCGGCAACACGGCCATCATCTTTCTTCTCAGGTTCAGGAGAGCACCCAAAAATTGAAAAGGATATAACTACAAGAATCAGATAAAAAAAAGATTTCACGCTACAAATGAGGAAATTACATTAGCCTTCTTAAGGTTCTGGTTAACCTTTTCTTATAAAAAGTACATCAATAAAAAGAAATTAACAAGTATGGTATACTCTCTCGACAGTATTTTCATTGTAGATATCATGAAGATGACTTCTTGGGTACAAGCTTACTCACTTTGGAATATCGGCTCAAAGACGGGAGACACATATTTTGAACCGGCTGAGGATAAATGACCAGAATCAATGTAAAAAAGCTGATTGTCCTTAAAAACACGATACCTATTGTTATCAAGCAGCATGGAATCGGGATAGACAATCCTGACTCTGGGGTTCGCTGCAATTTTTTTAAAAACCTTAAGAGCTCCATAGTTATACTTTAGGTATTCGGCTCTTGTTGGTAATAAATCTTCTAACTGTGATGGTAAAATATCCTGAAGTACACGACCTGTCAGATAGGCCATAAACATGGCATGAGGTATATCGTACTTCATCCTTGGCACATCAGCTACTAGCACAACATCACGATCCATACTGAGCAGTTTATTCACCGTCCGCTGTATTGAACTCTCATATTCATCTCGTTCCTGGTCGCCTCCCCAAGATGCAGCCAAAATAACAGTCTTAAGCTCTCTATGAGCTGCGATAAAACGAAGAATATCCTCGAACTCCTGCTTTGAATAACTTTGCGTTTTTGTTCCGTTCAAAAGCAACGGCGGGAAACCTCCTCTGCTAATAATTAACCCAGAACTCCCATGACGTTTTGCTACGCTTGATAAACCAGGAGATAACGCACCTGCATGAGAATCACCCCATAAGACAAATGATGGTGAAACCTTTTCTTGGCCAAGTCGCACTGCTTTGACATTCTTGCCAACCAAGTCACCCTCTGCCCACATTTCGGGCTTCCAAACAGGATCATTCTCTACAGCGAATATCATTGGATTATCGGCAAAACGAGCAGGTACACCATTTTTTTTAAATACAATAATTCCGGCTACTACAGTGACTGTCATAAACAAACCAGCAACAGCAAACAAACAGCTACGGTTAGCAAATACCGGGTTTTTACCACGAAAAGGTTGCTCAATAAATTTCCATGAGGAATATGAAACAATAAAAGTCAGAACAATTGCTCCGACAGTTTCCGCTGGAGTCAATACTCTCATTAGATAGTATTTCGAAAATACAAGCAATGGCCAATGCCAAAGATACAGTGAATATGAAATGAGACCGGTAAAAACCAAAGGGCGAAAAGAGAGAATTTGACCAACAACTGATGAACCACCTTGACCACTGAAAAGAAGTAAACCTGTACCTAAAACAGGAAGTAACGCTGCAGTCCCAGGAAATGGTGTAGCTTCGGTATAAGAAAAGACGCTATACCCAATAAAAACAATACCAAGTACCGCGATACTGCTTCTCAGAAAGTCGTTTTTGATCGAAGAAATGACATTCAATGCTATAATAGAACCTACCAATAACTCCCAGGCTCGGGTTGGAGCAAGATAAAACGTCGCTGACTTATTTTCGCTCACCCCATATACACTTACCGCAAAAGAAATAATAGCCATAGCAACTATCCATGGGAAATATTTTCTTTTTAAAAATTGGTTAATGGCAACGAGAAAAAGCGGGAACACAATATAAAATTGTTCTTCGACGGCCAGCGACCAAGTGTGCAGTAATGGCATTTCAGCAGAAGAAGCTCCGAAATAATCACCTGCTTTAAGCCAGAACAAAATATTCGAACAAAAAAGAGCTGTTGTGGCAATACTTTCGGCAAATTGCTTGAATGGAACGACATGAAAAAGGTACCAAGCACCGATAAAGGTGGCAAGAATTACCGGATATAAGGCTGGGAAAATCCTTCTGATACGACGTTCGTAAAACCTAGCAATGGAAAATTCACCAATATGAATTTCTTTGAGAATAATGGAAGTAATAAGAAATCCAGAAATAACGAAGAAAATATCAACACCTACGAAACCGCCAGAAAAGCCCGAAACACCTGCATGGCAAAAAATAACAGCTAAAACAGCTATAGCTCGAAGGCCGTCAATTTCTGCTCGATAAAAAAGATTACTTGCTGGTTGCATACCTATACCAAAACTAATTTATTTTTTGGAACAGATAAGCTACACTAACTTCCATCCCTAATCAACGGCCAGCAACACAAGAAAACTACTTAAGAACGAATAATATCACTTTAATCCAAAAGCTTCGAATCAAATAGCTTTAGAGAATTTTCCTGTCTCAATTACTGGCTCTTCAACAATTACAGTGACAAAATCTCTTATACTCCTCAGTTTTATCTCCTGCTCAGCCACTGAATCGAAGCGAAGAAACAAGATGCCTATAGCATGAGTGGCACGATCAAAGGCATGAATGAAATCACCAATCTTAACATTAAGGATGGTCTGGTAAACGTTACCTTTTATTTCATCCGCCAGAATAACACCCTGAAACGTGCCTTTTTTTTGAGACTGTATCATATACGTTGCAACACACCTTCCATTTTGAAGAGATTCGACATCTACCGACTCTCCAATAGAAGCATTCACCAAGGCTGCAATCAGATCTACCCCTGTAGCTTGTTTAAGGAGTTCAGGAATATAATTCCCTCCATTACGGGCCGCAAGCTCAATGATATAGAGATTATCGGACTCGTCATACATCAACTCCAAATTTATCCCCCCTAAGCGAAACCCTAACGCATCAACAATTGACTGAATTGTTCTTTTTACGGTCATTTCCTGCTCCTGATCAAGTGCAACTGGATAACTTGTTCCAGTAGGAAGAAACGGGTATTCACTTGAAGATCGATGACTATTCATAAGCCCCCAAAATACTACTTGACCGTCCTGAACAAATGCATCACCTGCAATCATGTGGGCATTACTCATCTGAATGTACTCTTCGACAATCACCTGTTGAGTCGGTGATGCCCTGATGGCAATATCAAAAGCAGTAGACAACGATGACCATTCCATAACCTTGGAAACACCTGTGCTTCCTGCTGAGTCAACAGGCTTCACCATCACCGGAAGCTGAAATTGATTGGACTGAAGCAATACATCCTCAACCGATGAGAAAGAAGTAGCCTTTGGAGAGTTAAAGCCATGTGATGATAAAAAAGCACGAAATAGATCTTTGCGCCCCATGGCAAGCACAGACTCGTAAGGATTTGATGGCAACCCAAGCGCTTGAGCAACAAAGGCTGACGTAGCTGCCATTACATCAGAACCAAACGATACAATACCATCTACCGCATGATTGCGCGCAACCTCCAAAACACCGTAAAGATCAGTGGTGCTCACCTGAACGAATAGAGTGACGAAATTTCTGCAGGGGTTATCAGAATCACGGTCGCAAAGCACTACATGATAGCCTTTAGAGATCGCATAACGAACTAAAGGAATCGACTTTTCTGAACCGCCTAAAACTAGGAGTTTTTTCACAACCGATCTATTACGAATTACCATACGGAGCACGATAGGGTGGAAAAAAACCATTGGATTCGACTGATCCAACCAGCGCATGTGCGCACCAATTCAAACATTCACGCATATAAGCTTCTTCATCATGTACTACTGAAACCGTTCGAAACGTCAGTGTTTCTCCTCCGAATTGCTGTTTAAATTCATAGAGTGAGTCTTTGACACTACCTAATCCACCACCAAGGTGAAAATGTTTTATTTTATGCTCTTGCGCCCAGTTTCGCATACTTGACAACAGAAGCTTCATTGGCGCATGTTTGGCATACTCTTTCTTTGTGCCACTCAAGTGGTACTGGAGAATTCCTGAAACACTTGTAAACAACCCGGCACACATTACTACACCAGAAGAATCAATAACCGCTCCACAGTGTACATAATCCGAAAGCTTGTGACGAAAACCAGCAAGATATTCGTCCGAATAATAATAGCTTTTTGTAGCACCAACCCGCTCCATTGTGCTACGATAAATATCGGGAAACGCATTCCATGCCTGATCTGAATCAATAATAAACTGGGAGCCATAGCGAAGCAAGCGACGTATAGCCAAGCGGTGCCCCCCAGCCACTTTTCTAATCCAGATATCATGATCTCCAACCAAAGGCATAGTTACCGTGACACCTCGTGCTGTTTGGGTCCAACTACCAGCAGACACCGTTGCAATACCCCGCAGGTCCTCAAGCAAAATAGGGTGCAGACGCATAAATGTTGTTATGAGACCTATTTCTAAAGCTGCAGTCTGATAAGCGCGAAGTGCCTCAATCATAAACTCCAATGGGGCCCCATTCGTGAAAACTGGCGACGAGTATCCATACGGGGTAACCGCATCAAACCCGAAACCTCCGGGAGTTGGCCGTAGTAAAAGCGGCAAGAGCATGGTATACTGATCGTTATCAAACCGGAATGCTACTGGCTCAGCTTTTATCCAGACGGCCTCAAGCGATGCATACGCTGGAAGATGATAGATGTCGTATTCGCATTGACCCAGAGCCTGCATCCATGAAGGATCATCAGCCCTTAAAAATCGTGACAAGCTCATTGTTCAGAGAATAGAGCTTCAGCAAGAGCGCCAATCCGGCCGGCTACTTTACTCATGTCATCAGGTGAATAGCGCATATCGACGTGCACAGCAAGTGTTTCATTTGAAAAATCCAGATCTTCCTTACGATACCATACTGCATTAATATCTCTTATTGGCCATAACACGGCTGTATAAATATTCTCTTCATTTAACCGAGCACGAAGTGCATCTCGCAACATCACATTGCCCAGACGAACAATTGCCATTGCTGGAGCATCAAGTATTTCCGGACCAAGCACTTCCAACTTATCAAACCTTGCCATAGCAATACGGAACGCGCTGTAATTATGAACCCTTGCTACCCGCAAGGCTTCATAGGGGAGATGTTCAAGCATAACTTTTGACCAAGACGATATTCCAGAAAGATTTCCCTCCAATAAGAGTTTTTCGGATGCTATTTCGAGTTGTCGGTAAGAGGATTTATCAGTAATAAAACCCTGCAGGTAGGCCCGCTTCATCACCATGGCTGCAAGACGATTAAGTACAGCTGCCTCATGACGTAAATGTATAGGCGGAGCTGCTGGAATTGCGTGTCTTTGAGGCGACCAGAACACACCTCCATCGGGAACGGGAAAGGCCTTTCTAAGAGAAGCAAATACAAAATTCGCCTTTGATGACAACCCACCATGAGGATAGTGAGAGTGATCCTCAATAACATCTCCGCCAAAATTAAGATCAAGCGGTTTCAGACCCCAACCAAAAAATGAAACACGAAGAAGAACGTCTCCAACTTGAGCTTCAGGAACAACATCTTCACCTACCGGCCCACAGGGATACCTTTTAATGATCACTGGATTACCCTGGAGACTTAGTACAACATCTTCACAATAATAAGAAGGAATCCACAAGCGCTTCCATCCACGCATATCGAAGCCGAATCGAAGGAGTTCTAAGAGGGCAAATCGCCCCAAACCTACGAAGCTACCCTTAAACCCAAGCCTTAGGGAGTCATCGTCAAGTGATAAATCAGGCAAAAAAAAGTTGGAGCCCTGTTCCCAGTGCTTAGAATTAAGGTGCATTTATAATAAACCCCGGAACATACATTCAATCATACAGTTATGGTCAATTTTGGGGAGTCCACGGTTTACGTTCTTCATGGAGTGAAGTGTTTGAAAGGTTTTCTCCCCTAATGCCAACATCAAAAGGGAATGCCAAACGTAAAAGAGTTTTTACAAAAATAACTACATCGAGACTGAAACTAATGTTCTCGACATATTTGACATCAAACGCAAACTTCTGCTCCCAAGAGAGAAAATTTCGTCCATTTACCTGTGCAAGTCCACTCATACCAGGACGAACCTGGTGACGGATTCTCTCTTTTGGGGTAAAATATGGAAGATAAACAACAGGCATAGGACGAGGGCCGATAAAACTCATCTCTCCCCTGATAAGATTCAACAATTGCGGTAATTCATCAATGCTCAGTTTTCGAAATAACCGGCCTGTTCTGAGCAAACGTTCTGAGTCAGTAAGTTTTCTGCCATCGCGTAAGCGCTCAGATGTCATAGTTCTTATTTTAAATAAGAAAAAAGGGTTCTCATGAAGTCCAATTCTCTGCTGTTTTAAAAAAGGAGAATCTGATGGATCTTCAAGCCAAACAAGGAATGCAGAAATAAGAATAATTGATCCAGATAAAAGAATAGCAATAAAAGAACATAATAAGTCTATTGCTCGCTTGATATTTGTGTATTTAAAATTCATTTAAAAGAAAAATAATAGGCTATCACTTTGAATGAAATGAATCTGTAGTTATGAAAAAACATCACTTAACCATGATTGCAATGAATATTTATTATAAACATCCACAGGAACTGGCCTATATGGAACAGAAAAGAATTCTTTATCAAAAACAGGATTATTTCGATCAATAACTAAAATATTCTGCTCATTATAAAAGTCATAAGACTTAATACTTTGATTTGTTGTTACAAGTTTTCGTTTAGAACCTAGCATTTCTATAGGTCTTAAAGTCAAAGCTGATTGCGCAGGATGCTGTATATCAAGAGAGGCTTTAGATCTTAAAACAATATTAATAGTCTGATCAAGATTAAGAAGAGTGAGTTGAAATTTACTTAAAGAGTATTTTCGAATATTTTTATCGTTTATATATTTCTTATAATACATAATACGACCAGGGAAATACATATAGGAATAAAGAACTAAACCTTGCTTATGAAGCTGTAAGTTAATTTTATCGAGAACTTCAAGTCTATCAGAATGGATTGTACCAAAAAAGAACAAGTCAAATTCATTATAATATTTATCAGCTATATTTTTATATTGATCGAGATAAAAAGTAGGACGATATGATAATAATTGGTTTTCATTTACATCACAGATATCATAAGAAAGCGCTTTATCAAAATATGGTATTATTGTAGATGTATCAGTATTAACTATAGAATCCCATAAATAAAGAATAAACTTCGCCAAAGGAAATGCTTTCCTTAACGCTTTAACAGAGGAGGGGTGAAAAGCTTCAGCTCTAATTACCAAAACATAGTCATACTGAATTTCAATATTCTCAGCAATAACTTTATTTATATAATAATTAAATGGAATATCTGAAATATTCTTTGATACTCTTGTAAATATTTTACCAAGAACTGTTGTTGATGGCCTTTCATTATATACATTTACATAAGCACCTTGGGATTGAATCTTTTTTTTAATTTCAAAACCATATATCCCTTCACCACCTGGTACGAAAAGTAATATTTTTTTATTTTTTAACATAATTATTTTTTAATAAACTCCAAAAAAAGTAAAAAATATTATTTATTTGTCATATAATTAAAATTTATATACTTTTAAATAAATTGAAACCTACAAAAAGAAAATAAATTATAATTGCTTCCCATTTATTTAGATCAAAATTAAACTTTTTTATTGGTTTAGCTGGAACACCTACAGCAATTGTATATGATGGTATATCTTTTGTAACTACTGAATTTGCACCAATTACGGAACACCTGCCAATTGTTACGCCTGGCAATACTGATACAGATTCGCAGATCCAAACATTATCATGTATAATAATTTCTTTACCATAAACTGGTCGATTACCAGAAATTTCTTCAGGGAAAGTATCAGTCTGACCTCCATCAAACAAACCATGGTTTAGATCTGATATATAAACTTTACTTGCAATTAAGACATTATCACAGATCTTTACTTTAACAAGCCCTGCTATATGAACGAAATCATTTATTTCAACATTTTTACCAAATTCAATGATTGAGCCTTTGTGCAAATAGGGGTATGCCTCAATTCTACAATATTTACCTATTGTTATATTTGACCCAAAGTTTATGTATTTTTTTCCACGTACATCGAAGGGAAACCGTATAAGCCTTGCTGTAGGATAAAAAATTTTTGTAAGAATTAAGTAGTATACAATCTTTATAACACCAATAAATCCATATAATTCTATTTTTGTAGGCCTGTAACGCGAATCAATCATAATCTTGATATTTGTTTACATATGTTAAGGTATTTAGATGCTCTGAGAGAAGCATTATCAAAATTAGTTAACTGAATTTGCCCTTTTTTTATTAGTTCATTTTTTTTAGATTCATTAGTTATTAATATTATTATTTTATTAACTATATCATCAACATCTAAAGGATCAAAATATAAAGCGGCGTCTTTACAGATAGATCTTGCAAAAGATAAATTAGATGTTAATATGGGCTTCTCCATGAACATTGCTTCAGGATAGCTAGCAGAAAAACACTCCAATAACGTTGGCAAAAACAAAGCATCGCATTCAGAATATATTTGGGGGCAAAGATTAACAGGAATTCTTCCTATATTTATAATTGATTCTTTAGCTTCTTTAGTAAAATTTATATCGAATGCATCACTATCAATAGTTAAGACAAATATAACATTCCAATCAGGTAGTCTTTGTTTTATAACGCCGACTACTTTGTTAATTATTTTTAAGTTTTTGTGCGTCATAAAAGAGCACGGTGATAATAAGCGATATTCGTTATGCTCTTTTTTCTTTAATAAATTGAGGGATATGTTAGTGGTAAAATTATAAAATGCAGAACTATAATTATTATTTACAGTGTAAACATTTTTGGGCGATATTTTTAGTAGAGAAACAACTCTATCAGATACATCTTGAGTTTCACAAACATAATACTTTCCAGTATTTTTAAAATATCTCAAATGTATGAAACGTAATAATATTACTTTAAGTAATTGCCATTTATTAATAGTTTCCCAATAAGGAGAGTCACGATAAATATAATGTGCATATGCAAATCCTTGTAAATGCGGAACTTTAGGCTTCCAGTATGACGGCCCAAATATTGTAAATACAACATCAGGGTTTATTTCAACTTCAAATTTTTTTAGCAATTTTCTCGTTTTAGCAGAGCGTATAAATCCAGAACTCATTGGATGGTATGGAACTTCAAAAAAATAAAAGTTTTCAGGGAATTGAATATTTTCAATTTCACCAGCTATTTTCTTACTTAGAAGAATATAATATTTATTGGAAGGAATGCTGATAATCTCATGTAAAAAGGAAATTGTAACTTGTGTTGCACCTGTTGCATAAATATTAGACGCGTTAATAAGTAACTTCATAAACTAAAGAACAGCCATTTTTTTTATTTATGAAAAAATAAATTTATAATACTCATCTCCTATATATCGCATATTATATTTCATGATGCTAGATTGTGCTTTTGTACCATACTCTATTCGAATATCTTCCCTTTCTATCAACATCAACAGCTTGTCGCTAAAAAGATCATAATTAAATAATGGAACGAGAAAACCATCAACCCCATCAGTAATCATATCAGATGGTCCAGCTATGCAATCAAACGCAACGACAGGCAAACCAGCAGACATTGCCTCTCCAATAACATTTGGAAAACCCTCGGAACTTGATGTAAATGCGAATATTTTGCTTTGAAGATAATATTTTTCAACATTTTTGCAGATACCAGCAAGAATAATTCTATCACTTACATCAAGCTCATTAATAAGTTCTTGAAGACGAATAAACCCCTTTTGTTTTAAAGCGTCTCCACCAACAATTACCAATTTCCAGCCTGGCTTGTTAATCCTTGTAAAAAGCTTTATAAGCTCATCATGGTGCTTAGTATCTATAAGCCGTCCAACTGTAAGTACAATATTTTCTTTTTCTATAACCTCGTTGGTGTTAACGAAATGAATCGGATTTCCAATGGTTTTTATAATAGATTTCTTAAAAAGTAATCTGTAAATTACTTCGGCCTGACTGGTCTGGGTAATAATCCCTTTCGCACAGGGGTAAAGCCATTTTCGGAGTCTATCATGTAAGAGTCCAAAACGCTTATTAGGCTGACATCTATCTGAAATAAATACTGGATATTTCATCCCATAAAGAGCCAACAACACAAAACTATTCCAATATTCACCAAAACTTAATATTTTATCAGGTTTTAGTGACTGGATTTGACTTCGGAGAAAACAAAGAGTCTTTAATGTATTCCAAATTCTAAAGTTATTATTGAATTTAAAGAGAGGTATATGAATTACAATATTTTCAGGGAGATCATATAAGATATCACGATTTATTCCGTACAACACAAGATGTACTTTCAAATCAGATTTAAGAGAAAAATGATTAACAAGTTCTGACATGACTCGCTCCATTCCTCCTATTCCAAGCGATGGAATGACAATAACAAGTTGTTTAATCATACATATGTTATTATTTAAATCGCTATGCGATATATTTTCCTGAAACCTTCCTTAATAAAAGCAATTTATACCGTCAACTATCATACTTGTTAGTTGATTCTAATTTGTTTTTTAAACAACAGCAACGTTGGATAATAAATTTTTAATAACTATTTCTGGCTTTATATGGTGATTATAATAGTCATAAGCACCATTCTCTAATTTCTGTCTATAAGCATCATTATTTAAAATCTTATGTATACCCTTTTTAAGATCGTCTTCGTCATAAACAAAATGAATATTCATGCCATGAGTCATAGGAACTGGCATTTCATTTGATAATGGTGTAGATATTATTGCTTTCCCTAAAGCTAAAAATTCACCAAGCTTCCATCCATGACAATCCCATACTGATGGTGTATTAAAAGATAGAGTCGAAACTTTTACTTTTTTTATATACTCAACCAACATTATGTATTTAGAATAAACTATGTCGCTATATTTACTATATTCAACTTGATATGGTTTAGCAAATATTCCACCTTCAAACTTTATGCCAATACTTTTACAATATCGAATATAAGTTGCTCTGAATAAATTTGTTTTTTCGATGCAATTAGCATGATCCCATAAACTTGAAACAAAAAACAAATAATTTTTATCTCCAGATACCGGCTTATATAAACTATATGGTAATCGCTTTAATTGCCAAATGTAGCCTGATAAAAAAACTCTTGCAGATACATGTAAGTATAAGAAACATTTAATATAATTGGATATACAATAATATATCGTCTTACTTACGCCATAAATTTTAATACCAAAACCCGGACCGATTGGAATAATTTTTTTATCATTTTTATCAATAGCAATTATATTGTAATTTACTTTACCATAAGAATCACACCAATCATAAGCCTCTTTATTTATCTCGATTTTATCTCGGTAATCTACAATTATTTTATATAACTTATTATTTTCATATACGATAAATGCAAAATATTGATCAAATGCGAATGAGTTTCCATTTTGTTTTAAATCCTTAAAATATTTCATCGAATATTTTACATTTTTTTCTCCATAAATTTCAAACAAACCTTTTAGATAGAATGATGCATACACTAATCTAGCTCGTGGATCAATAAATATTTTAGCCATACTTATTTTATCATTGTATTAAACAATAAAAATTCCTTTTGCAATTTATTTATGATTCCGATTAATCATCATTTATATTATCCAAGCATACCCTGTACGGCTTCTACCATCCAACCATAGGGGTTAAATGGGCCTTGGTACCAGTTCATTTTTTTATCCCAATATCCCACACATGGATCATATACTTCCTTTACAAATCCATAACTGATTTCAACTAGTAATGCCTTCTTGTTCTGATATATATAATCAAACGCTACACATTCTGATTGCAGTCTATCAGACAATTCAAAAGATAACTGAATTGTTGCGTCGTCAAAATTATTTTTTTCATACTTGATATCTCCACTTCCTGAAGCACGAAAATCATTATCTCTTACCATACGCTTAATTGCAAACGCTTTATCACCAATCACAATTACTCTGATATCATAATTGTTTTCATGAATAAACTCCTGGAAATATATATATCCTCGATCGCGCCCTGCAATATACGCATGTCTTGTAGGATATAGAATCCGTATAAAACCTTTCAAAACATCAAATAATTCAGTTTTGCCTAATTGATATTTTCTCATCCTTTCTTTTAAATTTCCAACAGCATCGTATTGACTAAACCCATTCCAAAACGCCTTATTAATCAAATGCTGAGCCTCAGACTTTGTTTTAGCAAGCCTGACATTTGCCGACCCAGCACCACCACGCAACTTGAAAACTTTTGGAAAACTTGCTGTTTTTGCCCATGCCAATGCCTCTTTTTTAGTATAAAAGACCCATGTTGGAACTAACGGCCCCTTAATTGCTTCAAGTAGGTATTTCTGCCCTACCTTATCATCAAAATGCCATATCGTATTAAAATCCGGGAAAACTTTTTTCCCCGCAGCCTGAACTGAGTACATGAGTTGCTTAGCAAATAAAATATCTTTTGGATTTTGATGACTAATATGCCACATGAGAGCATCGCAGTCATCAAGCTCATGTATAATATCTGATCGGTAACAGTCAACAATTTTATATGCTATGTGATTGGCATCACAATATGCTATCCAGCGGTCACTAAAGCTTGAGTTGGCATGATGTATTGCGATCATTGTATCTTAAACTTTTGCATCCATACTTCCAAGGAGAGTGCAATCCATAGTGCCTCTAACTCAATTCCACTTATCGAATTAAGATTCTTTACCCATTCCCTTACTGACTTGACCTCAAGAAGCCCTCGTTGTCTGATCCCTGGTAAAATTTCATCGTAAAGCCATACCTTAAATTTTTGATCACTCAGGAACGATCGCAAAGGTATGCCAAAACCCATTTTTTTTCGGAATGCAAATTCCTTTCCAAAAATATCAGCTGTAAAGACTTTCAAAAGATATTTTGTTTCAATAACAGACTGTTGATCACCAAGCAAATGTTTTTCTGGAATGGAAAACGCATAATCAACTAGCAAATTATCGAGAAATGGAACTCTATTTTCAATAGAATGAGCCATTGACATTGTATCCTGCCGAGTCAGCAAATCTGGAAGATATGTTTTCATTTCATATTTAACCTGACGATCAAACAATGAACCTGATAAACTTTTGTAGAGTGCTACTCTTTTTTCAATACCACTTTGCATAGTATAATCAGGCCGAAGTACTTTGGCCATATGCGTAGTTATAAATGCTGAAGCCATCACTGCACGATACGCTGGATCAGTATAGTTCGTTAAAAAAGAGAGAGGACTATGCCTGTTTCGCTTCAATCCAGACATCATAGTGCGAAGTGCAAAAGGATTGTTAAGGCTGGCAAACCTTTCGTACCCCCCAAATACCTCATCAGCTCCTTCCCCACTCAAAAGAACAGTTACATATTCTTTTGATTTTTTTGAAAGAAGGTAAATGCCAAGTGTATTCGGGTGATTTAAAGGGGCTTCATAATGCCATGCAGCATTATTAAATGCCTCAATATAAGAACCTCCGTCAAGCAGAAACTTGTGAGCTTTAATGCTGTTTCGAGAAGCGACTTGGTCAATATAGATCTCTTCGCTAAAACGCTTGTCTTCAAAAATAATTGAAACACTTTCAAGTAAATCATCTTTCATGCATTCTTTTGCCTGCCATGTTACAAGCGAAGAATCAATCCCACCTGACAACTGGCATCCAAGCTTAACGTCGCTGAGCATCTGCCGTTGTACGCTGGCACGAAATGTACTTTTTAAGTTTTCTTTTGATAATTGAAGCGTTATACGAGAATTTGCATGACGCTGATAATCATTTACATCAAAATACCTTACCGTTGAAAATCCCTTTTCAGGGGAATAAATGGTATAAGTACCAGGTTCAAGTGGGGTAACATATTTGAGTAACGTATTGCTTTCCGTAGTGCGGAACAACAGGTACTCATCAAGCAGAGAGGTATTCAGTTCTGCATTGAATTCTTTTAGCGCAAAAAAACTTTTTTGTTCTGATGAAAAGGCAAAGCAATCGTTCTGACTATAATAATACATCGGTTTAATGCCAAAACGGTCACGCGTGATAAAAATTTTGCTTTCGCGTAGATCGACAATAACAAGAGCAAACATTCCGTTCAACCGACTGACCATGCTGTCAAAGCCATATTTGAGATAGAGGTTAAGAATGATTTCAGTATCTGTTGTACTTTTCAATCTTACTCCATCTGCAATCAACTCATCCTTAAAATCGAAGGCATTATATATCTCACCATTAAAAACAAGAATAACCAGACCATCTCTACTACACATCGGCTGATGGCCATTTTGGGAGAGGTCAAGAATACTTAGCCGGTTAAAACCGAGTACCCCATTAAACCTCTCGCTGAGGCTGACCGTTTCAATTGCTGAAAGTTCTTGTGATCGAGCATCTCGAATATTAAACGCACGCACACCTGAATCGTCTGGGCCACGATGTTTCTGGAGTTGCAGCATTCGCAAAATTGTGGATGAGTCCTCAATATGCTTTCCTGATAGATAAAAATAGCCTGCTATTCCGCACATAACAGCTTATTCAACACCTGTAACCAGATCACCTAACTGATCAGACGAGAAAAACTCCACATCAGGCCAGTACTTTTTAATAGCAAGCAACAATTTTTTAAGATGATTCAGGTTTTTGTCTCTGTTGGATGAATTTAAAAAACCCATATAATTCAGGCGGTGAGAAGAGATGATGGCGGGCCTATGCCAATAGAATGCAGTCTGGATTCGAGCAAGGCAATCAGGCACAGGATCCGTTCCATTTGTTAGTGTTGGTTCGAAAAAGCAATTTCTAACAAGATAGCACTGTGTCTGTTGGTTTCGTTGACCAGTATAATGATATTTTTTTTGGTGTAAGCCCTCAGCTCCATAGACCGGCACCCACTGTATTATCATCCCTTGTAATGCTGTTACTCCATTGACAGAGAGAACCTCTTCAACATCAGAATTCCATGTGTAACAAGGAGCAATACAGGTCCGCGAATGATAGCCCATTAACTGATGAAAAAGCTGTAACCCTGAAGCGATTATTGCTCTTAACTGGAGCTGATCTTCAAGACTTTCCATAGCAAATGCATCCAGATATTCACTGCGACAACTCGAATTAACACCAGTGTACAAACTGAACATGTTCCATTTAAAAGCCATAAAAGCATAGCCATCACCACCAAGCAATGCTCGCATCCAACGCGTAACATTCAGATGCTCTCGTCCATGAAATTGCGGTTTGAAAAGATTTTCTTTTATCCCTTTCTGATACAGGCTATAAACCTGATCATGAGCAGGATAACGTTCAAGTGTTTTGGTAAACGGCTCATAGTAGTATTTCTGAAATCCACTCTCGCGAATCTTTTCAAAATCAGGATTTGCCATTACAGCGTTAGCTGTCAGCACTGCAGGATTACCGTTACAATCTATGACAGATCCAAGCACTTCGAACAACCGCTTAAGATCTTCGTTGCACTCAAGAGCATCGTAACTGTTATATGGACAGTTATCTACAGGCAAACCTTTTGTGAGGAAATAATCATAAGCATCTATTGAGTCCATTCGGACACTACCCCAGTCATCTGACTCGATAACTACAATTTTCCTATTAGACCGCCAACCTGGAATATTGATAAGATTGCGGGTAATGCCTGACCTAATGGTGCTTACACTCATTATGACTGAGCAATCAATTCGCCAAGATCAGCAGAACTCATAAATTCAACATCAGGCCAAATTTTAAGAATGTTAGTTAAGAGCTCTCTAAGCTGAAGCAAACCTTGTTTTCTATTTGACGGATCAAGAGCACCAATGTAATTAACACGATGTGAACTAATAACCGCTGGCTTGTGGAAACAAAACGCCATACTTATCTCATTCAGGCAACTGTCAACCCAATCTTTTCCGGGTTCGCTTTGTTCAAAAAAACAGTTACGTGATAGATAATATTGTCCATACAGGTTTTGTTGACCCGGATAATGAAAGCATTTTCTGGTTATCCCTGGGCCAATTGGTTCATTCTGTATTTTCGAGGCAAATATAAAGCGTATTCCTTCATTAGCAACAACAGCTTCAAGTTGTTTATTAAACGGACTATTCGGTGTAACCAAATATGATGCACGGTAACCAAACAATTGTTCAAAAAGCCTTAACCCATCCTGTAGAATTTGAGCTTGAAGTGAAAGTTGATCCAAAGATTCCAGTTCAAAAGCTGACTGAAACGTAATACCTAAGGGATGCTGATTGTTAAAACCCCATAACTCGTGATCAAAGGCAAAACGTGCTTCAATGTCATTCCGCTTCAGAGCCTTCATCCAAACCGCTACATTCAAGTGTTCGCGGCCATGAAACTGAGGAAGAAATACCTTGTTTTGAAATCCTTCTATCCACAAAGGAAATGGGGTATCGGAGCCGTAGTAACGTTCCAAGGTCGTTGTAAAGGGTTCATAATAGTATTCGTTAAATTCACTGTCACGAATCTTATCAAAGTCAGGATTAGCAACAATAGTAAGAGCGGTAATGACTGGATGATTCCCTTGTTTATCTCGAAATGAGAATAACGTTTCAAGCAGTTGCGTTAAATCATTTTTATCAGCCAGAGTATCATACTTGTTATAACGAAAAGAATCTCCCGATGAGTCAAGCCCTTTTTTATTTATTGATTCAAAAGCCTGCCTTGATGGCATTCTTATAGCTCCCCAATCATCGGATTCAATAACTATAATTTTTCGTTTTGTTGAATACCCTATAGCGTTACGAGCGAAGATACGGAGCTTGTTAAACAAACTCATCTGTGTGTGTTTTGACAGGTATTGCCAATAGTAAATAATCAACCATCAATGAAACCATGAAAAGACATCCTCAACAGTTGGCATTGCAATAGTGAAATAACTATAAAATGAGGGCAAAAATGCACCTATACGGGCATCATTAACCGACCTGCGATATGCAACAATAAAATAAAAAATCATTGGAGCGATATTAATTAAAAGCGCAACAAACTCACCTGATCTTCGATAGACGAACCAACGAGCATGCCACATAAGGAGAAGAGCCAAAATATTACGTTCTACTCTACCGGCTCCCTCAGGCTCCCCTCTCATAGCAAATTGTAATGCCCACATAAGAATGATAAGAATCCACAACTGAAATTGTGGATCTTTGGGATATTTTCGAATCTTCCACCATAACAGATGGCCCGAGATGAAAAGGGAATAAAATATTGGAGTTGTAAACCATTCGAGGAACCATGAATCATACCCCCCCGAACTATCACCCGTACTTAATAATTGATTATGTTCGGCAAGTTTAACAGTATTTGAGACTTTCTCGGAAAAAGAACCACCCAATTTTTGAGCAATACTATCAGAGAAAGATAGCGTCAACGATGAAGGCATGAAAAATGCTACTAAAAGCAGTACATAAGCAAATATAATCTGCCCTCTCCCAAGTCTTCGACTTAAAAGAAGCAGCACTAAGGCAAGTGAGAATAGCGAATGACCAAAGTGAATCATTATTCCCAATACAGCAATACAGAGAGATAGTTGCCATCGCCCGTCAAGCATCAAAAATGTAGACAAAAGCATGACCCATATACCCAACTGATACCTTGCATTTAATGCATCAAAAACAGGGTGATTGAGAAAAAATGCGAGCATAAACACCAAGGCAGCAGTGCTGTACGTTTTATTCACCGGCAGATTGTAAAAAAAAAGACGGGCAGACCAATATAAGACTGATGCATAGATCAGGCCCAAGAGCATAAAGTAGAAGTGAAACCCAAAACCTGAAAAACTTGCCATATGTACCAAAAATGCAATTATCGGCTCCTTAGTGACGACAGGTCCGTAGTAAATCTGGCTCGCAACGGTGTATGCATCACTACCAGATCCTGGAATTAAAGTCAATCCTGCAAAAGCAGAAAATATAACAAAACCCATAAAGGCTCGCCGCTTCGGGAAGGTGAACACGTCCTCAGCAGCAAAAAGAAATGGCCAAACCAAAGCCGCAAAAATATTTTGCTGAAAAGAACGCTTTTTACTGATATATAGTCTTCTGTGCATAGTGTCCCTATCAGAAATAGGTGGAACAGACGAGCGTCTTGTAAAACGATTAGGTCTCATTACGATGATACAAGAGGCTCGTTCATCACATCTGACAGAACTTTAAACCAGATATCTCCGACAACTTTTTCGGAGAAACGTTGTGCATTAGATACTGCCGCAGCACTCATACAAGTCCACCTATCTTCATCTGTGGCCAACTGAACCAATGCATTTGCATAACGATCTACATCAAAGGGAGGAACAAGCACTGCATCGACTCCATCATTCAACATCCACTCCACTGCTGAATAGCTTCGAAAGGCAACTGGCACAACACCATGCATTTGCGCTTCAATCAGCGTATTCCCAAACCCCTCAAAAAAAGAAACCATGAGAAAAACTTTTGCAGCACGATAATGATCTGTCGGGTCCATCTTCCCATGCAGGTAAATCCGCTCAAGAGACACCTTCTCGATTTTCGATTCGAGCTCTGCCCTGTCGGGTCCATCACCAACGATATGAAGCTCCCATTCTGGAAGACGGTGCTGAACTTTCTGCCAGATATTCGGCAACATAAGAATATTTTTTTGTGCCTGCTCCAACCGGCCAACAAACAAGAGGTGCTTGCGCTTTGTCGGTAAAACACTTATGTCCGGCATCTGGAAAGCATTCGGAATGATAACAATTTTAGATTGGTCCAAACCTGGAACATACCAGCGCAATTCAGAAATGAACGTCGGTGAAAGAAGCATATACCGATCACAGCGTGATAAAACCTGGTAAAACACATGCCGATTTTTCAATCGATGCCATAGTAACACAATCCTCCAACCCAGTGGGTGATCAATTAAAAAAAGGAACCAACGTTTGTTGCGCAACAGATGACGAACAAGAGATCGATGATTATCTTTAAACATAGAAGGATTATTCCTAAAGCAGGATACTATTCTATATGAAAATTCTGTTTGGCGTAATTCAAACAATACTTTATCAGAGACTGAAAGCAACTCAGTATGATTAATGACAACATCGGGAGGTTGATTTTGAAAGGTCGAAGCAAGAAAGCGCTTGAGAAGTCTGGAATCTCCATTGATATCTTCACTTGGAAAATGCAAACTACCGGCTAAGGGAGTCTTATGACCATCCAAAGCCAATGATATAAATAAAACTTCCCAACCTTGTTGAGCGAAATAGTGCCCTAGCTGCCAGGTAGTTCTTTGAACCCCTCCCGCAATAGGATCGAGAGACATTGAAAGAAGAAAGGCAATAGTGGGGTTTTGAGCTGTCATAAAACAAGCACCTTTGGTCTATATGGTCTTCGAGGAGCTCCATATAAACAATAATTCAGTTGTGAAAGTCCTTCCAATTTGACATTATCACTAACTCCAACATAATCAGCAAGTCGAACTTGAGATTCTGAGTTGTTAAAATAAGTGGTGATATCAGACAAGATGTTATTACCTATTATTTCAGCACCGTATGTAAACCCCCTTTTGCAATATCCATATAAGTCATAACCATGAGGGTCTAACCCTGAAATATGCAGCACCGGCACCCCTTCGCAAATAAGTCTTAACTGAACTGCAGAATTTCCAACAACAACAATATCTATTTTTGAGGCAAACTGCTCGAAGGACTCATCAACTGGAGCTATTGTTATCCAATGCTCTGGAAAGTCAGCGGGTACAAGCTTGCTGTTCGGGTGAAGGCGAATATAAAGCTCGGCGACACCAAATGCTTGACGAATCTGATCCAGAAGCTCTCGCTGTTCCGAACTTGCAACAATAAAGTTATTTGTGGCAATTCCTACTCTCGGGTGATCGGGAATTGGACGAATGGGCTTAAGTATGACTGATGGGCGAGAAACAATCATTGCTAATGGCGATGATCGCAAAACAGCCTCATAACCGCCATGATTCAGTACAGCTGCTGCTACAACAGGGTATGGCAGTGATTCGATATGATGATAATCGTCTTGCCACCACAGTGCGCCACATCCTGCTATTGTTGCTGCACTCCAGAGCATGTGAAGACCAGGACTCACATCGCTGATGATGATTGGTTTAACCATTGGATGACGATACAAGAAGTGTCGAAAAACCTCCCTACCAAGTAATATTTGAAGATCAATGCAGTCAAGACCAGGAGCACGACTCACTACAATAAGCAAGAAAAACAAGGCCCTTGGAAGACGAAACAACAAGCGTGTGAAGCTAGTTACTGTATATTGTTCAGAAGGCCCTGGGATCCAAATCATACTCCTTGATATCCCGGCAGCACAGAGCTCATGAACGACTGCAAATGCTTTTGAATTTGGAATTGGATATGAAGGCAAGAAAAACCTTATCTCTTTAGATAACACTAGAGGAATCTGGGTAAGTGGAGCAAGAACTCTCAACTTACTCATAAAAATTTCTTTTAGGGGATGACGCAACTTCTGTCTCTCTATAGCGGGCCTTAGCCTTTCACCTGCCCCTCGAATACATACTAATAACCCAATATTCAACTAATTATTCCTTAAGGAAGAATTTGAACTGCGCTCAATGCAATTTATTCACTCACCCGGTCTCTTTTGATTACAAGCATAATGAAAAGGATATCTTTAACATTATCTACCAAGGATAAGACGGACCAATGACAATAATCGATTTCTTTTGTTGTGCTTAATCATCATCAACTTTGCTTCTTCCATCGCTTTCTCAACATCGACACCATAAGCATTTGCGAGATACTCTTTAACCCGCTTTTTACTAAATAATACGGCAGCATAAGAAAGGCGTCCATAAGCAAGAGCAATCATGGCCGCTTTTATACAAACGGAAATCCCGTTCTCATTGGCATCGGAAAAATCATCAAGGTTCCGAAAATACAAAGCATCTGCATGAATCAGTTCGCCCAAGCAATCACGACCAATCACAAAAGGACTCTTTAAAGAAGCCCCAGAAGCTTGCAAAGGCCAAGTGACAGGTTGATGAAAGTCAACGAGGTGAAAACCTTGCTCCGAAAGAAAAGTATCGATATCTCGAAAAAGCGGTTGATCTTTATAAATTTGCTGGAACTCGACCTCCGCACGAATAGCAACAATAGAGTCTGAAAGAAGCTTTTGGCCTGTTTTAAGAACTTCCAGTTCAGCACCCTGAATATCTATCTTTAAATATGAAGCCTCTTGGAATGAATACTTACTCGCCGCATCATCAAGCATAACAGTCGCCACTTCGGTGGTGCCAACCACCGTGAAAAGTTCCTCCCTACCATAACGAGTGTACATATAAGGGTTGGATGGCAACAAAGAGGAACAACCAGGACTCTGCGTCAAAAACAACAATCTAGAATCAGCAGTATTACCTAATGCCACTGGCAAGTACCGAACGCTTGCCCAGGGACCTTTCGATAAACGATCAGCTTCGAGTCGTTTAACTTCCGCTTCATCAGGTTCAAAACCAATGAATTCGACGATATCAGCAATAGGAGTCAGTAAAGTATCAAAGCCACCTCTTGCTCCCACATCCAAAGCTTTCAAGGAAAATTCCCCTGTCAGCTTACCAAATTCTGTTTGTGATAATATAGATGCAGGGGCAAGTAAGTGCAGGCTTTGTTTTAACTTTTGAAGCATCATATTACCTTTTGGGATTTAATAGATTGAATGAAAACTCATAATATTGAATCGTGGCTCATGTTCTCGATCTCACAAGATTGCCCAAGACATAGCTGTTCCTCGCGTCACATTCTGCTTCACTGTTTTTCCTATAACCACATCAATATACTTAGTCGCTATACCTAATCCCGGTCGAATTGCGCGCACATTGTCATGAGTGAGAACATCTCCTGCTTTAAGGTCTTTTACCACATAGAGTGATCGGCGATATTGAAGAGACTTTATTTCAGCTTCTGTAGTACCATAGCTAACTTGACCGAGGGACTGCCATGCTCGTTCTGTTTCTAACACGAGTTGGGCCATTTCAGCTGGCTCCATTGAGAATGCACTGTCTACACCTCCATCAGCACGATTAAGAGTGAAGTGTTTCTCGATAACAGTTGCACCAAGTGCAACACTGGCAACTGAAACCCCAACACCCATAGTGTGATCGGATAGCCCTACTTCACAATCGAAGAGATTACGAAGATGTGGGATAGTTAAAATATTAGTGTTATCTGCAGTAGCTGGATAGGTGCTAGTACACTTGAGCAGAATCAAGTCTTTGCAGCCAGCTTCGCGTGCTGCTCGAACTGTTTCGTCCAGTTCGGCAACGGTTGCCATGCCTGTTGAAATAATCACTGGCTTTCCTGTGGCAACCACCCGACGAATAAGAGGTATATCTGTGTTCTCAAACGAGGCTATCTTATAACATGGCACATCAAGAGTTTCAAGAAAGTCGACTGCTGTATCATCAAAAGGCGTACTAAACGGAATCAGACCTAGTTCGTGTGCCCGATCAAAAATCGGCTTGTGCCACTCCCATGGAGTATATGCTTCGCTGTAAAGCTTATATAGCGATGTGCCTGCCCATAAACTATTTGGGTCACTGATATGAAACTCACGCTCATCCAGATCAAGAGTCATTGTTTCAGGAGTATAGGTCTGAATTTTCAAGGCGTGAGCACCGGACATTGCTAAAGCTTCAACGATTTCCAATGCCCGATCAAGTGACTGGTTATGGTTGCCAGACATTTCTGCTATGATGAAAGGAGAATGGTTTTTCCCTATCATCCTGTCAGCTATTTTGAACCCATCAATCATAGTCATGCGAGCTCTTTAATGTAAGAGGTTGACTCAACCCGATAGCCTGCCCCCAAAAACAGATGGTTAGAACGGCTGTTATCTCCGAGAACACAAGCAAAGATTTTTTGAATTTGGGGAAAGTGAGTTGTAAACCACTGCTCACCAATCTGTAAAAGGTCGCTTCCTAATCCAGATTCTTTTATACCAGGAACAAGATAGATCGAAACTTCAGCTTCATAATCCCTGCTATCAAATCGAACCACACCTATTTCCAAGCCATTACTATACCCAATAAGCAACGCTTGTACTTGAGATGACAGGACTTCAGCAAGCCATTTCTGATGATCCTCCCAACTGATTACCTCACTGTTACGCGACACAGCCCTGACTGTTTGGTGATTACGCCACTCGAAAATTTTCTCCGAGTCACCTTCTGTTGCAATTCGAATTTCAATCCTGCTGCAACCCATGTTTCTGATGACTCGCGAAACACCTCTACCATCAACAGTTTGCAAGTCATTATTTGAGATGAATTTAATCAAGTGGCTATTGTCTATGAGTGCAGGTAAATGACGCTTGATCAAAGTCTTTAAGCCGTCATTTATTTCAGATGTGTACAGCAACCCTCTGCTGGCAGCATCGGCAACCTGCTTGCTCTGATTTGAAGCTGTGCAGATTGCAAATGCTGGTAATCCTAAACAACAACGCTCCCAAGTCGCGGAACCTCCTGCTCCAATAGCCAAGTCTGCTTTTGCCATCAACTCTGCCATTCGATCAGTTTGTACATAACAGGAAAACATATATTCTAAACACGCTGATTCAATCTGTTCACGATAAGGATGTTGTGCCCCTATGACTACATCAATATGCACCCCGCTCAGACCAAGACCAGCCAGTGCTTCAATGGTTAATCCTGTGAAGTTATCGGCATCAACGCCACCAAAAAACACAAGGATTCTTTTTACTAGTCCGGTGCGAGGTTTAACCTGCTGACGCCATTGACGGAATTCTTCTCGAAGAAGAGCATAACGCGGCCCAAGCAATAGCTGGCAGTTTGCAGGAACCTTCCCTGTGTAGCGTGTTTCCTTATCTGCATAATAATTCTGATCGAGCAATATATCGCAGTCATGCATACGATCAGCAAGATCGTCAATAACCAAAATTCGCTTTGCTGATTTTCGAAGTGCTGACTCCCAGCGAGCATCCAATGCGTAATGATCAACAACCAGCCAATCCCAGATTCTATCTGAGAGGAGTTTAAGCGCCTCATCTGCATCGTATTGCTGAGTAGCCCCCAGCCAATGAGAATGAGCCAAGTCATCACTAGACGTTTCATTTGTTTGCTTCTTAAGCATCATGAATTCATAACCCTTATTCAGCAACAAATCCTGCAAGTGCTCTAGTAAATTACGGCTGATAAAGCGAATTTGTGCCCCTCGCAGGCTCAACGCATCGGCTAAAGTTAAGCAACGCATAAAATGTCCGGTTCCGATTTGGCTTGAAGCATCGATACGAATGGCAATATTCATCGAAGTCATTCAATTCAATCGTTTAAAACCACCATGGCATATCGGGCCTTTCAGCAGGCTCATTACATCCCGTCCTTCTTCGCACTCTTTGATAAGAGCAAATATTGGATCAAGCGCTTCAAGGAAATCAGCCACGACAACCGAAGTATGTTCAGTACAAACATAGACACTGTTACCAGCAAGATAGCCTTTAGCAAGCATTTCCTGGGTAACAAGGGTCTTGTAAGCAAGCGCATTGGTCGCTAAAAAAGAAAACCCTGTAAGCGCAGGCAATCCCCAATCATTTAACTTAAGATCATGCTTATCGGCAAGTTGCTGCCAGCCTTGTCGGATAATCAAACCTGTTTTGGTGATTGTTTCCCAAGATTTGACCCGTTCCATAACTTCAAGCGTTTTGAGTGCGGCAGTGGGGCCGATGCGCTCTGTCCAGAAGGTGCTGCTAATGAATGTGGTTTGTGCAGCTTCCATGACTTCGCGCCTACCAATCGTGGCTGTGATAGCATATCCATTACCCAAGGCTTTACCAAACATGGCCATATCGGGCTCAACCCCATACTTTTTGTGAAGACCTCCATAAGTTTCGCGGAAACCCGAGGTGCACTCATCAAAAATCAGCACAATACCTCGATCTGTAGCAAGCTGGCGAACTTTTTGCAGAAAGTTGTCCTCAGGTCCGGCGTTACGAACAACTTCCATCTTGATCACACCGATATCATGTGTGTTAACCAGCGCTTCAAGTTCAGCAATGTTGTTGTAATTGAAAGGAAATACAGTGCCTCGCAAGCTTCTTGGAACACCATTAGGCTCAAGCCCTGGTAATAAATGTCCGTCCAGACTTTTGTCGTCACCAAGATTTGCCGAAAGATACCAGTCGTGCCAACCATGATAGCCACAAATAGCTACTTTATCTTTGCCTGAAGCTGCACGAGCTATACGAATTGCTATTGCATTGGCTTCGCCCCCAGAACGGGCAAGGCGAGCCATGTCGGCCCAAGGATGCAGCTCAATCAACTTCTCTGCCAAATAGACCTCTTCCGGACAATTGAAGGTTGACATGTTACCAGCATCAATAGTTGCTCTCACTGCGTCGTCGACTTCCGGATGACCATAACCAAGAATATTGGTACCAATTCCCATGATGGACATATCGATATATTCTTTTCCGTCCATATCCCACACTTTACAGCCTTTGGCCTTACTGAAATAGGCCGGCCATTGATCAGGAAGAAACATTTCAGCTCGTTTGGAAAGCAACATGTTGCCGCCAGGGATGATTTGCTTCGCGCGTTTCCATAATTTCTGACCGGTACCCATAGTCGCTCCTTCGTTACGAGGGGTATTCCTGTTAATGCTGAATATTTCTGGCTGTTGATGCTGGAGATCAAGCACTTCCCTCCATGCGAAATCCGTGCGCGGATGAAAATGCCGGAACACACTTTCAATTACAACAAAGTCTACAGGATCATCAACAGTCCAGCGCAGTGAAGACAAATCCTCGACAGGCTCCATTGAAGCAATACTGAAAAGAGCGGACTTGCGCAGATAAGGAGTAACATGCTCACGTTCAAACGGCTCCTCGGCTTCCTTTGCCGCCTTTTCAAGAGCTTTATAACTGAAAACCTCTACATCAAGACCATCAGGATATGAGGGGGGATTGGCATTGCTATAGTAATCAACTCCGGCAGCCTTGAACCCGCGAATACATTCGTCAACAAGCTCTGGATCGACAAGCGGGCAGTCACCGGTTATCCGGACAACCACATCCGCATTGTGGGCTTTAGCTGCCTCTACATAGCGGTCGAGAACGTCATTTTCACTTCCCTGCTCACAGGCATAACCAAGCTTTCTTATATGGGAAACCAGCGGTTGATTGCGTTTATCGACTGAAGTAGCTACAACAATTTGGTCAAGCTCGTTTGACTTTGATAACCTTTCTAACAACAACTCAATCATTGGTATGCCACCGATAAGTTTCATAACCTTATTTGGCAGGCGAGTTGAACCCATGCGGGCCTGAACAAGGGCAACGATTTTCATAAACAGGACCAGCGTGCAGGATTAATAAGGTTTTCTGCCTCACAATAAAGATCAGGAAGATTGTCAGGAATTGTCATGCGGGCAGCTTTAATAATTTCATCAAGCTGATTGAGGCTGTCGGCGCCAACTATAACCCGATCAATTTCGGGAAAGGAGAGTGAAAATTCCAGACAAGCCTGAACTGCAGAGATATGGTGTTCTGCAAGCCAGGTATACCATCTCTGAAATAAATTACTCCAGGGAGTGAATTTTGACGGCATGTTCTCTTCCGGCATAAGTAGCAAACCCTGCAAAAAAGCTGAACGGGTATGAATTTCAACCTCATCATCCTTGAGCCGTTGAAGCCAGCCTGTCCGATGGAGACGACTATCAATAATATTAAAAGGAGCTTGCACAAGATCAAAATGAAATAGTCGGGTCAGTTCATCCAGTTCAAGAGGGTTATAGATGGAAACACCGACTTTTTGCACTTTGCCGCGCTCTTTCAAGGCATATAATGCTTCATACAACTCTTTTCCAAGCGGACCAAGCAGTTGCTCCGGACGATGCAGCAACAAAGCATAAAAAGAGCTCACCCCGAGACGAGTAAATGAGGCGCCAACCTGCTCCATAACCCAAGTAAGAACATGAGGGCAGTCATTCGGCAGTGCCGGCAGCTTTGTCACCAACTTGAAACCCTGAGTACCTGCATGCCCAAGAGCAACTTCACTCTCTCCATAGACAATCGCCGTATCAAGGGTATCAATTCCATTGGATGCTGCAAGTTGCAGCATCGCAGAGACATCCTCCCTGCTTACCTGGCCGGTTTGATTTGCAATGCCGTATGGCAAACCAAATTGAGCTGTACCAAGAGCAAGCTTCGTCTCTTCCAGAACTGTCACCTAACTATATCGATAATATTTAAACGCATCGTTACTCAGAGTAATGTAATGCAGCTTGCTGTTGAATACATAAAACGTCTTGTTAACAATGATGACAAAATGTCTTGGTGAACAGGCAGCGGCGCAACTCGTTCCAAACTGTTTTCAACATAATCTCAGGTCAAATTCATGTGTTCAGGCCACAGAAAATGTAAGCCCATCTCCAGTCTCAAGCCTCTTGTTGTTGAACAACGTTGTGTGTCAGGCGATAGTGCGGAAAACAGTGGGATGAGAAACCCTGCTTGAACTCTCCAATTGATATTTCCTTCTCAGTGGGTTTTGGATTGTCTGAAGCATAGGGTCTAACACCTATTTTATACCAGCTTACATTGCGTTTTTTCAGCTCTTCAATGGCTCTATATTGAACAACATGCCCCAAAGGTTTATCAAAAAGGGTACGATCATATGCCCCAACGGCATAAACTCCCTCATCATCCGTAAAGTTAAAAAGTCCTCCCCCTACCATTTCACCACAGCTGTTTCTTAACCAGACCAAAAAAGCACGCCCGAATAGAATATCCTGATATTGCATCATCCATGTTTCATCAGATCGGGTGACTCTGCCTGAGACCTTATGGTGCAAATCACGAAACTCTGACCATATCTCCCCATCATTCTGGCCATCAAGAACACCGACCGCCCATAACTTAGAACCGGAAACAACAAGTGATTTAAATCTTTTACGAAAATTTCTTTTTATTTCGGCAATATCTAACCCAAGGTCAATATAAAGTTCATGAAACACATGGCAGAGAGAGTCTCTTCCCATGGATTGAATATGCCATTCGCTCATGCCGATTGAACGGGAAAATGATTCGCCACTTTCCCATTCGCTTATTTTATAAGCAATTGCAAGAGCATTAGCTAGTTCAATGCAAATTTTTATAATCCGCTTGCGGGACACGGCCGGACAATCCGCAAGAAAAACCGGAGCCAAAACAGGACTACCCTGAGATGTCAATCTTGCCGCATTATCTTTTATTGAGATAGTCAGAGGCCATAAAGCGACCGGTTTATTATCCGAATAAATAACTGACGAAAAATCAAACCAGCTCCCGCCATGCCCCTGCTGATATGCTAACTGATAATCAAGGCTGGTATTCGAGTATGCAACCGACTTATAAGGTAGGCTGTTGAAAGTCTGATCCCATAATTCCTTACAGCCGATACGACTGTTAATTATCATCCCAGCTGAGCCGGGGATGTTGCTTAACAACTTATTAATCATGATTATCCTGACCATTTAACGCATTTTCAATTACTGTCACCACATAATCCTGCTGAAGCTCGCTAAGTCCCGGATACATAGGCAGGCTAATCGCCTCTGAATAATATTGCTCCGCTTCAGCACAGTAACCCGCACAAAATCCCATTTGCTCATAATATGGCTGGCGATAAACAGGTATATAATGAAGGTTAACGAGTACCCCTGCAGCCCTGAGCATCTCATAGACTTCCCTGTGTGTCTTGTTGATTTCATCGAGTTTCAAGCGAATAACATAAAGATGGAAGCTTGAATAGCTATCAGGATGCTGCCAAGGTTGAACTACTGGCAGGGCAGATAACATTTGATTGTATTGCTTTGCGATAGTATGACGCTTAGAAACAAAATCATTAAGCCGTTGCATTTGACTTAGCCCCAACGCTGCCTGAATATCTGTCATGCGGTAGTTATACCCGAGATTTATCTGTTGGTAATTCCAAAATTCTCCCTCAGGCCGAGGATGCATATCTGCAGGATCAGTTGTAATGCCATGAGAACGCAAGAGGCGCATGCTTTTTGCCAATTGCTTGTTATTGGTTAACGTCATCCCACCCTCCCCTGTCGTGATTATTTTGACGGGATGAAAGCTAAAAATAGTGATGTCACTATATCGGCAGTTGCCTATAGGTTCATCTTTATAGCGCCCTCCAATTGCGTGTGAGGCATCTTCAATAATTTTAAAGCCATAGTATTTACTGAGGGAATTAATACCTTCCATATCACAAGGTTGACCGCACAGATGCACAGGAATAACGACTTTGGGCAAAGTGCCCGCCTTTTCAGCCTTTACAAGCTTTTCCTCTAGGCGTTCAACGCTCAGGTTGTACGTTTTCGGATCTATATCCACAAAATCCACCATTGCACCGCAATACAGTGCACAATTGGCACTGGCCACAAAAGTTATGGGCGTTGTCCAGACAATATCACCCTTACAGACACCCAAGGCAAGACATGCGATGTGCAATGCGCTAGTAGCACTGTTGACTGCTACTGCATGCAGCGCGCTGCAATAACTGGCAACGACTTTTTCGAAAGCCGGGACAACGGGGCCTTGGGTTATAAATTCTGACTGCAGAACCTTAACGACCGCGTCGATATCGGCCTGGTTAATATTTTGACGTCCGTAGGGAATCATAGTGGTCAGATCTTGCCAATATGTTCACGGTTCACCTGAATCCAAGAACGTAATGCATCAATGCTCATCCATTGTGTGTTGTTGTCTGAACGGTAGGTAAAGTCAAGACCAACGGGGTTCCCTCCGTTGATTCTCTCAGGGTCACGGCTCCAATTGTGGATTGCTGGCAATATTTTGTAATGGCTTGTATATTCATAAGTATGCGGAGCATCCTCAAAGCTAATCATCTGTTCATGCAGTTTTTCACCAGGACGAATACCTACTATATCATAGTGCGCATCTGGTGCAACGGCACGCGCAATATCCACCAGTGTCATGGATGGAATCTTTTTAACATAGATTTCACCACCAACTGTATCCTCGAAGGCATGCCAAACAAGTTCGACTCCCTGCTCAAGTGTTATCATGAAGCGAGTCATCCGCTCATCGGTAATGGGTAAAACACCTTGATCCGCAAGGGCAAGAAAGAAAGGGATCACCGATCCCCTTGAGCCCATAACGTTTCCGTAACGTACAACGGCAAAACGAGTGTCTTTTGTGCCTGAATATGAATTACCAGCTATAAAAAGTTTGTCGGAAGTTAGTTTGGTTGCGCCATAAAGATTCACCGGACTACTTGCCTTGTCAGTTGAAAGGGCCACAACACGTTTAACACCCTGATCTATACTAGCGTCAATGAGGTTCATGGCTCCAATGACATTTGTTTTGACGCACTCAAATGGGTTGTACTCGGCTGTGGGAACGATTTTAGTTGCTGCTGCGTGAACGACATAATCAATACCTGTAAGAGCACGGGCAAGGCGATCTTTATCGCGTACATCGCCTATGAAAAAACGTACTCTTGGGTCGTTGCCATAAAGTTTGGCCATTTCCCACTGTTTCATTTCGTCTCGGGAGTAAATGACAAGGCGACGAGGGTTATATTTGGCAAGGGTTAGGGGAACAAATGTTTGGCCAAAAGAGCCGGTGCCACCGGTTATTAGAATAGATGTATTAGTAAGCATTTTAGGGAAATGTATATTTTGAATCAATTGGACAAATGACCTATTTTTTATAACTTATAATTACTTTCAAGTTTACGCGCATACTCGAATACTGAATCATTTATCAGGTCATCTAATATCTCATCAAACTCAACCATATTATTTGTCACTTTTTTTATAAACTTTAAAAAAAGAATTTGACTAAAGCAATCATGTACAGTCAATGGAATTATAATATTATTTTTAATATCTATATTATCACACAATACAGAATTGGTATAAAGATCAGACTTAAACACTTTAATTTTTTTTGGATTATAATGCAAAAGGTCTTGGATTATAATGGGAATTTGATTTGCTCCACCAGGATCAAATATTTTATAATCTTCAGAGAATTTTGCTTTATTCTTTAAAACCATATTATTTTGAAAAGGGAATAAGTTTAACTTAAATACTATGAAAAGTATTTTTGATATTTTCTCAAAGAACTGTTCACCATAAAGATCAGATGCCTCGTTATTAAAAAAAGACACATCGGTTCTTACTCCATAAATTTTTGGATCAAGCTCACTATAAAACCCATACGAAGTCCTTATAACAATATCATATCCGTCAATCTCAGCTCCATCTTCTTTAACGCTGTAAGCAGGGCCAACAACAGCAACAGTTTGACCATTAATTATATTTAAAAAATTATCATAAATACCCAAAGGGTATTTTCCTGATTTTATTAATGATATATGTGAATTTATGTATTGACTCTTACTTACACTATTGGTATATGAAATAATTCGACCAACAAAAAACATAATGCGAAGTAAAACATTTTTTGATACAATATTCAACGTATAACCCTCAGTTAAAATACATATTATTCTATTTGGTCTAAACAAATAATAATAAACATTAAATAATGATATGAATTGATAAACATATCTAATACTAAGAGCCTTCTGATAACTCGCTGTATTAAGCAAGTATCTATACGCAAAAGACAATAGATAATCAAATACGCCAACAGCCACTAGTATAAATATCATAAAGACAACAAATAAAAAAAACGAACTTAAAACCATGAAGGCATCTTTAATTTTTTATTCGTAAATAAATCAAATTGCACTTTACTACTAAAATAGCATCAGTTTTACCAATTATTTTTTATTTGCATAATTTTATTCTAGGTGGAAAGAACGAAATCAGTAGCTATGGTAAAATTCTGCTTATTTACGAACAAGCTCTTAGTCATATACTTGAGGTCTTCGGAATGGATTATGGAAAGAATTTTTGTTGATTGCTTACATATATTAAATTACAATATTTTGAGCAATACTTAGTCTAATATCTCAAAAGTATTGACATGCAATTGTATCGCGCCCGGAAATAATATTGTAACTATGAATATTATTACTGTAAAAGAAATCTTTTCAGAATCTTTAAGCCAACCTTTCCGCTCTTTTCAGGATGAAACTGGCACCCTGTTATTTGATTGTAACCAATTACCGCTGAAATTTTTTGACCACCATAGAGATAATCCGCAATACGATCAGAACGATTAATGGGAACCGCCATGAATGAGTGAACAAAATAAGCAGCATCTCCTGAACTGATATTTTGTAACAATGTTTTATTCCAATCACTTGATTGATTAGATGGTAACAGGGAATTCCACCCAATATTAGGAATTTTCAGTGTTTCACCCGATAATGTAACTGTTGGTAAAGAAACGACTCGACCAGGGATTAAGCCGAGTCCTTTGGTTATGCCAAACTCTTCACTTTCATCCAACAACATTTGCATCCCTAAGCAAATACCTAAGAGAGGAATTTGTCGGTTAACAATCTCATGAATCGTCTCAACAAATCCTCGATCTTCAAGAGCTTGCATGGCTTTACCAAAAGCCCCTACTCCCGGTAGCACAACTCGGCTCCCTTCAAGAATTTTTTTTGGATCTGCAGTTACAATAACAGAGGCACCAAAATATTCAAATCCTCTCTGCACACTCAAGAGATTCCCAACACCGTAATCAATCACAGTTACTTTAGTCTTGCTCATAGTGCCTCACTCCCAAACCTGCGGCTTGAGCAATAGCCCTAATTTCAACAATATTAGATCTCTTATAATGTAAAATATCAGCCATAGCAACCGCGTCAGCACTCCCCAGCTCCACCACTTCTACTAAATCCTCCGCTTTTCCCATACCTCCGCTGGCAATTACTGGAACAGAAACTTGAGCAGTAACAGCCTTAAGTAGCTCTATATCGAAGCCTTTTCTGGTACCCTCTCGATCAACGGAAGTGAGCAAAACTTCGCCAGCTCCCAAATTTACCCCACGCTTAACCCACTCAACAACATCTAATCCAGTGCGTTCACGCCCATTGTCGGTATAAACTTCCCAGCGATTTGCAGATATCTGCTTGGCTTCAATTGAAAGTACCATACACTGACTGCCAAATGATCGAGCAATATCTCTAATAAGTTGAGGGTTAGAAACTGCAGCAGTATTTACTGCAACTTTATCTGCTCCAGCACGAAGAATCTGAGTTGCATCGTCAACTGATCGAATTCCCCCTCCTACAGTCATCGGTATAAAGATATTTTCTGCAGCCTTTCTAATTATTTCGCTCAGATGGTTGCGACCATAAAGACTTGCAACACAATCCATATATATCAGCTCATCTGCGCCCTGACAATAATAGCGTAATGCGTATTCATTAGGTGATCCAATAACTCGAAGACCTTCCAAATGAATACCCTTGATCAAATTTTGACCTTTAACATCTAATCTCGCTATAAGTCGAATATTTCTCAAGTTAAATACTCCAAACTGCATGACGCAATTTCCACACTCCATTTTCATGATTCCACAAATGAGGTGAACGAAACCGATCTATAGTCTTGTAAAATAATTCTTCAGTTATATCTATATATTCGAGAAAAGCATGAAAATATTTATACGGAAATTCTTCATCATATCTTTTGACGAGACTCACACCCTCTTCTCGCGTAATCTTACCATTTCTAATTTCTTGAGCAGCATCATATGTGGCACGGCCTATACCAAACTTGATAAGTGTCGTATAGTAATGAAACATATCTATTTGATCATCTATACTGCTATATTTTGAATACGTCCCCTCTGTCCGCTCACTGTTAGCCTGAAAGCCTGTATTTTCAACGGCGTAATAGTAACACTCTTGAGGATCCCATTTTAAGTAGTAACCAAGGTAATGCACTTCGACACCCTTACTTTCGAGGTATTCTGCTGTAGGGGGGATGTAAGGAGCAAAATCGTTTAGCAAAAACTGTTTTTCAGCAATGATATTTTTCACCGACTTACCACCAAGAATCATGTCTTCAGGATTACTAACTGAGAAAAATTTCTTATCCATTGTTGGCGTTAAGTTGTCATCAGGGTTATTGCCATACTCTGCTTGGTTTTCTCCATACATTACCAACTTTACACCAAATTTTGCAGCCATTAATGGCCCAATAATTCGTTGTCCTACAATAAACGGCTGAAATGGGTGCAAAAGATTGAGAAATGCCTGTTGAGTCAAATATCGATGTAAACGACCATTTGGAGTAAATAAAATATTATCATGGCCACCTATATGAATCCAGTTCTCAAAATTTTTCCAACCAATCTCAGTATATTTGTGAGGTGCCCATGTTACTGTAAGCGGATTCATACCATACTTATACTTAAGAATATGAGATGTGTAAGCACTATCTTTACCGCCACTACCAGGGACAATTACGTCATACCCACCATCACTTCGACGATGTTTATCGAGCAAGTCAATTAATGATTTATTTCGTTTTTCCCAACTAATGTCCTTCGCTTTTACTTTTTGATAATGACACGCATCACACACTCCATCATCAGCAAAACCAATTGTATCCTTCTTTTCGTTCTTTGTATGTTTGAACTCTACAGTTGAACTCGGTCGCTGATTTGATATTACGCAGTCTTTACAAAATATAACTTCTTCGGGCAAGCCGTAATATGTTTTGATCATGATTACATGTTATTGTTTTATCTATCAGAAAATTTACGTCCAACATAAAAAAATTCAGTAGCTGAAAGCACACCAAGACGACAAAGCTCGCGATCAATTTCGCGTAAGTAGGACGCAAGTTCAATGTTTTGATGGTCATTGAATCTTAATCCACCGATGAACTCATGAAAGAATGCATATCGCCAAGAGAATTCAAGCAAATCAAACTGAGCATCAAGGGCAGGCCTCATTTCAGCGTATCCTGCTTCATTATCGTTAACTGACTGAAAATTTTCCCCCTCAGATGACTCATACCGCATCTCCGAGAATAGACGCTCAAACTCCTGCTTTCTCGCATCAGCATCAACAGGGATCGTATATTTTTTAAAAAAACCGCCTTGAAGAGATAATAAAACCCGCAATAATGATACAAAAACTGCGTTACCATGAGTTACTCTGTCGCGTACAGGTTCATGAGCTATAATTATTCCCCTAGACTTTAATAATTCACTGACATGATCCAGGACTGATGCTATATCACTAAAATGATGCATTGAACCAAGAAATACAACGGCGTCAAAACTACCTACTGTTAATGAATGGGCATCAAAGAAATCAGCCACAACATATCTAAGTCCGCCTCTAACAGCTATCTCATCATCCTTGGCTGCAAAACACTCAGCTACCTCAATACATTTTGAACTCAAATCCAATCCCGTAACATCAAATCCTGAACGCGACAATTCGAGTGAAAGATACCCTGGACCACATCCAACTTCTAATATGCGAACCTTTTCTTCCCTCCCCTTATTTTCAACATGTTCGTTAATTGCATCGCGGATAAGACTGAATTGTTCGCCAAATGAAAGCTCAACATAAGCTGGCCTACGCCATGGATTGTTTTCAAACCAATCACATGGTTTACAATTACGAAGATCAGGTATGTGTCCATTGGAAATCCGCTCATCGATTTGAGCATCAAAAGCTTTAGCTTCTTCAATTAATTTTAAAACTTTTTCATGATCCATGTGTGAGTGCTCTTTTCGCTATAATTTTGATTCTTTTGATATTTTCTGATCGACAAAATATTTTTGAGTATGTGTTAGCCAAAAGGCTTTAGTAGAGAGAATTTTATGAAACAGCAACGCGCTACTACCATTACCGAAAAGCTTATAGGACTGCCGAGGCACTAAGCTTATTTCTGAAATTGCGGTTTCAACGGATTCTGATTGTATAGGAACATCCATCACTGAAGGACATGAAACCCTATGAAATTGACGAGAGCCTAAATTTATTGTAGGTACCCCAAAATTAGGCGCCTCTCGAACACCAGCGCTGGAGTTGCCGATTATAAAGTCTGCATGTTTTAGTAATGAAAGAAAGTATTCAAAGCGCATAGAAGGAAATAAGCGAAAGCGCTGGAGACCAATCACTCTCTGGTATTCTTCAAAAATAACTTCTGTACCATGGTCATTATTGGGATATATAACAATATAATTTCTATGCGATTTGATCAACTGGTCAACGATAATACTTATTTGTCGTTTTAGGTCTTTTCGTTCACTTGTAACAGGATGAAATGCCATCACAGCATAAGAGATATAATTTATTTGATAGTGACGTTTGACCTCTTGTAGTGACGGGAGGGTATTGGAATTCATGACATCAACGTCCGGGGATCCAATAACATGAATTGAATCAGCAAGCTCGCCGAGTTGTACAAGTCGCATCCTTGCTTGCTCATTAGATACTAAATGAATATGTGCTAGTTTTGTAATTGCATGCCTTATCATTTCGTCAACAGTGCCCGAAACCTCACCACCCTCAATGTGAGCGGTCAATATATTATTCAATGCGCCAACTGTTGCACCTGCC
Source organism: uncultured Chlorobiaceae bacterium (assembly GCA_903851385.1). Taxonomy (GTDB): domain Bacteria; phylum Bacteroidota; class Chlorobiia; order Chlorobiales; family Chlorobiaceae; genus Chlorobium. The sequence goes on along the minus strand of CAINOC010000036.1, from coordinate 22,661 downwards.
AAGGCTTCAACACGGTCACCGTGCACAATAATCAAGTCAGGGTTAATTTCTCTAACATAGTCAGATAGACCAACAATTGTTTTGGCAAGAACATAGTCCATACCATCGGATGAATTTTGATTGATGTATTTGAAAATATTTCTAAAGCCTGCTCGTTCAACTTCTTCACAAGTGTAGCCATATTTAGCTAGCATATGCATACCTGTAACAAATATATGTACCTCATAAGAAGCGTCATCCTGAATTTTTTGTATCAACGGCTTGAGTTTACCAAAATCTGCACGCGTACCAGTGAGAAACACTATTTTACGATTTCCATCAATCATCGCTTTTCGATAAATGTTCTTTAGTAAGACGCTCGCCACTAGATAAAGCCTGAATAACCTTTTGGCCTAATAAAAATTCGAAATTTACAGCCGAAAAATCTCCACCACTTGGCCGACGCACCCATATATTATCTTGACTAAGAAGCTCCCCTGCTTCAATATTTTTCGTCGCGACTACAGATGTAAATGCAAAAGCTTTCGTTGGTGCCTCTTCGATTAAAGAAGTTTTTTCACCACCACGGGCACTGAAAATCACTTGCGAACCTTGAATAAGATCTGTTAGGGACAGTGGGTCCATAGAGCAAACAATATCAGGCCCTAGCCGATCCATTCTATCGGTGAAATGTCGCTCTATGATTGAAGCACCTAAGGCCACAGCCCCGAAGCAAGCATGATTTGAGATTGTGTGATCTGAAAGACCAACAACCGCATCAGGAAACTCTGCTTTAAGCTGTTGCATCGCACCGAGACGGACAAGTTCAGGAGGAGTCGGGTAGATGTTAGTGCAGTGTAAAAGAGCAAACGGTACTCCGGCCGAACGAAATATTTCAACAGATGGTCGAATAGTGCTTATCGAATTCATGCCTGTACTAAGAATAATGGGCTTACCAAACCTAGCGATATGCTTTAACAAGGGATAATTATTGCACTCACCTGATCCTATTTTATATGCAGGCACATTAAAACGTAAGAGCCGATCAGCTGCAGCTCGGGAAAATGGCGTACTAAGAAATATTGCACCGCGAGACTGAATATGTAGCATCAGCTTATATTCGTCAGTCTCCGACAGTGAGCATCGCGACATTATTTCATATATCGAAACATCTGAATTAGCAGGAATAACAAATTTTGCTTCTTCTGACATCTCATCATCCACAACATGCGTCTGGTGCTTTATTATCTCAGCTCCAGCATCAATGGCAGCATCCGCCATCATAATGGCAGTATTTAGACTACCCTCATGATTTATTCCGATTTCGGCAATTACTAAAGGGGGATGTTGGTCGCCAATTAGCCTTCCCGCAATACTAAATTCACCCATGATTTTCTTTTAATAGTTTTTCAACTTTTACAAAGTCTTCAGGAGTATCAATATCTATACTTTCAAGCTCAGGCATAATAAATGGAATACTTCCATTCGATGGAAACCCATTACGTTTGTCAAAATCAGAAGCCTTAAATATATAGATTGCCCCATTTGGGATATACATTAGTGGTAAATCCTGACGTCGTTCATTTGACAGCCTCTCATCAAAAAGAGATTGTAACTTTCCATTGGAATCCAATCCGAATGATTTGTAAAGCGATTTACTCAAGGCGACTACACTTACCAAGCAACTCTCCATCTTATCAATGAGTAACTCTAGTGCACTATCAATATGTTTTGCTGTACGCAGTGGAGATGTTGGCTGTAAATAAACAATTAATGGATCTTGAGTGCGAAGATTATTTGGAAGTGCCGATAGAAAATGCATTACAACATCAACCGCCGAGGCATCATCAGTGGCAAATTCTGAAGGTCTTTCAATAACAAGGGCACCTAATGACAGTGCAAATGATAAAATCTCCGTATCATCTGAAGAGACCCAAACATTATCAATCATTTTTGCTGCAAACGCGGCTCGTAATGTGTATGCAATTAAAGGACTACCCTGTAAATCGGACATATTTTTTCTTGGGATCCCTTTTGATCCTCCTCGAGCTGGCACAAGCGCAAAAACCGGGTGATTATTTAAAAACATACTGATTAAAAAATTGGGTGGATATTCAAAATGCTAAGAGTCGCTGGTGATAATGTTTTGCTCTCCAACTATTTCTTGATATGTTCCTATTCGTTTTATCCCTCCGTTAGCTAATTCTATTATCTGATCACAATTCTGCAGGGTGGTTAATCTATGTGCTATGATCAGTAGGGTCAGGTCTTTGCCTAGAGATTCTATGGATTGCATTACTGCTGCTTCGGTTTTATTATCAAGGGCGCTGGTGGCTTCGTCGAAGATTATTACGTCGGCTTGTTTGTAAAGGGCCCTTGCTATACCTATGCGTTGGCGTTGACCGCCGGAGAGGCGGATGCCGCGTTCGCCTACGAAGGTGTTGTATTTTTTGGGCCAGGTTTCGATGATATCTGCAATTTGAGCCTTCTCAGCGGCTTGTTTTACGAGGGTCAGGTCAATTTTATTTATTGGTACTCCAAAGGCTATGTTTTCCTGGATGGTGCTGTCGGCTAAAAAGATGGCTTGGGGTACATGAGCGATATGGGCCTGCCACTGGCGGGTATTGTGTATTGTGATTATTTGATTATCGATTTCAACGGTTCCCTCGTTTGGCTGGAGCAATCCCATAATGACATCGAGCAGGGTGCTTTTACCGCTGCCGGTAAGACCTATGAAGCCAATACGACTGCCCTTTTTAATTGTAAGATCAAGGTTCTTGAGTACCCATGGCGTTTGGGGCGTATAGCGAAATGAGAGTTGTTTAAGGGTGAGTTGCTGGTGAAATGGGATGGGTTTCGCGGGTGGCTGGTCGACATATTCGGGTAGTGGTTGGTCGAGCAGTTCGAGGGTGTCTTTCAAAGAGACTTGTCCGCTTTGAATGCTGGACCATGACGCATACGAGCCCTGGAGTACTGGTAACAAACGCTGAGCGCCAAGGGCCAGAGCCCCAAGAACCGGAATCGCTTTAGCTACTCCATCGGGCTGGTGGGCAAGGAGATATGCCAAGGCTGCGATGAGCATCATTCCGAGAGCTTCGATGCCAAAGCGTGGACTTTGACTGATAAAATTGCTATTGCCCTGGGCCCGGCGCAAAGGGAGATCTGCGTTGCGGTAGATTTCGCAATATACTGTCTGGCAGCCGTCAATAAGAACATCGCGTATACCACCCAACCCTTCCTGTAATGATTTGATGAGCTGTGTTGATTCACGGGCAATGCTTTGACTATTAATTAACATCCTGCCTCGGGTAAGGCGGATAATGATGGCGTATATCAAGCCAAATCCTCCAAAAGCCACCAAAGCGATTACCGGATCTATTGACACCAGAGCCATTAGGATTACAATTAACATAATGGCCGAACTGATGATCGTCAAAGATGGCAATATTATTGCCCCAATGACGCTACTCGCTTTACCTGAGATACCGTTTATAACTTCACTGCTGTTGCGGGATACATGTATTGAATAAGGCTGGTAGAGAGTTCGGCGGTAGATGCTGATACTGAGGTCAGCCCCTGTTGCATAGGAGATGCGTGTGCTGGCCCAGAGGAGGAGGAGACGCATTGCTCCGGATATGAAGGCGGCTACTCCAAACCCGATGGTGAGCGGGAGCAAGAGCTGACTTGAAAAGGTGATTCCTATAAGGTTGATGAATGGTTTTGCTGATGGAAGCTGGAATATGCGGTCGGGGTTTGTAAGGACTGCGAGAAATGGGAGGACGGCTCCTATGCTTAGGATTTCGGCGAATGAGGCTGCGAACATTAAGATCAAGAGAAGGAATATTTGCTTTCTACGCCTTTTTGACATATGGAACCAGAGACGGAAGAGGAGAGGGAAAATCATGGAAGAAAGATAGTTGGCAGTTGAAAACAAGAGAAATGACAGTCGGCAGTTCGCGATCATTTCTGAAATCAAGAGAGATAACTTTTGTTTTGTTGGGGTTCAGGAATCACCCCAGCCTACGTAAGGCGATGTGTGATGAGTGAAATGAAGAAAAGTTGGCAGTTGGCAACTTTCTTAGTGATGAGTGCAGAGATTGATGACAGCGTGTAATTAAGACTGCCTACTGCTGACTGATTACTCTCTTGGCTGTTCACTCGATACTCAGCACTTTACTTTCTTTCTAGTTTTTCTGGTGGGGGGTTATGGGTATTTTTTTAGTTGTGCTTTCGGCTTCGCTTTGTAAGTGGTCGGTAATGGCAAGGCTAGGTTTGTATTCGGGAATAAGTTTTTTCAGTATTTGCTTTATGCCTTTTATGTTGTCGGTTTTGATGTAGTGCATAAGGTTGTTGAGTTCTGGCTCAAGTATAGACCAGGGTATGAAGTGGTCGTTAGCCTTAAAGATTCGGGGGTGGGCTGTGGGAGACGGATTGTTGCCTATAAGCAGTTCTTCGTAGAGTTTTTCGCCGGGACGCAGGCCAATGACTTTAATTTCGATATCACCGTCTGGTGTGTTTTGGTCGCGAACCGAAAGACCTGAGAGAGTGACCATACGATGGGCCAAGTCGATGATTTTAACAGGTTCGCCCATATCAAGCAGGTAGACATCACCTCCATTGCCCATGCTGCCAGCATGGATAACGAGCTGGGCTGCTTCGGGGATAGTCATGAAGTAACGAGTAATCTCTTTATGGGTAATGGTGATTGGTCCTCCATGGCTGATTTGAGTACGAAAGAGTGGAACGACGGAACCACTGCTGCCGAGAACGTTCCCGAATCGAACCATACTTATGCTGGTTGTGTTTCCTGGTTCAGCGGAGAATGCTTGGAGTATGAGTTCGCAGAGGCGCTTGCTGGCGCCCATGACGTTAGTTGGACGGACTGCTTTATCGCTGCTAACTAGTATCAGGGCTGGTGTTCTATGCTGACGAACGGCTTTGGCAATACTGAGGGTGCCGAGAACGTTGTTGCGGACACCTTCAGAAATATTGTATTCAACCATCGGGACATGCTTGTAGGCTGCAGCATGGTAAATGATAGATGGCTGGTAGATGCGAATGATATTCGAGATGTGATCCTCATTTGTAATGTCAGCAAGGAGTGGTACGATGAGTGTGCTAAAATTATTTTTAACCTTTAACTCAATCAGGCGGTTGTGGAGATTAAAGAGGCTGTATTCGGCATTATCAACAAGAAGCAGTTTGGTGGGTTGGAGGGCAAGAATCTGCAGGGAAAGTTCACTCCCAATACTACCCCCTGCACCGGTTACCATAATGACTTTGCCGCTTATGGTGTTTATCGTTAACGGGTCGCTGAGTGGCATAGTGTCGCGGCCAAGGAGGTCTTCAATATCTATTTTTTTAATTTCGGAGAAGGTGACTTTGCCTTCGGTGAGGTCCTTAATGTTTGGCAGGAAGCGAAGATTTACGTGATAGTTCTTAAAGTATTCGACAATCTCCAGCCTTCTAAAACGAGTAATTCTGGGACTGGCCAGAAAAATATTTTTGATGTTATGGCGTTGAATGAGCGGCAACGCTTCGCTTGGGCTATAGACCATGTGACCGTTGATTGTGCGGCCAGAGAGAGAGGTGTCATCGTCAATGAAGCCGGCAAAGTCGAAATTGGGGTGGCTGGAGATGACATTTTGCAGCTGTACGCCTGATAAACAGGCCCCATAGATTAATACTTGTTCAGGGGGTGAGGTGATATTTTTGTTATTTCTTTTGTTGTTCTTTAACGAAAACCAGTAGCCAATACAAGCCCTGCTGAATAATGTTATAAGGAGAATAATGATTGGCTGCAGGAAGACAATCGATCGGGGAATACCTGGGATATGGAGAAATAAAAGCACCACAATCAAACAAAAAGCATAAATAAATACTGCTTTCAGGATGGTGATGAAAGCGTCAAGACCATGATAGCGGTAGATTGCACGGTAAAGACCTTTGGTAATAAAAATTGGCAACATAAGTAAAGGGGCGAGAAGGTAGACTATCCACTCTTGACGTTCAGGAAGACGAACACAATCGTACCGGAACGAGATGGCCACCCAGACACTGAATAGAGATGCCGTAATGTCAAAAAAAAACGCCAAAACCTTCTTTTGGCCTTGAAGCAGACTCTTTATACTTTTTAGGAAATTATTCTTTTCCATAATAACTGCCCCTATTGCCATAACCATATTTGTGTTGACTGTATTTGCCGTAGCCATAGCCATAGGTATTCTTGGGGGAGCCAATAAGAGCAACTCCAATGATATTTGAGGAGATTAAATGGTCATCAGCAAGATCTTTAATAGGTTTGCGTGGAGTGTAGTTCACCCTTGAAGTGATCAGTATGCCATCGACGGTTTGGGCTAGCTGGGCTGCGTCGCTGAGGAAAAGCGGAGGGCTATCAATAAGGACTATATCAAATTTTGTCTCAAGATGTAAGATAAGCTCCTGCATTTTTTGTGATGAGAGGAACTCGTTGGGATTTGGAATTTTTTTACCCGCTGTAATAACACTCAGGTTCGTGACATGGGTAGGCTTAATATAACTGTCATCGATAATTTTAAGGTCGGAATAGAGGTAGTCGCTGAGACCATTCTCCCGTTTTATTTTAAAGATTTTATGCTGGGATGCAAGGCGGAGATCGCAGTCAATAATGATAGTTCTTCGGCCATTGAGGGCAAGGGCTATACCAAGGTTTGCACAAACGGAGGATTTGCCTTCGGCGGCTGAAACACCTGTGATAATAATAGAATGTAAGGGGTTGTCTATGCTGTAGTAACTGATGGCGGTTCGAAGGGTACGAAAGCTTTCGGCATACCAGGAGGAAAGGCGGTCCGTGATTAAAGGAACAGAAGAAAATGTATCAGTGCCGGGATTATCTGCATTTTTTGTGTTTGTATCAGTGATTGCCTTCGAACCATTGTAAATGTCTGTAACGAAAGGAATTTGTGTAAGAATGGTGAAGCCCTGGTTTTTTAAAAAGGTTGCGTCCTGAATACTGTCGTCCAGATATTCACTAAGTAGAGTGTAGATGAATGCGAGCAGTCCGCCAACAAGCAGACCGATAAGCAGATTTTTAAGTGGACTGGAATTTGCCGGGAAAAAAGGGCGAAAAGCGCTGCCGATGATGGAGACGTTACCAACCTCCGAACCAAGCAGGATACGACTTTCATCAAGCTTTTCTTTGAGGAATGTGTAGGTTTTACCTGCCACGTCTCGGTCGCGCTGAAGTTTGGCGTAGTCCTGCTGCTTTTTAGGAAGAAGGTTGACCTTGGCTTCGTAGCTGTTTTTAAGCTTTTCGTATTCAATGGCACTGTTATTGAGGAGATTGAATTTCCGCTCTGTCTCGAGTTTTTCGGCGATGAGGTCAAAGCTGTATTTTTTTGTGCGTCCAGTGTAGTTGATTTCGCCTGCTATCTGGCTGCGGCTCAAGTTTTCATAACGGGCTTGTGCGGCATCGAGCTGCTGCTTTTTGTTTCTGGTATCGGCGTCATCGATACCTTTTTCGGCAATAAGCTTTACGTATTGTTTTTGCTGATCTTTAATATCCTCGAGAATGGCAGAGAGCTTGGCGTTTACGGTTTTGGCTATGCGTGTACTGAGGATCCGGTCGGCCTCAGAGAGTTTTGACTGGAGAAAGTCAAGGCTGTTTTGAGTTATACGGCTTTCTGTCTTGAGGTCGTTAACTTTGGAATCGATTTCGGTGACTTTTGAGAGAAGTTGGCCAACATTGCCAGAATTCTCATACATTTTGTTGGTCTCCATATATCTGGATAGGAGACTATCGGTTTGGGCAACGAATTTCTGCTGGTTTTGGAGCATTTCTGCAATAAATGCGCTTGACTGCTTGTATTTTTCAGACTTACGTGAAATGTCAGCGTTTTTGTAAGCCGCGCACAGGGTGTTGGTCAGATAGACGGCTTCATCCTGAAAAGGGCTTCGAACGGAGACTTTGATGAGACTGGTTTCGCGCACCGGGTCAACCTTTATACGATTGCTGAACTTCATAGCCATTATCCGAATAAATTGATCGGGATATAGAGGTCCATTGAGGTTAATGGTTTGCGCTGACCGTTTGTCAGAAAAGGGTGACATCAAAATAAGGATGTCGTCGAGCGATGATCGGTATTGTCTTTTACCGAAGAATTCGAGCGAGTCGCGTTTAGTGGTTTTAAGGAGTTCGCGAACGGCGATCTGGGTAATGGGCATTGAGGTTAAAAGCTCTACGTCTTTTTTAACCGCTTTGGCATCGGACTCACCTGTGGTGCCAAGGGCTGCATCAACGGGGTTATTTCCGAATGGATTGTCTATCAGAATTATAGATTCCGCATAATAGTCGGGAACTTCGGCCTTATGTAAAAGCCAAGCGACAGCGACGGAAATGATTAGAAAAAAAACGATGCCGAATTTGCGACGGTTGATGACATTGAGAACTTCTTCAATGTCGAGTTCCTTGATGGGCTCAACGAAGTACTCCTGAATGTTTGGCTGCAGGTGGCCCTTATTGAGAGTAGGTTTAGAGGCCTTATTCAGTTTTTTGTCGGTACCAGAGGTCTGGGTATCGGGCATGATGGTCTACGTGGTTTGTTTTACCCTGTTACTTGCCGAGCTGCTTTAAAATGTAGTAAGTGCTGATTCCATTTGAGAAGAGAGATATTACCGAGGAGATGGTTGCCAGAGAGATCCCATTATCTTCGGGGATGATGACTGTGTCGTTCGGTTTAAGGACAACGAATGATGAACGGTCACCGTTTTTTAAGAATTTTTTAAGGTTTACTTTATAGAATTGTGTGCCATCCGGGTCGGGATATTTGCGGATGACTATGATTTTTTTCGGGTTCGCATAGGGGCTTATACCACCTACCGTAGTGATAAGGGTAGCAAGGTCGGCGTCTTCCTGTACAATGACCTGACCTTGATGGTTGGCCTGACCAAGAACGTTGATGGTCATGAGAATGTTGCCAAAGTCATCGGTGAAGTAGGAGTCCTGAACCAGGGGGTAGCTTGGACCGATAACACCTTTGAAGCTAGGTGAAGTATCCTGTAATTTGCTTGGTTCAGCTGAATATGAGGACGCAGGGGTAACGAACAACAGGAACTGTATTGTTAGGAAGATGGCTAGAGTTTTAAACATAGTGCTGAGGTTGAAATCAGTTGGCAGTCTTGAGTAGGCTGTGGGCAGTGTCGCAAATCTGCATGCACCGATTGTAGTGATAATATAGGGATTTGGTGTTATTATTTTTTTGTCTTTTGGTGTCTATTGAGGCTCGTAGGCTTTTTATGTACTGAGGACTGAGTGCTGACTGGAAATAGTTAGCAGTTTCCAGTGGGGCAGTCAGCAGTAATATCAATAGTGGTGGAAGTTGGAATTTTGCTGTAACTTACATTTTTGCCTACTGCCTACAGTTGCCCTTGGTTATGGTGTTCAAGATTGTTTCGGCTACATATTCTCTTTGGGAGTCGGTCATTAGTGATCCGGAGGGTAGGCAGAGCCCTTTATTGAACAGGGATTCGGAGACTCCGTTGGCATAGCTGGGGTATAATGCGAATATTGGCTGAAGATGCATTGGCTTCCATAGTGGTCGGGCTTCTATGTGCTGTTGCTTCAGCTGGTGATACAATTCTTCATGCGTAATGCCGGTTTCAACAGGGTTAATCAGTATTGTGGTTAACCAGTAGTTTGGGTAGTAGCGCCGGGAGGGTTCGGTTAGGAATGTCAGCCCTTCAACATTTTGAAATGCATCCCGATAAAAGCTGTTATTTTCGCGTCTTTTGGCGACTCGTTCTTCAAGTATCTCCATCTGGCCAAGGCCGATACCGGCACAGATGTTGCTCATCCGATAGTTGTAGCCAATTTTTGAGTGCTGGTAGTGTGGGGCTTCATCCCTGGCCTGAGTTGCGAGAAATGTAGCCTGGCTGCAAAGTGATTCATTGGCAGACACAAGCGCTCCACCACCGGAGGTTGTGATGATTTTGTTGCCGTTGAAGGAGTATACCCCCATTTCGCCATAGGTACCGCAGTGTTTTCCGTCATAGGTTGAGCCGAGGGCTTCGGCAGCATCTTCAAGGATAGGTATGTCGAACTCTTTTGAGACGGCAATAATGCCTTCCATATCGGCGGGCATTCCGTAGAGGTGAACAAGTAAAATCAGTTTAGGTTTTTTTCCGGTTTTACGAATCCTTTCCTCAATGGCTTGTCTGAGCAGTTTGGGGTCCATGTTCCAGGTTGAGGGTTCTGAATCTATAAAAACCGGTATTGCATGAAGGTAAACAATCGGGTTGGCTGAGGCTGCAAAGGTGAAGGTTGAACATAGAACTTCATCGCCAGGCTTGACACCGAGTATGATGAGTGCAAGGTGTATGGCTGCTGTGCCTGATGAGAGGCATGAGCATGCTGTAGCGCCGGTATATGTACAAATGGCTTCTTCAAAGTCTGCGACATTCTGACCGAGGGGGAATACCTGGTTACGCTCCATTGCATCTATAACATACTTCATTTCATGGCCACTCATGTGGGGTGATGAAAGGCGGATAATGTCGCGAGGTTCGGGTGGCATATAAAAGAGTGCCGAGTGAAGATTTGAAATAGTTAGCAATTGGCAGTCAGCAGAGAAAGCAAGAAAGTGGGCAGTTTATTAGGGAAATAAGTTGTTATTTTACAATGAATAACATCTTTACTACTGCCTACTACTTTTTTTTAAAGCCTTCCGTCGACCTGGTCGAGAGGGAGCATGCCTTTGACATCGTATACTACACCATTTGGACTGGATAGAAGCTGGCGAATATTCATGGTTTTAAAGTGGTCGTGTGCGACGGTTAGAATGATCGCATCGTAGTGAGAGCCGTTCAGGGCGGATAGAGATTCGAAGCCGTATTCGTGCATGAATTCACCTGGATCTGCCCATGGATCGTAAATCTCAACAATTACACCGTATTGTTTCAGTTCTTTTACTATATCGACTGCACGTGTGTTGCGGATGTCGGGGCAGTTCTCCTTGAAGGTGATGCCGAGCATGAGTATTTCTGCTCCTTTGACTTTGCAGTCTTTGGAAATCAGGAGTTTGACTACTTCAGAGGCTATGTATTTGCCCATGTTGTCGTTGAGCCTGCGACCGGCAAGGATGATTTCTGGATGGTAACCGCTTTCCTGTGCTTTTTGAGCGAGATAATAGGGATCGACTCCTATACAGTGGCCACCTACAAGGCCTGGCTTAAACGAGAGAAAGTTCCATTTGGTACCTGCGGCTTCGAGTACTTCATGGGTGTCGATGCCGAGGCGATTAAATATTATGGCTAGTTCGTTGACGAAGGCGATGTTGATGTCGCGCTGGGAGTTTTCGATGACTTTGGCTGCTTCGGCTACCTTGATGGATGAGGCTCGGTGCGTGCCTGCAGTGATGATTGAGCGGTAGAGGGTATCTATTTTTTCGGCTGCTTCCGGGGTTGAGCCGGATGTGATTTTTTTAATTTTTGTGACGGTGTGCTCTTTGTCGCCTGGGTTTATTCGCTCTGGTGAATAGCCGCAGTAGAAGAATTCATTGGGCAGTCGGCAGTCGGCAGTCGGCAGTCGGTTGTTGGTCGTCGCATGTTGGCTCGCGGCAGGGGTAGAGGCGTATTTTAGGCCTGAGAATTGTTCAAGTATGGGGACGCAGACTTCTTCGGTGGCTCCGGGGTATACTGTGGATTCGTAGATTACTATGTCGCCGGGTTTGAGGACTTGAGCTATTGTTTCGGTGGCTTTAATTAGCGGTGTCAAGTCGGGACGGTTGTTTTTGTCCGTTGGAGTCGGTACAGTGACGATGTAGTAATTTGCTTCTGCAAGGGCTTTTGAATCAGTTGTGATAAAAAGACCTCTGTTGTACTGGTCTATATTGCTGTCTCGAAGTACGTTGAGCATTTCTGATGCTGACACTTCGAGAGTGTTGTCGTTGCCAAGGAGAAGCAGGTTAACACGATCCTGCTTTATATCGAAACCTATTACTGAATATTTTTTTGCAAATTCTACGGCGAGAGGGAGGCCTACGTAACCCAAGCCGATTATTGCGATGGTGATGGAGGACATTAAGAAGGTGCTGAGTTAAAAGAATTGGCGATGAGCAGTTGCCAAAGGAAAATCAATAGGCTAATTAGTGCGCAGAATGTATATCTGGCAAAAGCTTCGCACCTCTCAGTCACAGGGATAATAGATAGATACATGCTTATTGTTTCTTTTTGCAAACAGTTACGAACCGCATGGTCATTCTTGCGATCCCTATAGTGATACTCCTTACTCTAAAAAAGTTAACTTTTTATATAGCGCTAAATCTAACTTTTTTTTGCTTCGAAATTTTATGTTGTGAAATAGAGACGTTAATAGATAACAAACAACACACAACTATATATAATAAATACATATAACACACAATTCATTACGCCTAAAAAAAATAAATAGTGCCACTGACTATTTATACCTAATGATGGGGATGAGTGTTAAGTGAACAGTGGAGAGAATTGCAATCAGTGCTGAGTGCAGAGGTGAAAGATTATGGTAAACCATTAGGCCTTTTACCAAGTCTGATCTGTACTTCAGCACTGGGCTCTCAGCAGCTTTTAGTTACGGGCTGCCCTTTGCAGTACATACTCGTTATTCGCTGGCGGTGGTGCCGCTGCCACTTGAGGCGCAGGAGCGCTTGGAGGCGTTACCTGGGGAGGCTTTGGAGTAACAGGTGGTGGCGGGTTGTAGTGAAAATTATCCGATCCATTACCTGACACTACTGCCTGCGCATGAGAAATGGCAAAAAAGGGTGAAAATAGCACGAGAAGCAGAGCGCAAGCTATAAGGATACTAATTTTTTTTTGCATAGCATGTGATAATTATAAATTTATTCCTGTTCCCACTCCAAACATGAAACGAACTCCATCCCCAGAGAAGCCAGTAAGATCTACTACTCCTGCTGTAATGGCCAGCGGAATCTTGTCTATATAGAAAATTTTTGAAACACCAGCGTTTAAATTTATGCCGTTCCAGTCAGTAATAACGTTAAATGAGTTAAAAAGTTCATAAGCAACGTTACCGAATACGTAGGTACCTTTAGACCCTTTACCTGTGTCCAAATCAAGCTGGGTTTTTTCGCTGTATTCTCCATTTCCTACGCCTATACTGTAATGAAACCGTGTTGTTCCATTAGCTTTATTTATGAACGGGGCAGCAAGAACTCCCTGACTGTATACAATATAGTAGCTGGGCACTGAATCAGTTCCAGAACTGAGCATAATATTTTGAGCTCCTATGGCAATAGCATTCGCTGAGCCGAGTTGACGATGGAGCTGAAATGACATGCCATATCGACCAAATGTGCTAAGATCATAGGATGAGAGAGCAGCCTGAAAGCCAACAAACTCAATAGGGTTTCCAATGCCTAACCCTACAACTGCACCTCCATCTCCAACATTATTAGTGAACGCGGGACCATGAACATAGGGGCCACGCGATACTATGCCGACACCAGCAAAAAGTGAGCCGTAAGCACTACCCCATGCAACAGGAGTTGTAAGGGACTTTCCATTGTTATTGGGTATAACACCAAGGGTTGAAACGGGAGCGTTTCGCTGTACATCGCCAGCTCCTAAGGAGACGGGAAGCTCTGCATGAAGGTCCCCTGATGCTAGAGCAATATAACCTGTAATGACAGTGATAAAATATATCTTTTTCAGGTTCATACTTTTTTAATTTTAAATAATTTACACTTTACGAGAAAAGTACAAATTTATAAAGTCCAATTTTTGTTTCTTTTTTAGTTTACAATTTTTTCAGGGATTTTAATATTACAAACTGGTTACGTGAGCAAAAAAAACTCTATCGATGAGTGGCCTACTTTGGAGTATTTTAATATTTTTTTGTAACAAAATGAAGTTTCAGATTTTTCCATTTTTCAGAGCCCATTTTCCGAATGCAACCGATTTTATCTGAAAACCGCCGCATTATAGCTATTGGTGATATTCATGGATGTATTTCTTCCCTGAAGATGCTGATTGAACTTATTAATCCTGAACCATTTGAACAACTGGTTTTTCTTGGTGATTATATTGATCGTGGAGATTATTCGAAAGAGGTTGTCGATTATCTGATTCAACTTGGAATGAGTTTTTCATGCCATTTTATAATGGGTAATCATGAACTGATGCTTCTTGATTATCTTGAAGGACATCGCTCTAAAGAATGGCTTGCCAACGGCGGCAAAACAACTTTAAAATCTTATCAAAAAAGTCCTTCCGGACTTTATTTCCCTCAAGAACATCGGGCTTTTTTTGGCAACTGCCATCTCTTTATTGAAACAGAAAACTATTTTTTTGCTCATGGTGGGCTTGATCCTGAACTTTCCGTAAAGGATAACCTTCGTTACTACAAGCATCAGGATTTTTGCTGGCAACGAATGCATATGCGCACAAACTTTCTTGAAAGCCAGAAGTTCAAGTGGGAAAAGACAGTTGTCTGTGCTCACACGGCCATCAGCGAACCGATTATGCTTGATAAGCTTATTGCGATTGATACGGGATGCGTATATAAGGAGAAACCACTGCTAGGTAAGTTGACGGCGGTTGTGTTGCCTGAGAGAAGGTTTGTGCAAACGGAGAATGTGGATTGAGAATGGACAATTTGCAGTTGAAGACAGAGAGCAGTTGACAGTTGGCGGGGGGCGGGATGACAGTGTGAAAGCGATCGGCACGATCTTTATTCACTGCCAACTGCTTACTGCATATTGTTTTTAGTGTTGTGGGGGGGCGAAGAGTTTGAAGCCCATGAGGCTGGTCATTGACTGGACTGCGCAGTTGATTTTTCCGATGAAGAGGTCGAGGTCGGTGACTTCATGGCGTTCGTCGGCTGCGGCTTGTTCCATAAATTCCAGAAACTGCTGGTAGCGCAACTCCCCTATCCTTGATGACCAAGAGAGGTTAGAAATCCGGAACGCGCATAGTGGTTCGTCGATAACAAACAGGTCGCCATGCTTGAGCATCTGCAACCAGAAGTCGAGATCGATGGTGTAGGGAACTGTGGCGCTGTAACCGGTGGTTTTTGAAATCAGCTCTGCCGGATAGAGGCCGCAGACTGGTTCGCCGATGATGTTAGTGCCCATGCGGATCATTTTGCGGGTGACATCAACCATGCCTTTACGACCGCCGTTGACAAAGTTCACCTTTTTAATGAGAGTCTTGCCTTCGGGGTCAATGATGGTACTCTGGCTGCTTACAAGGCTGACTCCCATGTTGAGCGGATCCTGAAATGCCGCCACCTGTTTTTCGAGACACTCGGGGAAAAGGATGTCGTCGCCGCAAACGAGCTTGACGTACCGGCCCCGGACCTCGCTGATTGCCTTGTTCCAGTTGCCTTCGGGGCCGAGGTTGCCGGAGTTCCTGAACAGCTTTATGCGATTATCGGTAAATGATGCGGCGATGTCGAAAGAAAGGTCTGTGGAGTGATCGTCATAAATCAGAAGTTCAAAATCGGGGAAGGTCTGCGTGAGAACAGAGGTTATGGCTTGAGCGATAAACCGGGCGTTGTTGTACATCGGTATTGCAACGGTCACCAATGGCTGAGTTATGGCTGCCATATTGTTTTTCTTTACTCCGCCTGGGAGAGTTCGGGACGAAGGTTGAGGTTCAGAAAATAGACTGAACTGCCAAAAACAATCCCGCTGACGCTGAGCAGTATGCCGTTTTGAAGAAAGAATGCTACTATTATGGCTGTTGCTGCCAGTAAAAGCATGGTCAGCTGTCGGAATGCTTTTTTTCTGGTGTTTTCGCTCAGGATTGCAGAGAGAACTTTGTCACTCCGGAGGGGATCAAGAGAGTTAGCACGGACAATGGATGGAATGACGATGTAGATCATGCCGATAAATGAGCAGGTTATCCAGCCGAGCAGTGCAGCATGGGTATGAGCATGGTAGATCCACATTCTATCGATACGGAGGGGGGGGACTGTACCAAATGCTACGCCTTTGAGGAAGTAAATGGTCATGATGCCGAAGCCGCTTGTTGCAAAGAGAAGTGCCAAGCCGCCGAGAAGAAAGGCCAGTGCCGGATGGTGGAAGTTCTGTTTAAAAAAATTGTAAAGGTAAACGGCGAAGCTGCCGAGGAGCGCCATAACGCCGAAGAGCAGGATGTGGCTGATGAGCATCATGCCGAGATAGTAACCGGCGAGGATAACAATAAGAAAGAGCAGTACTCCACCGACAAACATATAAAACCAGAGGCTGAAGAGGCGCTTGATAAGCTCACGCTTTGAGGATTTGCTCCAGGCGTAGGTGTAGAGAAAGCCCATGACGCTGATGCTGAGTGGAAACGAGGAGCCGAGAAAATAGGATGACTGGGTGACAAAAAACGGAATGATGCTTTGATGGGGAAAGGCTTCTTTGAGACCGAGGGTAAAGAGGCCGAGGTTGGCGTTGAGGAGGAAGAGAACATCAAAGATGTAGTAGCGGACGGAGACCTCTTTCCAGATTTTCGGGATTGAAAGAGTGGTGAATATTTCCTTGAGCGGCCCGGCGACGACAACCATGAGCAGCAGGCCTGTAAGGGCCTTGAGAAGCGGCCACTCGAAGGCTATGGCTATGGTGATCATAACGAGAGCGAGTATGACCGTATAGATGTAGCGTTGCTGCTTAAGTGGATCAACTTTGAGTTCTGGGTATATTGTTGCTGTGAGGTAGCGGTTAAGAATGAGGATGGCGAGGTTGCCGAAACCGATAAAAAAGATGTAAGGATGGAGCTTCAGGAGGAAGTAGCAGCCTGTCATAACCCCGCCTGCACCAAGAAAGGAGGCTATGGTAATGACTGTGACTGAAACATAAAGAAAGAGCCGTGCAACGGCACTTAACTTCCCTTCATAACTATGCGCTTTCATTACAATGTGAGGGTTTTATTTTTGTGAATCTCTAGAAGAGCAATCACTGAGAGGGTAATAAGCGAAATATTGAGCGTCAGCGGGTTGAAGGGTAAGGTAAACATTGCGGGCTCAAAGAGAAGAACGAAAAGAAGCAGGCCGGTCAACGCCACTATATTAAGCCAGAAAAGCGAGCTCCATGCAGCAAATAGAAGAAGAAGTCCGAAAACTATCTCACCTGCTCCGATCCAAAAGATGGCCTCGCATACCCACTGATAGACTGGAATGACGTGACCGAGAAGGTCGATTTCTCCCCGACTCTGACAAACTATTTTTGGAACCGCTCCCTGGTATATCCAAGAAAAGGCAAGGGCAATGCGGCAAAGGAGCAACGTGGGTGTTTGTTTCGACAAAAAACGCATGGCATATCCCTTGGTTACAACATTGTTACTCTTTCCCCAAGAATCTAATATCAAGATAGTGAGAGATGAGGATAAAGAGTTGCATAAAAAATTATTGTGGCTTTTGTGTGCTGTTACCCCAACGAATGGCTGAGAATTTTGTTCGAAGTTTGTCGAACCATACGTAGACAACCGGAATCACTAGCAGGGTTAAAAACATGGAGCTGGCAAGGCCTCCGACGAGAGCGACGGCCAGACCTGATTTCCATTCAGAACCTGAACTGCCGGAGAGTGCTATAGGCAGAAGGCCGAAGATAAGCGTCAGGGTGGTCATGAGAATAGGGCGAAGCCGTTCTTTTGCCGCTTCAATAATCGATTCGGTGAGTCCCATGCCTTCGAGGCGGAATTTGTTGATGAAATCGACCAGAAGAATAGCGTTTTTACCCACCAGGCCGACCAGCATGATGATGCCGAGGATGGTGAAAATACTGAGGGATTTACCGGTGAGAGCAAGGGCAAAGAGTGCTCCGATAATTGCAAGGGGAATGGAGAACATTACCACCATCGGCCAGACGTAGGAGTCGTAAAGGGCAACCATGATAAGGTAGACAAAGATGATTGCAACCATAAATGCCGAAAGCAGGGTTGAAAAGGACTCGCTCTGGCGTTTGAGATCGGATTCGTAGGCGTAGGATACGGTTGAGGGCATGAGGCCCTGTTTTTTCATGTTTGTCAGAGCACGCTCTATATCCTGGCCGATGCTGCCGACCGGACGGCCGAGAACCTGCGCCTTGACCCATACCGCATTGTTGCGGTCTTTGCGCTGCAACAGGGTATAGCCTCGATCCTGCTCAAAGCTTACAAACTGACCGAGCTTGACCATGTCGCCCTGAGGGGTTCGGAAAGTAATATCGGCAAGCGTGGAGGTGTCTTGACGGTAATATTTGTCGAGCATGACACGAATATCGTACTCATCGCCTCCGTCGCGGTATTTGCCTGCTTCGTCGCCTGCATAGGCGGTGCGGAGAGTTGCGCCGACATCGGCAATGGAGAGACCGAAGGTTGCCATTTTTTCGCGATCGACAACAATACGCATTTCGGGATTGCCAACCCTGGAGGTGAGCTTGACGTCGGCAGTGCCGGGTATGGTTTTAATACTGTCGCGAAGTGCTTCGGCAACACGAGTGACCTGACTTCTCAGGGGGCCGCTGAGAATGACGGCGACGGGCGTTTCGTTGGCTGTACCAAAGATACCGATAGGGTTGATGCTGGCTTTAAGACCGACAACATCCTTAAGGCTGGTGCGGACTGCCTGCATGACGTCACCTGTGGATGTTGTGCGCTCTTCTTTGGGCGAGAGCCTGACATTGAGTTCGGAGATGTTGTCGGCGCGCTGGTTGAAAAAGCCTTCACTGGAGGCTCCGACATTGACGAGCAGTTTTTTCACTTCCGGCATTGCAAAGAGGCGGTGCTCAACCTGTCGTGTCAGGTGGTTGGTTTCTTCAAGATTGGTGCCGGGCTCAAGCTCAAGCATGACGGAGAACTCGCCTCGGTCGGATACCTCAATAAACTCCCCTCCTATCTTTCCGAAAACAAGCAGGCTGAATGAGGCCGCAAGCAGCAGTATTGCGCTGAAAAAGACTTTACGGGGATTACCGAAACTCCAATGCAGGAGATCGAGATAGAGCTGGCGCAGTCGCTGGTAGTTCTGCTCGAAGGCGATGGCAAATTTTTCGAAGGGGTTTTTGCCGGTAAGATTTTCAACTTTGGAGAAGCGAGAAGCGAGAAGCGGAGTGAGGGTAAAGGAAACAAAAAGGCTGACCAGGGTTGAGATAACCATGACCACGGAAAATTCACGTAGAATGTTGCCGACTATACCGCTGACGAGAGAGAGCGGCAGAAAGACAACCACATCGACAAGGGTGATAGAGAGTGCCGTAAAGCCTATCTCATTTCTACCCAGGAGGGATGCGCTACGGGGCTCTTCACCCCGTTCGAGGTGACGGTAGATATTTTCAAGCACAACGATGGAGTCGTCAACAAGAACACCCACAACGAGCGAGAGGGAGAGCAGGGTCATGAGGTTCAGTGTGAAGCCGAACAGGTACATGCCCGTAAAGGTGGTAATGAGCGAGGTCGGGATGGAGACCAGCACAATGAGGGAGTTGCGCAGACTGTGCAGAAAAAGCATCATGACAAGGGCGACGAGAAGCACCGCAAGCATAAGGTCGTGCTGGACTGCAGTAACGGCTTCGAGCGTGAAGGTCGAAGAGTCCTGGGCTATATCAAATGAGAGATTCTTCTCTTTATAAAGCTTTTCAAGGCGCGTGAGGGTGACCCTAGTGAGGCGGCTGACGTCGACGGTGTTGGCGTCGCTCTGTTTCATGATCATGATGCCTACGGAGGCACGGCCATTCAATCGTGTTAGGGTTGTGATTTCCTTGAATCCGTCTTCTACTTCAGCAACATCACGCAGGGTGACTTTGCCGGTAGGGGTGGAACGAAGAACAAGATCCTGAAGCTCTGAGAGGCTGGAAAATTTGCCTGCAAGGCGAACTACAAACTGCCGGTCGCGATCGTCTATCTTTCCGGTCGGAAAATCGAGATTGGCCTTGCCTACCTCGTTGAGAACGTCGGGAACTGTTAAACCATAGCTCTGGAGGTGCTGGAGATCAATATTGACGCGAATTTCGCGCTCGCGTCCTCCGAGCAGGTAGACCTGCCCCACACCAGCAACACTTGAAAGAAGAGGTTTAACATCGTCCTTAAGCATTCGGTAAAAGTCCGTGTCGGGCAGGGATGAGGTGGCTCCGATTCTGAGTACCGGTGCCTCGTCGAGCGCAAAACGGGTGATTACGGGGGGTTTTGCATCGTCGGGAAAGCGGTCGCGCACTTCGTTGATTTTGCGCTGAGCATCCTGCAGGGCTTTTTCAATATTGGCTGAGTTGGAAAACTCTATGGCAACGACCGATAACCCTTCGGTTGACGTTGAGGTGATCGATGCTATTTTTTCAATGGCTGAAACCGCTTCTTCTACCGGTTTGGTGAGTGAGGTCTCGACCTCGGCGGGTGATGCACCCGGGTAGCGAATGGAGACCGTGACGACGGGGGGAGTCATTTTCGGCAGAAGCTCGTATTGCAGCTGGCCATAACTGAAGAGGCCAAGAATGGCCAGTACGGTGAAGAGAACGACAATCAGTGTCGGGCGTTTTATGGCGAGCTCTGTAAGCGTCATGGTGCGCTCTGCCCTTTCTTCCGGCCTATGACGAGAACTGCGGAGCCGTTGATAAGCTCCGTCTGGCCACTGGTTACGACACTGTCGCCAACTTTGAGGCCATCAAGAACTTCGAGCTCCTTCTGGAGTTCCATGCCGGCAACAAACGATGTCAGAACAGCTTTTCCATGGCGGACAACAAAGACTTCGGGCTTCCGGATGCCCGCAACAAGGGCGATACGGGGAACAAGAAGAGCTTCCCGATGACCTTCGCCGGTGGTTACTACCCTGGCAAACATTCCGGAACGGAAAGCGTTTTTTATGGGATTATCGAGAAGCACTTCCACCCTATAGGTATGGTCTCGGCCTGACTTGTTGCTGACTGCGCTGACTTTGCCGCTGAATCGCTGACCTGGAGAGGTGTCGCTGGTAACGGCAAGAGTTGTGCCTGGAACAAATTTGATGATTTCGCGCTCCGGGACAAAGATGATGATTTTCACCCTTGTCATATCGACCATGTGTGCAACCTTGCCCCCCTCGTGAAGCAGTTCACCCTGCTCGACAAAACGGGTGGTGAGGGTTCCTGTAAATGGAGCCTTAACTTTGGTATCGCTGAATTTTCGGGCGGCTGCAACAAATTCGGCCTGAGCCTCTTCGTTCTGGAGCTGCACGGCCTCAAAAGCTGAAAGCGGGACTGCTCCTTCGGCATAAAGGGTTTTGTAGCGTTCGACGTCGCGTTTCGTCTGGCGGTAGTGAGCGCTGGCTTTACGCTGGAGAGAGGCTGCAAGTTCGTCGTCAACAATAACCAGGACGTCGCCAGCTTTTTTGGGTGAACCCGGTTCAGCCGATACCTTGCGCACTAAACCTGCGGATTCTGAGAAGATGTCGGCTTCGCGGAACGCTTCGACAGTACCGACAGTGCTGAAGCTGTCGCGAACTGCTGCTTTTATGACCGGGGCGACGTTTACGGGAATAAGGTCGGAAGGCTTTTGTACAATGGCTTTTTGGGGAGCGCGATGCTGAAAGAACCAAAAGAGCGTGAGAAGAAGCAGCATCAAGAGAGTGACAGAAGCCAGCTTATTTTCTTTGAGCCTTTGGGCTAAGGTTTGATCTTTCTTCATGAGCTATAGAGTAAATGCCTGATATAAAAAAAGCGAACCGAAGCCCGCTTTTTTTATCGGTAAAAAAAGGACGCTTCTCAGCAGAAGTGGCTTGCAATGGTACAGGATATGTCGGCTGAAGCCTTGACATGCTCAACAATTGAAAGAATACCTGTATGGTTTATGATGTTCTGGTCGTTCACCATAGACTTGATTTTCGCAAACGCCGTGTCATATAGACCCTGGATTTCGGTCATCATGACCAGCGTCTCACTGGCGTGCTTTGAGTTGCCGCTTACAAATGCCTCGACTGCCTTTTTGATCATTTCAGCTGTGATGTCGCCCATGGGTTTCAAGCCGTACTCGTCCTTATGCAGATCCTGAACATTGGCAAACTTTACATACTCGGCTTTGTCGGCTATGTTGAGCGCAAGCTGGGCAAGGCGTTCAAGCTCACGAAGGATCATCCGGGCCTGTTTTATTGCCTTGAGATCATCCTCCGCGAGGTTCTGGAACGTTGCATAGGCAAGGGTAAGGTATTCGACTTCAAACTTCCCTTTGCGGATATATGCTTCATCAAACTTGAAGGCTGAAGAGGCAAGCTCGACATTTCCTTTTGTTGAAGCCCGGATACTGAGCATCAGGTTGTTTTCAACATTGGACGAAAGCTTGGTAAGCTTTTGCTTGAGGGATTCAAGCTGAACATAGACTGTGCCCTGCGGTTTTATGGAAAGACCAAACTTGGCGGGGTCGATCTTGATAGTAAATGCTTGCGGGGTTTCTGTGGTTTTCGGGGAGTCGCCGAAAAGTTTGCCTAACAGGTTAGCCATAGGGTTCAAACACCATGCTTATGTTAATAGAAAAATGTAAAGTGTTGCTAATTTAGCAGACCTGCAAGGTTAATTGCAAGAAAAAAACAAAAATGCTGTGCGTGGCATCTCAAGAGAGAGTGGTATTGTGATCAGTCGTCAAGGGATTCGAGTATGTTTTCATAGAAATCCCCCTTGTGGCGGACAATTTCACCGGTTATGAGATAAATGACTTCACGGGCTATCATGGCGGCGTGGTCGGCCATGCGCTCGATATACCTTGAGATGCTGAGTGCCGCTATGAGT